>NZ_JBEXQK010000013.1:0-144904 GCF_040612535.1 Streptomyces sp. NPDC006368
CGATGCCGCCGACGCCCCAGCCGAGGACGCCGAGGCCGTTGACCATGGTGGTGTGCGAGTCGGTGCCGACGAGGGTGTCGGGGTACGCCTGGCCGCCCCGGACCATGACGGTACGGGCCAGGTGCTCGATGTTCACCTGGTGGACGATGCCGGTGCCGGGCGGGACGACCTTGAACTCGTCGAAGGCGGTCTGGCCCCAGCGCAGGAACTGGTAGCGCTCCTTGTTGCGGCCGTACTCCAGCTCGACGTTCTGGCCGAAGGCCTCCGCCGTGCCGAACTTGTCGGCGATGACGGAGTGGTCGATGACCAGCTCGGCCGGGGCCAGCGGGTTGATCTTCGCCGGGTCACCGCCGAGCTCCTTGACGGCCTCACGCATGGTGGCGAGGTCCACGACGCACGGCACACCGGTGAAGTCCTGCATGATCACGCGGGCCGGGGTGAACTGGATCTCCTGGCTCGGCTGGGCCTGGGAGTCCCAGTTGCCGAGGGCCCGGATGTGGTCGGCGGTGATGTTCGCGCCGTCCTCGGTGCGGAGGAGGTTCTCCAGGAGCACCTTGAGGCTGTAGGGGAGGCGCGCGGAGCCCTCGACCTTGTCCAGCCTGAAGATCTCGTACGACTCGTCGCCCACGCGCAGCGTGCTGCGGGCGTCGAAGCTGTTCGCCGACACGACAGTCTCCTTCATCAATGTGCGCGTTCTTACCGCATCCTGCCGCGATGGCTCCGCGCCGATCCGCTAAGGTAAGACTTAGTTAGGTAACCCTTACCGGCTGGCGCGGCTGCGGTGCGTCTTTCGGCAGATATCTCGATGTCGAGATAACTCTAGTACATGACCGCTGCCCGGTCATGCCCCGGGCCACCTGACCGCTCTCATCCAATCGAGGCGTTTACTCAGCGAACCCAGTCGTTCGGCCTTCCGTCTCAGTGAACCTAGCCGTACGGGCTAAACGCGCTGGGGGTGCTGGTGGCCGTACGGGCTGGGGTGGATCTCGTAGGGCCGTACGTCGAGCTGTCGTATGTGGACGCCGTACGTCAGCGGCAGCGCCGGCCTCTGCTGGACTGTGTGACGGCTCGATTCGAGGACGTGGCACCGGTACGGCCGTTCCGGTGGTCCCGTGGTGAGCGTCACTTCGCCGGCTGGTACTGGGCGGCGACGACTGGGCAGCACGTGGGCTTCGAGTCCTGGCTGGAGCGGGACCGGCTCGTGCTCATGGACTTCGATCCGCAGGTGACGGGGATCGCCTCGCAGCCCTTCTGGCTGCACTGGCAGGACGGGGCACAGGAGCGTCGGCACGCTCCGGACTACTTCGTGCGCCGGGTGGACGGCTCAGCCGTGGTCGTCGATGTCCGCGCGGACGAGCGGATCGAGCCAAAGGACGCGGAAGCATTCGAGGTGACGCGGATCGCCTGCGCTCAGGCGGGTTGGCACTTCGAGCGGGTCGGGATGCCGGAGCCGGTGTTGCTGGCGAATGTCCGGTGGCTGTCCCGCTACCGGCACCCGCGGTGCCTGCGCCCAACGGCTGCGGACCGCCTGCGGGAGGTCTTCGCGGCGCCGGGGCCGCTGCTGCCGGGGGCTGATGCGGCGGGTGACCGGCTCGCGATGCTGCCCGCGCTGTTCCATCTGCTCTGGCGTCAGGAAATGGTCGCCGAGGACCTGACGGTCGAGCTGCTGAGCCCGCGCACGGTCGTGGGCGTGATCGGAAGGGGCGCCCAGTGAACAAGCAGGGGCGGAAGGTCCCGCCCACAGCCCGACTCGCAGAGTTTCCCGAAACAGCCGCTGAACAGGCACTTTGGTGGGAGGGCCACATTCTGGAGGTGCTGCACGGGCTGCCGCCGGGGGCGTCCGGTGAGGCAGGGGCTCGGCCGGAGTTCGACCCGAGACAGCACTCGTTGGCTGAGCGCGAGCGGGCCAAGGCGGCCGAGTTGACGGCGGCCGGGCACAAGGTGACTGCCAGCGGGATCAAACAGCGGCGCCAGCGCTATCAGCGTGACGGGGTGGTCGGGCTGGCCGATGGCCGGTCGGCCAAGCAGATGCCGGTCTTCGGCAAGGTCGATGCGGCGGTGGTGGAGGCGATGCAGCAGGCGATCAACGAGACGGCCGAGGACTCGTCGAAGACGATCGGATTCCTCGTCTGGCGGACCAAGGAGATCCTGGCCGACCGCGAGGACGGCGCCGGTGTCGAGGTTCCTTCCCGGGCCACTCTCTACCGGCTCTACAGCAAGCTGGCGACGGGCACGCACGCGACGGGTTCGGCCCGCACGCGACGGTCGGTCAAGGCCCGGCCTCCCGACCCGTTCGGGGAGGTTCCGGCCAGCGCGCCGGGCGAGCTGATGCAGATCGACTCGACCCCGCTGGATGTGCTGGTGCGCCTGGACGACGGGATCGCGGAGAAGGTCGAGCTGACGGCGATGGTCGACATCGCGACGAGGTCGATCACTGCGGCGGTGCTGCGGCCGACCACGAAGGCCGCGGACGCTTCCGCGCTGCTGGCCCGTAGCGTCACCCCGGAGGCGATGCGGCCCGGATGGTCAGAGGCCCTGCGGATGTCCCGTTCGGTGCTGCCGCACCGGCGGTTGCTGACGTTGGACGAGCGCCTGGAGCACGCGGCGGCACGGCCGGTGATCGTGCCGGAGACGATCGTCTGCGACCACGGGAAGGTGTTCGTCTCGCGGAACTTCCGGGCCTCCTGCCGGTATTTGGGCATCAACCTGCAACCGGCCCACAAGGCGACGCCGACCGACAAAGGCATGATCGAGAAGACTCTGGGCTCGGTGGCCACGCTGTTCGCCCAGTTCGTCGCGGGCTACACCGGATCGACCACGGACCGCCGCGGCCGGAAGCTGGAGGACGGGCCGCTGTGGTCTCTTCCTGAACTCCAGAGCCTGCTCGATGAGTGGGTCATCGCCGTCTGGCAGACCAGGCCGCACGACGGGCTGCGTGATCCGCAGGCGCCGGGGCGCGCGTTCTCGCCGAACGAGAAGTACACGACGCTGCTTCAGTCCTGCGGCTACGTCCCGGTTCCGCTGGACGGCGAGGACTACGTCGAGTTGCTGCCTGAACGCTGGCAGGCGATCAACAGCTACGGCATCCGGATCAAGCACCGCACCTACGACAACGGCGAACTGGGGCCGTTGCGCCGCCAGCACTCCGGGGTGATGGAGAAGAAGGGCTTGTGGGAGATCCACCACGACCCCTACGACATCTCCCGAATCTGGGTACGCGACCGTCGGCGCAGTCGGTGGATCACCGTGTTCTGGAAACACCTCAACCGCGTCGGTGTCCCGTTCGGGGAACTGGCCTGGGACCACGCCTGCGAGCAGGTTTCCGGCGGCACGGAGGAACAGATCGCGGACGCGGCCGCCGCGCTGCTGCGGCGGGCCCACGACGGTCCCACCCCCAAGCAGGGGCCCGCGGCCAAACGGTCCCGGCGCGTCGCCGCACGGACCCGGGCCACCACCCCCGACCGGCCGACCCCCGATCCGCCCGCCGACGAAGCCGCTCAGGAAGACCAGGCAGACACGGAGCTGGCCGAAGTCATCCCGCTGGGCCTATTCGACCCGCTCGCGAACCCCTGGAGGCGTCCGTGACCATCTCCGAACCAGCAACCCGGCACACCACGCTCCAGGACGCCGATGCCGAGGCCAACCGACAGTTGACCACCCTGGACGGATGGCGGAAGTTCGCCACCGGGCCCCCCAGACCACCGGTCCTGCTGACTTCCGCCGAACTGGCCAAACTGTCCCCTACCGAGCGGGCCCTCTATGACGACGACCGGCTCGACCACCACGCACGGATGCTCGTGGTCGCCACTTCGTTCGTCGAGAAGACAGTGGTCTGCGGCCGGCGCCTGGTCCTGCTGAACCGGCACGCGATCAGCGCCCGCCGTGGCCTGATGGTCTCCGGGCTGCCCGGAACGGGCAAGACCAGCGCGATCACCCAGCTCGGGCTCGCCCACGAACTGCTCGACCGGGCCCGTCACCCGAACGTCAACGACCGCATCCCGGTGCTCTACATCACCGTCCCGCCCGCGGCGTCCGCCCGCATGGTCGCGGCCGAGTTCGCTCGCTTCCTGGGGCTGCCGGTCCGGGCCAGATCAAACATGACCGACATCATCGAAGCGGTGGTCGGCATCTGCACGGACACCCGCACCGGTCTGGTCCTCGTCGACGAAATCCATAACGTCTCGCAGGTCACACGAGCCGGTGCCGAGGTCTCCGACACCCTGAAATACTTCTCCGAGCGCATCCCCGCAACGTTCGTCTACGCAGGCATCAACCTCGACACCAGCGAGCTCCTGGCCGGCACTCGGGGCGCCCAGATCGCAGGCCGCTTCACCCTCGTTCCCACCCGCCCGTTCCCCTACGGCGACGAATGGAAGGGACTGGTCGCAACGATGGAGAGGACCCTGTTGCTCCACGACCACCCGCCGGGCAGCCTGGTCAAGCTGGACCGCTACCTCCACAAGCGGGCCGACGGCATGATCGGCGCACTCTCCCACGCGATCCGGGGCGCCGCGATCGACGCGATCCTCAGCGGCACAGAACGCGTGACCAAGTCAGCTCTCGACGCAATCCCCCTGGACCATGCCGCGGAAGCTGCGAAGAAGGGCCGCTGAGGTGTCCCGCCCGCTGCCAGAGCTGCCTCGCCCGCTGGCTCCGCTACCTGTCCGACTACGCCCCTGCGTCGGCGAGATCACGGACTCCTACGTTCGCCGCCTCGCCCGCGCGAACCATCTCAAGCCGAGCTATCTCCACTGCTTCCTCAACGGACCGCCCTTCTGGTTCGGCAAGCCCCAATTGGGCCGCCTGGCCGCGGTTTCCGGCCGCTCCGAGGAGTCTTTGGACCGGGCTCTCGCTGACGCCAGTTCCCCGCGCGGCCGCATGAAGCCCAACCCGCGCACTGCGCGAACCGAGCTGTTCCCCGGCCAGCCCCATCTCGCCTTGCTCATCTACATCGACGCCCGCAGAGGCCACACCATTCAGGACCTGGCCCTGCGGCACCACGTCCCTCGCCGTCTCGTCCGCCTCGCCCTCGACACGATGCAGCCTCCTCCCCGAGGGGTCGAACGGAGCCATTCGCATCTGGACAGCGACCTCATGGAGCCCATACAGGCCATGCTGGATCAGGGTCTCGGACCGAAACAGATCTGGCTGAACCTCATGGACAATTACGACGTCTCGGTGTCCTACACCCTGCTCCGCCACTACGTCCGCTATCGATTCCCTCAGCGCCACGCGGCGCAGTGGCAACCCTGACCAACCTGGTAATTGCACATAATTATGTGCATAACCTTCAATCCAGATCACGCGCTCTGGCGACTCCCCACTCAGGAACACCGCCTCCCAGTTCGTCGGATCTGCGAAGATGACCCGATAAATCTTCCAGACTCAGACGGGGTAGTGGTGGCTGACTACAGGAGCGAAGTCCGGCAGAGCGTGATCACCGACTTGGAGACCAAGGTCTCCAAGGAGAACTACGGCAAGTATCTCAAGCGGCTGACCTTGCGGAAGCTCCGAGGCTTCACCGACCGTGAAGTCACTTTCGAGTTCCCGGTTACAGCACTGGTCGGGCCGAACGGCGGGGGCAAGACCACCGTCCTGGGGGCGGCGGCGCTGGCCTACAAGAGCGTCGCTCCAGGGCGATTCTTTGCCAAAAGCGGCAAATACGACGCCAGCATGCAGAACTGGTCAATCGAGTACGAAATCATCGACAAGGAGCTTAACCCCCGCCTGTCGGTCTCGCGCACCGCAAGCTTCAAACAGCTCAAATGGAACCGAACCGCCCCAGAGCGGGAGGTTCTGGTGTTCGGAGTCGAGCGGACCCTGCCCGCCACAGAGCGGTCTAACTTCAAGGCCGCGATTGGCGGGTCCTTCGCAGCAGTGCGCGAGGTGACCCTTGCTCCCGAGGTCACAGAGCATGCCGCGAAAATCCTGGCCAAGCCCATAAAGGGGTTCCAGCAGCTCTACGTGGACGCTGCTGGCAAGGTCAAGCTCTTCTCCGGGCTCACCCCTCAGGGTGAGGGGTACTCCGAGTTCCACTTCGGAGCCGGCGAAGCGAGCGTCATCCGTATCGTCGCCGACGTCGAAGCTGCCTCCCCCGGGGCCATGATTCTTATCGAGGAGATCGAGAACGGCCTGCACCCGGTGGCCACTCAGCGCATGGTCGAATACTTGATCGGTGTCGCCCACCGCAAGTCTTGCCAGGTCATTTTCACCACGCACTCAAATGACGCGCTCGCCCCACTGCCCTCCAAGGCCATCTGGGCGGCCCTCCTCGGCAACGTGATCCAGGGAAAGCTCGACGTCAAAGCCCTGCGGACCATCACTGGTCAGATTGAGGCCAAGCTCGCGATCTTCGTCGAGGACGCCTTCGCCGAACTCATGGTCACCACCGCCCTTCGCAGCCACGGCGGCATCGAGTTGGATGAGGTCAAGGTCCACGCGATGGGCGGCGCCGACCCCGCCATCAAGGTCAACGCTCACCACAACATCGACCCAACCCGTACTTATCCGTCGATTTGCATTCTCGACGGTGACCAGTTCGAGCGCGCCAATCCCGACGAGGGCATCTTCGCCCTGCCCGGGGCCAGCTCGCCCGAGGCCCACGTACTGAATCGGGTGCTGGGTTGTCTGGACGAGGAAGCAGGTCGGCTTGCGGTGGCCCTCCACCTCGGCCTGCACGACCAGGAGCGAGTGAAGAAGGTCGTGAAGGAGCGCGCACTGACCAACTGGGACAGGCACATGGTCTGGGAGCAGATCGGCGGCGACCTGGACTTCACCTCCGGCCACATCGTCAAGAGCGCTTTCCTGACCACCTGGGCCCACAAGTTCCCCGAGGAAGTCAAGGCTCTGGTGGAGGCGATCGGCGACAAGCTTCCCCGCCGAGACAGCACCCAGCCATGACCTGCTCCGAAGCTCACGCGGACAGCGCTTGGGCCGCCCCTCCCGCCAGGCAACACACGAAGGACGCTACTGCTGCCCTTGAGGCAGGTCAGCCTAGGCGCGACGACTACTTCGCTGAGACGAAACACGGCTGACCAGTCCGCTGCGGCCCGTCTCACTATCTACCGGGTCCGCGTCCTGTCTCAGCGAAGATAGTCCGCCCACGTCAGCGACTCGGCATCGCCAAACTTCGGTGAGACAGGACACCACCGCGCCACGGCATGGCGTGCGCCACTGCTCCACTCGCGCCCGCCGTCCGGGCGGGGTGGGTGCGGCCACCCTGACGGACTCGCGAAACGACACACGGCCCGGCACTCGTACGGCTGCGCCCCGCTTGTGGCGATTCGGGGCAGCGCCGAGCATCGAGACATGTTCAGCGGTGCGCACGTCATCCTGTACACCCGGGACGCCGACGCGGACCGGGCGTTCGTCCGGGACGTGCTCGGGTTCCCCCACGTCGACGCGGGACGCGGGTGGCTCATCTTCAGGCTGCCGCCCGCCGAGGTCGCCGTGCACCCCTCGTCGGGCGAGCCGAGGCACGAGTTCTACCTGATGTGCGACGACGTCCGGGACGTCCTGCGGAAGTTGACCGAGCGCGGGGCGGAGCTCGCGCGGCCGGTCAGCGACCAGGGGTGGGGTCTGCTCGCGACGGTGCGGCTGCCGAGCGGGGCCGAACTGCCGCTGTATGAACCACGTCACCCCACTGCGCACAGCCTGTCACCCTGATGGCCTACCCCACCGAGAGCACCATCTCATATCTGAGATAGCCTGCGTGGCATGGCAGACGACTACCTCGTACGCATCGGGAAGCTCATCCGTGACGCGCGCCAGCACCGCGGCTGGACGCAGACGCAGCTCGCCGAAGCGCTGGCCACAAGCCAGAGCGCAGTCAATCGCATCGAGCGCGGCAACCAGAACATCAGCCTTGAGATGATCGCCCGGATCGGCGAGGCGCTCGACAGTGAGATCGTGTCGCTCGGTTACGCCGGACCCATGCATCTGCGGGTGGTCGGCGGACGCCGGCTGTCCGGCTCCATCGACGTCAAGACCAGCAAGAACGCCTGTGTGGCGCTGTTGTGCGCGTCACTCCTCAACAAGGGCCGCACGACGCTGCGCCGGGTCGCCCGTATCGAGGAGGTGTACCGCCTCCTGGAGGTGCTCAACTCCATCGGGGTGCGCACCCGTTGGATCAACGACGGGATGGACCTGGAGATCGCCCCGCCCGCGCACCTCGACATGGAGGCCATCGACGCGGACGCCGCCCGCCGCACCCGCTCCATCATCATGTTCCTGGGCCCGCTGCTGCACCGGCTGCGGCAGTTCAAGCTCCCCTACGCCGGCGGCTGCGACCTCGGAACGCGCACGATCGAACCGCACATGATCGCGCTGCGCCGCTTCGGCCTGGACATCACCGCGACCGAGGGCCTGTACCACGCACAGGTCGACCGCGACGTCGCGCCGGACCGCCCGATCGTGCTGACCGAGCGCGGTGACACGGTGACCGAGAACGCCCTGCTGGCCGCCGCCCGCCACGACGGCGTCACCGTCATCCGCAACGCCTCATCCAACTACATGGTCCAGGACCTGTGCTTCTTCCTGGAGGCCCTGGGCGTACGGGTGGAGGGCATCGGCACGACCACGCTCACCGTGCACGGCGTACCGGCCATCGACGTGGACGTCGACTACTGCCCCTCCGAGGACCCGGTCGAGGCGATGAGCCTGCTGGCCGCGGCGGTCGTCACCGAGTCCGAGCTGACGATTCGTCGCGTACCGATCGAGTTCCTGGAGATCGAGCTCGCGGTCCTGGAGGAGATGGGCCTCGACCACGACCGCTCGGAGGAGTACACCGCGGACAACGGCCGCACGCGGCTGGTGGACCTGACCGCACGGCCCTCCAAGCTGGAGGCGCCGATCGACAAGATCCACCCGATGCCGTTCCCCGGCCTGAACATCGACAACGTGCCGTTCTTCGCGGCGATCGCGGCATCGGCCCAGGGCCAGACCCTCATCCACGACTGGGTCTACGACAACCGCGCCATCTACCTGACCGACCTCAACCGCCTCGGCGGCCGGCTGCAACTCCTCGACCCCCACCGCGTCCTCGTCGAGGGCCCCACCCGCTGGCGCGCGGCCGAGATGATGTGCCCGCCCGCACTGCGGCCCGCCGTGGTGGTGCTGCTCGCGATGATGGCGGCGGAGGGCACGTCGGTGCTGCGCAACGTCTATGTCATCAACCGCGGTTACGAGGACCTGGCGGAGCGGCTGAACTCGGTGGGCGCGCAGATCGAGATCTTCCGCGACATCTGATGTGAGCATGCCGCCGCACCCCGTCTGAACTGCGAATATGCTGGGCAGATGGCGGTGCGGCGGTGGCTGTGGGATTTCTCTGGGACTTTCGCAAGCTCCCGGGCCCCGGCGGTCCCGGCCGGGTCTACCCGAACACGGCGTCGATGGCGCCGCTCCCCCGAGACCCAGCCCTGGGCAGGAAGTGACCGTACTTCCTTGGGGTAAATCCTGGGTCCGTGTGGCCGAGCCACTGAGCAAGGGAGATCACCGATTCGCCAGCCTCCAACTGCTCGGAGGCGTAGAAGTGTCGAAGGGCGTGGAACCCGTGCTCTCTGGAGGGTTCCCAGACCCTCGGCCGGTCACAAGCGGGTTGTACGCGGAGCGGGCTCGCCGAGTTCGTCGTGAAGCCGGTGAAGTCCTTCGCCACCGACGGCGTGTACTTCTGCTCCACCCTGGACGAGGTACGGGCCGCCTGCGACCGGCTCTTCGGGGGACCGACCTCGCCGGCGAGGTCATCACCGGACTCCTCGTCCAGGAACGGCTCGTCGGCCCGGAGTTCGTCGTCGACTCCGTCTCGCTCGACGGCACGCCGTTCGTGGTGAACATGTTCCGGTACACCAAGGAGACGGTCGACGGGACCCCGGTCTACCGCGCCATGACGGCGGTGGAGGTCGGCGACCACCCCAAGATCACCGCCTACGTCGAACGGGCCCTCGCCGCCCTCGGCAAGATCACCTCCTACGGCCGCGTCGTCCTCGCCCACCCCGGACCCCACCACCCTCAGCCGGGACACCCACCACGTCCTCACCCTGGACCGCGAGGGTGCCCTCCTGAAGGTCGCCCCGGGCCTGCTACCGGCCTGACACTGGCATGAGTCCGCCCGCGGCGAAGCCCCGGCTCGACCGAGCCGGGGCTTCGCCGCGGACGCGGGCGGCGCCCGCCGGGCGGATCAGCCGCCGGACAGCCTCGTCGCCAGCGGCTGGAACCAGGCGCCGTGGGAGAACGGCTCCGGCGGGGCGACCTCCATGCCGAGTTCGGCGGCGGCCAGCGCGTAGTCGCCGTCGTCCAGGGGCAGGGCGAGCAGTTCGTGCAGCTCGCCCACGAGTCGGGCGACCAGCTGCGGGTCGGTCGTGGCGGCGTAGTCGGCGACGGCGGCGTCGTGGTCGGGGAACTCGTCCACGATGTCCTGCGAGAACCAGCCGCCGAGCAGCTGCGCCGTCTCCGGGAACCGCGCGTGCCACTCCCAGTGCGTCCGCGGCGCCGACGGCTCGGGAACGTCGCCCTCCTCGATGCTCCGCTTCAGATGGTCGGCCAGCACCATGAGCCAGTCGCCGATCTCCGACTGGGGCAGCCCCACGTCCGGGATCGCGTAGAACTCGCCCAGCCCCTGCCGGATGCGGCCCGGAGGGTTACGGCTGTACTCGCGCAGCTGCCGCTCCGCCTCCGCGATGGCGGCGGGGCGGGTGTGCCAGGTGTGCCGGAGGAACGCGTCCAGCGCGCGGCTGCGCCGCTCCGGGGTGTCGTCGGCCGGCTGCCCCAGGTACGCGCGCATCACCTGGTCCAGCTCGCCGTACCGGCGGTCGTGCTCGAGGGGCTTCATGGACATCGGCGTACGCCCCTACAGGTAGAACGGAAAGGTCGTGTGGACGACGAAGCCGTACGGGCTCGACGGCTCCCGGCGCAGCACCACGCGCGCCGCCCGGACGTCGACCGGCCCGAGCCCGGCCAGCAGATCCCCCTCCAGCTGCACCCGCCCCACGGGCTCCTCCCGCGACGGCCAGGCCGTCTCGATGGTGAGCCGGGGCCGGGTGCCCTGGGCCAGCCAGCGGTGGATGACCTGCTCGTTGACGGTCACCACCTGCTGGGTCGCCCACTGGGCGGTCTCCCGGTCGGAGTAGGAAGCGGAACGGGTCAGCACGGGGGCATCCTCTCAAATCACCTGGTCGGCGGCTGGGTCGTCAGTCGGAGAACGTCCAGAACAGCCCGACCTCGGTGTCCGACACGACGACGAGGCCGCAGTCCTCCATCAGGACGCTCAGCGGGCTGTACCCCAGGCTCTGCAGCGTGAAGTCGAGGGTGCCGGGAGCGCTGCCGGTCTTGCTGACGTTGGTGTGATAGGTGGCGTTGTCGCCGTAACGGACCAGGATCGTGCGCGCCATCGCCCTCAGCTCGTCCTCGGACTCGTCGAAGTACCGGAGGTTGTCCAGGGTGCAGCCGGCCTCGGTGAGGGCCAGGAGCAGATTCTCGGCACTGTCCCTGTCGATGTTCTTGAGGCGCGGCGCGACGTACTCCGGGGGGTGACCGGCGAAGGGCCACATCGGGTTTGCCTCCCGCTCGGGGTCCTTCTCCGCGTCATCGACACGGGCCCACCCCCGAGGGTCCGGCACCGCCCGGGCCATCAGCGCGAGGACGTCGACAGTCCAGTCCTGGTGGCGGCGCGGTCCGGTGGCGATGTACGCGTACGCGTCCCTGTACAGGTGGCGTACCGCGGCTTCCCAGGAGGTCCGGTCGGTGAACATGAGGTGCGAGCTTTCCTCAGAGGGCTAGGGCTTGTAGGGCATCGACGTCATGACCGTGAAGGGCGGGTTGCGGCTGCTGTCGTACCGGATGCGCGTGTCGATGCCCGTCACGTGGTACGCCTTGGCATCCATCCCGCCCTCTTTGTACCCGGACTTCGGGTCGTTCGGGTCGACCGGCTGCTTGAACACGCTTCCGCCGCTGGTCTCGCCGTTGCAGGCCGCGCCCTTGCAGATGAGCTCCTTGTAGAGGGCGGCCGGACGGCCCGTCAGGGCCCGGGAGTTCGCGCGGTCGTCGGCGGTGACGAACTGGATCACGGCCTCCTTGCGGCCGAGCCTGAACGGCCGGGCTTTGGGCCACGGCGAGGACCTGGTCGACCACCACATCGGCGTGACATGGGTGCCCACCCCCGGCACAACGGCCCGCCTGCCAGGCAACTTCCCAATGCCGGTTGTCAAGCGGCCAGGGAAGGTCAGGAAAGACGCGACCGGAGCCACTGGAACCATGAGTTCAGGATGACCCACAGGACCGCGTGCCAGCCGTCGGGCATGTCCGTAACCTCCCTGGTCACAGACACGTGATCGCGGCATGCACACACGGATCTTCACCAGAAGTGTCGGTATCGGCTGCACGGTCGTTCTCGGCGCACTCGTCAGCGCCCAGCCCGCGTCAGCCGGAGGCATCCTGCCCATCGCCGCCCCCGCATTCGGCAACACCTGCCACAACACATCCCAAGCCGCTGCCGGCGCAGCAGCGACGGGCAGCGCCGGCACCGTAGGCGGCAACATCGCTCAGGTTCCCCAGGACGACAGCTACCAGCACTGCGGCGGCGCGGAACTGGTTGGGCTCCCTGGGCTCGGTAGCGTTCTGGGCGCGGCCGCTCTGCCCGGTGTGGGCACCCTGAGCGGAAACTGATGGCGGCTGACGTTCTCCGACCTGCGCATACGGGTTCAGGCACAGGCACTCGCCCTGGCTGGATCCCAGTAAGGGCTGGGGCGGTCTGGAAGGGGGTGTGGTCGCGGATCATGGCCCAGAGGACGTTGACGCGGCGGCGTGCGAGGGCGAGGACGGCTGGTGGCGGGCAGGTGGCTGAGCGTCCCTGAGCCGTTGTTCTGCCTGCTGCTCAACCGTCATTCGGGACGCGCCCCCGAAGCCGTCGCGGAAATGGGCGTGCGGGTGGTCCATGGTGTCCTGTCATTCCTCGTCATCGAGGTGGCGTGCGCATCCGGGTAGGTCCGGCAGCGGCTACGTCCGGCCGGGCTCGCTCGTTCGGATGAGCAGTGCCTAAAGGCGACTGCGGGGGGTAATCGCCGCAGTGATCCGCCGGCTGTGCGGCGCGCGGGCTTGCCGCACCGGTACTCGGGCTCGGCATGATCCCCCGGAAGTAATGCTCACGCGCCGTGCCGCCCCGCCACACGGTGACCGAGGGAGAAGCGTCATGACCCAGTCGATCGCGGAACAGAGCGTCGAGGAACTCGGCGGCACGGGAAGCATCCTGACCAGACAGCGCCGGGACCACGCCGAGCTCGACCGCCTGATGGCGCTGTACGAGTCGGGTCACGGAACCCGGGAGGAGCGGCAAGGCACTCTGAAGGACATCGTGCACCTCACCTTCAGTCATGCCTTCGCCGAGGAGACCGTCCTGTGGCCCGCGCTGCGTCGTCTGGCGTCCGACGGTGACGAGCTGACCGCGAGGGTCGAGGACGAGCACCAGCGGATCAACGACCTCGTCACCGAGATGGAGAGGATCGGGCCGGACGATCCGCGCCACGATGAGCTCGCCGCCGAGGCGTTCGCCCTGATCCGGCAGGACATCCGCGACGAGGAGGACCTGCTGCTGCCCCGCCTGCGGGATCTCCTCGACACCGCACGCCTGCGTCAGCTGGGCGCGGCGTGGGAAGCCGTGCGCCGTACCGCACCCACGCGCCCCCATCCCGGGGTGCCGCGCAGGCCGCCGGGCAACGCCGTCCTCGGCGTACCTCTGAGCGTCTTCGACCGGGCCAGGGATCTCCTCCCCGCCGGCACGCGGGTGGTGCGCGCCCGGACGCTTGCCGTGGCGGGGGCCTGCGTCGGTGTCGCCTGGCTCGTCGCGAAGACCCTGCGACGAGCCCGCTGAGGTTCTCCCAGGAGGACCTCCGGGGACAGCCGAAAGCCGTGTCCCCGGCGGGTCCGGCCGTCGCTCCGCCGGATTCGAGCGGCGGTACGGACGGAACCACTGGGGACACGGCTCACGGCTGCGGTGTCGGTCCCGCTGCCCGACCGCGTGCGTCGGGATGCGCCGAGCGGATAGGCGGGTGGTCAGCCGGCGCCGTCCTCATCCAGGTCCGTGGGCAGGTCGTCCCGCACGATGTGCACCGCGGCCTCTTCCGCGCTCGCGGCGCCCCCGTCGATGCCCTGGTCGTCCGCCACGAGCTCCTTGGTGGTGTCCGGGCGCGCGCCCTCGTCGGGGGCGGTGAGGCGGCCCGCGCGTTCGCCGCCGGATTCGGGATCCACCGGTTCGCCCTCGCCGCCGGGCAGGTCGCCCAGACCATCACCCACCGGCGGCGTCACATCGGGGACCTCTTGCGACAGGCGCTCGTCCAGGGTTTCACCCTCATGCTGTTCAGCGGCTGTCGTGCCGTGCTTGGTGACGCCCAACGGCTTCTCCGGGGGCGAGTAGCCCTCGTCCAGCATGTCGTCGTACGTGCGCTCGTCCAGGGCGTCCTGAAGGTCGAGCGGCGCCCCGTCCTCCTGCTCCTCGTTGCCCCCGGTGGGCTGGTACACGTCGTCAGCCATCTGCTCGTCACTCATGGTGCCTCCTCGGGTAACCGACCGCTTCCCGCGGCCGTCGACGCACGTGAGCCGGGTTTCCCGGGAAAGGTGATGTAAAGCCTCCGAGCCGTGTTCCGCCGTGGAAGATCGGAAAGCGTGGGGGACCACTCAATCCCGGCCGCCGGGCAGGTAGTAGGTCTGCCTCAGGAACGCGGCCATGTCTTCGAGTGCCTGGGTGTAGCCGGCCCTGTAGCGCGCGTCCGTGTCCGTGCGTCGGCTTTCGGCGTCCGCCCACCGGTCCAGCTGCAGGGCCATTTCCAGGTGGTTGCGGTACAGCGCGCCGTCCTCGCCGTCGAGTGCGGATCGCGCGCGGTCCTGGTCCCAGTCCTCGAGCGCGCTGGTGTCGAAGTTCAGCAGTTCCTCATCAGAGTGCCGCACGGCTCCTCCTCGATCACCCCGGGCGCCGACCGGACCCATCCACGGGGGCTCCCCACCACAAGGCGGCGCCGGCCTCGGGTGGAGACCGGGGCGGGGCGCTGCGGCGTCGCAGCGCCCCGGCGGCGCGAGGGGCTGAGGCGTTGCTTTCCCGTGCGGGTGGATCAGTGGCGGGCGCGCGACGCCACGGGCCGTGACCCCTCGTCAGGGCGCGCACCCTTGCGGGTGGTCCCGGTTCTCACGCCATCAGCGTGACATCGCTCGGCTTCGTACGGTCGAGCTGCCGCCGGGCGGCGGCCAGGGCACTGCGCACGTCACGGGTGCCGGTGGCGACGCACAGGGTGTAGGCGACGTCGTCCAGCCGCTGACGCGTCTCCGGGTCGGTTGCCTTCTCGGCGTGCAGCGCTCTCAACGTCTCGTACCTTTCGACCAGGTCCGCCAGTACCGCCGGATGGGGCATCAACACGACCGTGTCTCCCTTCACCTCGCCCACCGCTCATCAGCGGCATCCGGATACCCGGCCATCGCTTCCGCACACTCGCGCGGCTGGTACGCCCTGCGGCGTCCGCCCCGCCTCGGGGGCGGGGTGTCGCTCGACGTGTCCGGCCCCGCCGTGCGCGGCCCACCGCCGCGCCCACCACCGTGTCTGCGCGCCACGTCCGGTGATCACTCAACCGCCGGACAGTCCGGTTCGCCGCTCGGCGAGTGCCCGCGCGGTCCCGCCTCACGCCACCACCACCCTTTACCGGCGTCTCGGCAGTCGGGCGTCCACCGTGGGGACCGGCGTGCCCGCCGGGTGGAGACAGACGGGAAAACGGGGTAGTCGGACCTCATGAGTGAACCAAATCCAAGCAAGGACGTAGAAGACTGGGCAACAGGGGATGAACCGGCCACCGGTCCCCAGCTGAGTTATCTGCGCACCCTGGCCCGCGAAGCGGGCGAGGACGTCCCGCAGGACCTCACGAAGGCGGAGGCGTCGAAGATGATCGACCGCCTGCAGCAGGCGTCACCCCGGACGGGAGGGACGGAAGCACGCGACCAGGGCGCGTGACCGGCAGGCCGGGTGCCGGGCGAAGCGGCAGCGCGCGGCCTCGTCGCGTACGGGGCCGCGCCGCGCGCCCGAGGCGCCGGGGCCGCCGCAGTGGGCGGACAGGGCGGGCCGTCCCCGCGAGGTTCGTCGACGGGGCGGCCGTTCCCCTGCGCTCACCCCGCAGCGGCGCGGGATCACCGATGTCCTTCACCTGTGGCGGCGGTCGGGCGCGGGAGCCCGTCCCACCACCGGACGCCACGGCTCCCGGCCGCCGCTCCCCCATCGAGGCGCTCCGGTCGGCCTGTGGTGCCAACCGGAGCGCTCCGTCACACCTGCGCCGGTGACACGCGAGCCGTGACCCCGGCGGTCGCGCCGCGACGACCGGGGGGAGCCGCGTACCGGCGGGGCCCGTGCTCGCCGCGGGTCTCACGGGCGAGCAGGTCCACACAGGCCAGCAGGTCCTCCTCCCGGGCGGCGCGGCGCAGCCGGTGGGCGGCGCTGCCGGCGGCCAGGGCCTCTTCGGCCAGGGAGCTGACCGTCTCCCAGTCGCCGTTCTCCTCCAGCCTCGGGCGCAGCCGCCGCAGGAGGGCGTGGACCACCTGGGAGGCGGGCGCGGCCAGGCGGGTGGCCGGGTGGATCAGGTCGCCCTCCAGCCCGGACCGGGCGGCGCGCCAGGTGGCCGCGCGGAGCCATTCGTTCCTGCCCTGGCAGGCGCAGGCGCCGGGCTCCGCGGGCCGGTCGCAGGCGTCCAGCACCAGGGCGCGGAACAGTCCGGCGACGAGCACGACGGTCTCGGCGCGCGGGCAGGCGTCGCAGATGCGCAGCTCCAGGGTCTGCTGGTGGCTGGAGGGCCGTACGTCGTAATAGACCATCCCCGGATCGCTGATCACTCCCGAGCGCACGAGCTCCCCGACCGCCGCGTCGTATTCGGCGGCGGTGGCGAAGCAGCCGGCCGGGCCCGCGGTGGGCCAGCGCTGCCACAGCATCGTGCGCCAGCTCGCGTACCCGGTGTCCGCGCCGAGCCAGAAGGGTGAGCTCGCGGACAGCGCCAGCAGCGTGGGCAGCCAGGGGGCGACGCCGCACATGGCCCGTACGGCGGTGTCACGGTCGGGCACGTCCACGTGGACCTGGGCGCCGCAGATGAGCTGCTCATCGGCGATCAGGCGGTACTCGTCGACCATGTGTCCGTAGCGGGCGTTCTCGGTGGTGTCCACGGACTCCACTCGGGCCAGCGGCACGGTGCCGGCCGCCACGACGGCCAGCCCCTGGGAGGACGCGGCCCCGTCCAGGCGGCTGCGGGACCGGACCAGGTCCGCGTACAGGGTGTCCAGCGACGCGTGTACCTCACTGTTGGATTCGACGGCGGACTGCTTCAGCTCCGTCGTGAACCTCTCGCCCGGGAGCCGGTCCAGGACCGCGTTCGCCCGCGGCACCAGCAACCCGCTCTCCACGTCCACGACGTGGAACTCCTCCTCGACCCCGATACGGGCTCTCATGGCACTCCTCGTGGATCATCGGCACGCCCCGCCACCGCTCCGGACGGTGGCACCGGCTGTGCGCTGCGGGCTACTGGTTCCCCGCCGACCCACGAGTAAGCCGCCCCGGTCTCGGCCACCTGCTCGCCCACGCGACGGCGCCGGTAACCCGGCTTCCGGTGCGGAGCCGTCCGGTGGTTCTCCGCAGGCCCAACGCCCCGCGCAGGCTCCCTGTTTCAGCCATATCCGCACTCCCGCGGACCGCCCCGCCTCCCCGATGGCGCCAAGGGGAATGACCTTGAACTTCCGACGAACCCCACGGGGTCACTCCATGGAATCCGGACATCGGGCAGGTCAGGCGGGCAGTGGCCCACGTTACGCTGACCGTATGCGATTAGGGGTGCTGGGGCCGGTGGAGGTTTGGGGAGGGGACCCCACGCACACGGTACGGGTCCCCGAGTCGAAAGTGCGCGTGCTGCTCGCCGTGCTGCTGGCTCACCGGGGGAACCCGGTTTCCTCCCCCCGGCTCGTGGAGGCGCTGTGGGACGGTGCCGAGCTCACCACCCGGCCGACCGCGTCGCTGCAAGCCAAGGTGTCCCAGCTGCGCCGCGTACTGGAACAGGCGCGCGAAGGGGGACGCCGCAGCGTTGCGCGCCGGGGCGAGGGCTATCTGCTGGACGTGGAGCACGGGGCGCTGGACGTGGACGCCTTCCGCGATCTGGTGGCGCGGGGCATGGCCGCCGTGGAGCCGGGCCGGCGGGCCGCCGCGCTGTCGGACGCGCTGGGGTTGTGGCGAGGGCCCGCGTTCGCCGGATTCGCCGGCCATCCCCTGGTGCGGGCCGTGGCGGAGGGGCTGGAGCAGGAACGGCAGGGATGCGCCGAGGAGCTCGCGGCAGCGCGCCTGGAGCTCGGTGAACACCAGGTACTGGTGGGGGAGCTGGCCCGGATGGTCGCCGAGCACCCGCTGCGGGAGCGGTTGCGCGCCGTGCAGATGACGGCGCTGTACCGGGCGGGGCGCGGTGTGGAGGCGCTGGAGAGCTACGCGGAACTGCGGGCGCGGCTCAAGGAGGGACTCGGGCTGGAGCCCGGCCCGGAACTGCGGGAGCTCCACCGGGCGATCCTGCACCACGACCCCGCGCTCGCCGCGCCCGGGCAGCCCGGGCGGGCGTCCGCCGGAATCACGCGCCGGAGCGGAAACGTACCCCTCCAGGTCAACTCCTTCGTGGGCCGGGAGGCCGCGACGCGGGAGGTGTGCGCGCTGGTGCGCGCGCACCGGCTCGTCACGCTCACCGGTCCCGGCGGGGTCGGCAAGACGCGGTTGGCCATCGCGGCCGCCGCGGAGCTGGACGCGGAGTTCCCCGACGGGGTGTGGCTGGTGGAACTGGCCGGAACCCCGGTCCCGGACGCCTCCGCGGGGCCGGGGCCGCTGGCCGAACGGATCCTCGGCGCGCTCGGCGTACGGCAGGACCGGTCGTGCACCGAGGAGCGCGTGTGCGACGCGGTGCGGCAGCTGGCCGACGCGGTCGCCGCGCGCCGGATGCTCCTCGTGCTCGACAACTCCGAGCACCTGGTGGACGCGGCCGCGGACCTGACCGTGCGGCTGCTGGACGCGGCGCCCGAGCTGCGCGTGCTGACCACCGGCCAGGTCCCGTTGCGGATCTGCGCCGAGCAGGTGTGGCCGGTGCCTCCGCTGGAGCTCCCCCCGCGGCGGCTGACCGACCCCGCCGCGCTGCGGGAGTTCAGCGCGGTGCGGCTGTTCTCCGAGCGGGCCGCGGCCCACGACCCGGGTTTCGTGCTCGACGCCGTCACCGCGCCGCTCGCCGCTTCGATATGCCGACGGGTCGACGGTATTCCGCTGGCCGTGGAGCTGGCCGCCGGACAGCTGCCCGTGCTGGGTCTTGAGGAGCTGGAAGCCCGGCTCGACGACCGGTTCCAGCTCCTCAACCGCGGGTACCGCGACGCACCCGGCCGCCAGCGCACCCTGCGCGCCGCCATCGACTGGAGCTGGAGCCTGCTGGAGGAACAGCAGCGAGCGGTGCTCCGCCGGCTCACGGTCTTCCGCGAGGGCTGCCGCCTGGACGCCGCGGAGGCGGTCACGGCCGGTGAGGGTCTCGCCCCCGAAGAGGTGCTGGAGGCGCTCACGGAGCTGGTGGATCGCTCACTGGTGGTGCACACACCGGGTCCGGCGGGATCCCGCTACCGGCTCCCGCAGTCCGTCGCCGCCTACGCCCAGCAGCGGCTGGAGGAGGCCGGTGAGAGCGCGGCGTGCGCCGCGCGGCACCTGGAGCACTGCACCGCGCTGGCCGAGGAGGCCCAGGGCCGGCTGCACTCCCGCGGCCGGCGCCACCGACTGGACCTGCTGGACGAAGAGGCGGGCAACTTCCAGCGGGCCCTGGAACACGCGCGGACCACCGGTGCTGCGGGCCGGGCTCTGCGCCTGGCCTGCGCCCTGGCCTGGTACCGGTACCTGCGGGGCCGGCTGAGCGAGGCGCACCGCACGCTGACCGAGGCGCTGGCCGTCCAGGGCGATGCGCCGGAGCCGCTGCGCGCGGAAGCGCGCCTGTGGCAGCGGGGGTTCGGCCTGCTGCTGGGTGGAGCGGCGTCCGGCGAGGACGGCGTGGACGTGGCGGCGGCCACCACGCGAGCCCCGTACGCGCCGCTGCCCCGGCCGCCCGCGGACGCCGCGGGACACGCCGCCCCGGGGGTCGCCCGCGCCGGCTGGTTCCTCGGTATGGCGCTGTGGAGCACGGGCGACACCGCGGCGGCCACCGAGCAGCTGCACGCGGTGCTGCCGGCGTTCCGCTTCCTGCGGGACACCTGGGGTGTGGCCGCCGCGCTCACCATGCGCGCGGGCATCGCCCTGACCCGGGGGGAGCTGGCCGGCGCCCGCGCCGACGCCGAGGAGGCGAGGGCACGGTTCGGTGAACTCGGCGACGACTGGGGCGCGCTGCGCACCGGTGCTCTTCTCGGCACGCTGGCCGAGATCGGTGGGGACTACGAACGAGCCGGCCGCCTCCACCAGCAGCGGCTTCGCGACGCCCAGTCACTGGGCATGGGCACCGAGATCTCCCAGGCACTGTCCGGACTGGGCCGCATCGCCCTGCTGGAGGGCCACTTCGACCAGGCCGACGAACTGCACGCGCAGGCGCTGCGGTTGGCCGTCGACCAGGGTCATCGACCGGCCCAGCAGTTCGCCGCGCTGGGGCTGGCGATGTCCGCCCGCCGACAGGGGCGGCTGATCGAGGTGGAGGAGACGCTGGGGCCCTGGCTCGCCGCGAACCGGCGCGACGGCGACGAACCCGGCCTCGCCCTGGTCCTGGCCGAACTGGGCTTCGCCGCCGAACAGCGCGGCGATGCCGCCCGGGCTCTGGAGCTGCACCGTGAGGGGCTCGCGGCCGCCCGCCGGACCGGTGACGTGCGTGCCGTGGCGCTGGCGCTGGAAGGCCTGGCCGCCGCCCATGCCCGGTGCGGCCGGCATCGCAGGGCGGCGGTGCTGCTGGGCGCCGCGGGGCAGGCCCGCTCCGCCGCCGGCGCTCCGCTGCCGCCCGCGGAGCAGGGTGACGTCAGCCGTGTCCGTGCCCTTCTGGACACCGCTGCCGACCCCGCAGGCCTGTCGGAAGCGTACGCCGAGGGGCGCCGCCGCCCGCTGGACGAGGTCGCCGGTGATGAGCAGGCCGTTGCTCAGGACGCCGCCCCGGTCGGGTGCGCGGCGGGTTGAGCCCCGCCGCGCACCCGGCGAACCGCCGCCCGGGTGGTCAGTGTCAGGCACCGCCGGAGGTGCGGCGGATGATCTCCTGAGCCACGAGTTCGGGAACCTCCTCCGGCTGCCAGTGCGAGGCGTCCTCGAGCGTCACCAGGCGGTACGGGGCGGTGACGTGCGTGGCGGTCCGGTCCGCGGCGAGGTTGCTCACCGACGGGTCGGCGCGGCTCCAGATGAAGGTGGTCGGCACGGTGACCTCCCCGATCGGCGCGGTGTCGTCGAAGAGCGTCCCGGTCCGGTACCAGTTCAGGGCCGCGTCGAGCGCTCCGGGCTGGGTGTGCACCGCCATGTAGCGGTCGATCTGTTCACCGGTGAGGACGGTGTCGGCCACGTGGTACCACCGCCTCAGCCCGTCGGCGCCGTCGGACAGCATCGCCTCCGCCCGGCCCGGCGCGGTGAGGAAGTCGACGTACTCCGAACTCGCCCGCTGCTCGGGGTCGTTGCGGAACGCGAAGCGGTAGGCGTCCAGGTGCGGGAAGGCCACCGCGGTGAGGCTGCTGATGCGGTCGGGGTGCCGTGCCGCCAGGTACCAGGCGACGATGGCGCCCCAGTCGTGCCCGGCCACATGGGCCTTCTCTATCCCGAGGGCGTCGAGGACACCGAGGGCGTCGCCGGCCAGGTGGGGCAGCCCGTACTCCTCGGTCTTGGCCGGGCGGGCGCCGGGCGAGTA
Source organism: Streptomyces sp. NPDC006368 (assembly GCF_040612535.1). NCBI lineage: Bacteria > Bacillati > Actinomycetota > Actinomycetes > Kitasatosporales > Streptomycetaceae > Streptomyces > Streptomyces sp. NPDC006368. The sequence goes on from NZ_JBEXQK010000013.1 coordinate 21,864, forward strand.
GCCCCGCTGGTCGAAGGCGATGCTGCGCAGTCCGGCCTCGTCGAGGTGGGGGACGACGTCGAGCCAGGAGGCGCGGCTCTGCGGGAAACCGTGCAGGAGCAGTACGGGCGTTCCGTCCTCCGGGCCGCTCACATCGGCGTCGAAGACCAGGTCGCCTACAGAAATCCGCATGGGTATCACCTCTGGGGTCGAGGGGGTGGACAAAGGGGGAGGGGAAAGGGCGCCGCCGGTGCGGGGTTCAGGCCTCGGCACGTTCCAGAGCCCGCAGGAAATCAGGGTGGGTGAGCGCCGTGGGCGCGTCGACGAGGCCGAACACCCGGATCAGCGCGGTGGCGATGTCGCCGTCGTGCACCGCGGCGCGCTGGACGCGGGCCAGGTGTTGGTGGGTCGCCAGGGTCTCGGCGGTGCGCTCGCCCCGTACGCCGGGGAAGGCGAGATCACCGCCGATGGACATCGCCCAGGCGCCGTCCAGTACGTCCGCGGCGAGTGTCCGGAAGAACGTCAGCGGGTCCTCCGCCGTCCCGTCTCCCCCGTTGTCCAGGTGACTGCGGAGGGTGAGCGCGGACAGCGCGGCGACCGTCATGCCCTGGGCGTAGGAGGGGTTGAAGCTGCACACGGCGTCACCGATCACCAGCAGCCCGTCCGGCAGGGCGGACGTGTGCTCGTAGAAGCGGCGCAGGTTGGCCGGGAAGCGGTACCCGACGGGCTCGTGCAGCAGCTCGGCTTCGGTGAGGGCCTCGTGGACCCCGGCGACACCGAGGGACTTGACGAAGGTCAGGAGGCCTTCACGGTCGGTGGGCGGATGGTCTCCGAGGATGCCGTAGGCGGTGACGACGGTGCGCCCTCCGTCCACCTCGCTGAGGATGACGCCACGTGGCAGTTCGGGTGAAGCGACCGCGTTGAGTGCCATGCCGCCCTGATAGGGGTCGCTGCGCAGACGGAAGTGCGCGGTGGTGTAGCCGAGGCCTATGGGGTGCCGTGCCTCGTCCACCCGGGGATATCCCAGTTGCTCCAGCCAGGCGGGCGTCCGCGATCCGCGCCCTGTCGCGTCGACGACCAGATCGCCTTCGAGGTCGCGGTGGCTCCCCTCCTCGTTCTCGGGCCGCAGGCGCACGCCGTGCACCCGGGGCCGGTGTTCGTCATGGATGAGTCCCTCGATGTGGTGCCGTTCGAGGAAGGACACGTTGCGCAGGGCCGCGACACGGCCGCGGACATGCCGTTCGAGGAACGGGCGGCTGGAGGTCAGGGCGACCAGTCCGGACCGGGCGGGTTTCAGCCGCTCGCCCCGCATGTACCAGCGGACGTCGCCGACCACGTCGCCCTTGGCCGCCCCGTGCGCGGCGAGTTCGGCGGTGATCCCGGGGAAGAGCTCCTCTATGATCTGCTGCCCGCGGGCGAGCAGGCCGTGCACGTGGTGGCCCTGTGGCACGCCCCGCCGCGGACCGGCCGACGCTCTCACGTCGTCGCGGTCGACGAGGGTGACGGTCTCGTACGACTCACTGAGGACCCTGGCGGCGAACAGCCCCGCCATGCCCGCTCCGAGAACAATCGCGTGCTTCCGGGTCCGACTCATGTTGATCACCTCATACGTGTGGTGGTGTGTCCCGGCACCGCTGGTGCCGGGGTCGGCCTGGTGTGGCGTAGTCGCCGGTTCAGTGCGCGCTCGCGGCCGCCGGTGGTACGGCGTCCCCGGGGGCCGCGGCCCCTTGCCCGGACGGGTCGGCCGGCTCGCTGTCGTCTCCGCCGGAGATCGCCGGGACGTTCCGCAGCAGCACCAGGACTCCGGCGATGGTGAGCAGGGCGAAGCCGCCGCTGACCAGGGAGGCCGTGTGGAAGCCGCTGGTGAACGCGGCGCGCGCGGCGCCGAGCAGCCCCTCACCGACGGCGCCGGGCAGCTGCCCGGCCGCGGACACCGCCCCGCCGATGGTGTCCCGAGCGGCCTCCACGGCGGCCCCTGGTGCGTCCGCGGGTGTCAGCCGTGCGACCTCGTCGCGGTAGACCGCGGTGGCGACGCTGCCGGGGACGGCGATCCCCATGGCGAGGCCGATCTCGTAGAACGTCTGACCGGTCGCGGCCGCCGAGCCGGCCTTCTCCGCCGGTGCCGAACCGACCGCGAGCGCCGTGCCCAGGACGCTGATCGGCGCGACGCCGAACATGATGACCGCGAGCGCGGCGGACGCCTGCACGGTCCCCGAGCCGTCGCCCGGCACCCGTGCGGCCATGGCGAAACCGATCAGCGAGACCAGCAGGCCGGCCACGAGGACGTGGGCGGGGCGCGTCCGGCGCGCGAAGACCGGTGTCAGCTGCGAGCCCGCCACCAGCCCCGCCGCCCCCGGCAGCAGCCACAGCCCCGCCTCCAGCGGCGACTTGCCCGCCACCATCTGCAGGTACTGCGGGACGAGCACCTCGACGCCGTTGAGCGCGGTCATCCCGAACAGCAGGGTCACCAGGGCGCCGAGGAACGCGCGGTGCCGGAACAGGCCCAGATCCAGCAGCGGATCGGCCAGCCTGAGCTGCCGCCGCAGGAACAGGCCGCCGAACAGGGCTCCGGCCACCAGCGCCAGCACCACCTGTCCGCCCATGCCGTGCTCCGCGGCCCGCTTGACCGCGTACACCAGCGGCAGCACACCCAGCAGGAACAGCACCATGCTCACCACGTCCAGCCGCCCCGCCTTTGGCGCCCGGTACTCGGGCAGCAGCGCCGGGGCCGTGACCAGGGCGAGCAGCATCACGGGCACGCCGATCAGGAAGACCGAGCCCCACCACCACTGTTCGAGCAGCACGCCGCCGACCACCGGTCCGGTCGCGAGGCCCACCGACAGCGAGGTCACCCACATCGCGATCGCCGTGGCCCGCTGTCGGGGGTCGGCGAACATGTGGTTGATCAGGGCCAGCGTCGACGGCAGCACAGCGGCCCCGGCCACGCCGAGCAGGGCGCGCGCCCCGATGAGCATCCCCGGGCCGGTCGCGTACGCCGCCGCCAGCGACGCCACGATGAACCCGACGGCACCGAACATCAGCAGCTTGCGTCGGCCGATCCGGTCACCCAGGGTGCCCATCACGACCATGGTGCCCGCGGTGAGAAACCCGTAGATGTCAATGATCCACAGCAGTTCACTGCTGGACGGCCGCAGGTCCGCGGTCAGATCGGGCGTCGCCAGCCACAGCACGCCCAGGTCCACCGTCATCAGCATCGTGGGCAGGAGCAGCATCGCCAGCCCGAACCACTGTCGCGGCCCGGCCCGCCGGGGAGAAACTCGAACGACATCAGAAGGCATGGAAGATCACCAATCCGCTCCGCAACACACTGTCCGGGGTGCCGTCGCCCTGGCCCGACCGGTGCCGGGCGCCCCGGGCCCCATCGTGCGGACGACCGCTTCGGGGAACGTTCGGGAGCGCTTCGGAGCGGATGCGCGCGGACTCCGGGAAGCCGCGGCCGATGCCGTCACCACCGCCTCGTCGACGCGGGGCGGCGCCGCGCGGTCACGACCGCGAAGAGTGATCGCGGTAATTGGCGGAACGCTCCGGGGCACAAGATGCGGCAAGCGAAGGAGGCTGTCGTGGGCAAGGAGACGCTGGATCTGGGGGAAGTTCTGGCCGAGGCCGAGAACGCCTCACCGGTGGAGTCGGTGGACGTCGTCGCGCTGAGCCTGCAGAAGCGGTTCGGCGCGGCCTGCGTGTCGTTCCTGTTCGCCGACCTCGTCGGGCACGAGCTGATCCGCCTCACCACCGCGGACGGGCCCGCGAGCGGCCGGATAGGGGAGCGCATCGGGCTGCGGGGCAGCGTGTACGAGAGGGTGCTGCGGACCCAGAAGCTGCACCAGGAGACGGACGGCGAGGGCAGTCGCCGGGTGATCGCACCGGTCACGAACCGTGGGGACCGCGTCGGTCTGCTGGAGATGACGCTCCCCCACACCGATGACGCGGTGCTCCAGCAGGTGGGGGAGGCCGCGCACGCCCTGGCGTACATCATCGTCACCGACCGCCGCTTCACCGACCTGTACCACCTGGGCCGTCGCACCTCCCCGACCAGCCTGGCGGCGGAGATCCAGCACCAGTTGCTGCCGTCGGCGCCCTGCTGCGAAGCGGCCCAGTTCACCGTCGCGGGCGATCTGGTGCCGGCCGACGACATCGGCGGCGACACCTACGACTACGCCCTCGACCGCGACACCCTCCACCTGTCCATCACCGACGCCATGGGCCACGACACCGACTCCGCCCTCCTCGCGACCCTGCTCCTGGGCGCCCTGCGGGGGGCCCGGCGCGCCGGGTGCGACCTCGAGGAACAGGCCCGCCGGGCGCACCGGGCGCTGTTCGAGCACGGCCGCGGCATGGCGACCGGCCAGCTCATGCGCATCGGCCTGGAGGACGGCAGGGTCGAATGGATCAACGCCGGGCACCCGTGGCCGCTGCTCCTGCGCGACGGGAACATCGTGCGGCTCGACGTCGCCGTCAACCTGCCCTTCGGTGTTCCCTCCCCCACCCCCTACCGGGTGCAGCGTCTGGACCTGCACCCCGGTGACCGGCTGATCATGCTCACCGACGGTATGCAGGAGCGGGCCGCGGCGGAGGTCGACCTGCCGGCCCTCGTCCGGGAGACCCGGTCCCTGCACCCGTGTGAGGCCACCCGGGTGCTCGTCAACGCCGTGTACGAGAACTGCCAGGGCCGCCTTCAGGACGACGCCACCGTCCTGTGCCTGGACTGGCACGGCACCCGTCACACGAACAGACGCATCGGCATGGAAGCCGACGCCGTCGACGTCTGGGCATAGCGGGACGCCTTCGGCTCCCGGCTGTCACCTGTCGCCGGCGTCCGCGGGGACGGACACGTCGGCGCCGTTTCGGGAGCGGGCCCACAGCGACCGGACGTGGCCCAGGTGGCGGGCCATGCACGCCTCCGCGCCCGCCGCGTCACCGGCCACCATCAGGTCGAGCAGCTCGTGGTGCTCCCGCGCGGAGGCGACGAGCAGACCGCGCTCGTCGAGGGCCGTCAGGCCGTACAGGCGTGAGCGTTTGCGCAGGTCGCCCACGGTCTCGACGAGGCGGTCGTTGCCGGAGAGGGACAGCAGGGACAGGTGGAAGCGCCGGTCGGCGTCGAGGTAGCCGATCAGGTCGTGGTCGCGGGCGCTGGTGACGATCTCCTCGGCGACCGGCCGCAGCGCCTCCAGCTGCCGTCGGGTGGCGGCGTCGGTGACGGAGGAGCCGGTGACGGCGCCGACGGTGGGCACCTCGATCAGCGCCCGCAGCTGCGTGTACTGGTCGAGGTCGCGCTCACTGACCTCGGTGATCCGGAAGCCCTTGTTGCGTACGGGCTCGACCAGGCCCTCGCGGGCCAGTTCCAGCATCGCCTCCCGCACGGGTGTCGCGGAGACGCCGAAGCGGGTGGCGAGGCCGGGCGCCGAGTGCACCTCGCCGGGGCGCAGCTCGCCGGAGATGAGCGCGGCGCGCAGGGCGTGCGCGACCCGGTCGCTCAGGCGCTCCTGGGTGGGGAGCGTGGTGATCCGGGTGCGAAGTTTCAGCCGGTCGCCCATGGTGTCACCTCTCTCCCCCTGTGTGACGGGTCAGCGTATCGGCTCTCACAGCAGAAAGCCCGCGGGGAACGGGTCCGAGGGGTCCAGGAAGTACTGGGCGGTGCCGGTGATCCAGGCGCGGCCGGTGACGGTGGGGACGACGGCGGGCAGGCCGGCGACGGTGGTCTCCTCGATGAGGCGGCCGGTGAACTCCGTACCGATGAAGGACTCGTTGACGAAGTCGCGGCCCAGTGGCAGGTGCCCGCGCGCGTGGAGCTGGGCCATGCGGGCGGAGGTGCCGGTGCCGCACGGGGAGCGGTCGAACCAGCCGGGGTGGATGGCCATGGCGTGCCGGGAGCGGACGGCGTCCGAGCCGGGGGCGGCGAGGTAGACGTGCTTGACGCCGCCGATCCGCGGGTTCTCGGGGTGGACGGGGCGTTCGGCGGCGTTGATGGCGTCCATGAGGGCGAGCCCGGCGGTGAGCAGGTCGTCCTTGCGGGCCCGGTCGAAGGGCAGGCCGAGGGCGTCGAGTTCGACGAAGGCGTAGAAGTTGCCGCCGTAGGCGAGGTCGTAGGTGACCGTGCCGTGGCCGGGGACGTAGACCGTGCGGTCGAGGGCGGCGCAGAAGGCGGGGACGTTGGTGAGGGTGACGGACGCGGCGGCGCCGTCCTCGACGCGGACGTCCACGGAGACGAGCCCGGCGGGGGTGTCGAGGCGGACGGTGGTGACGGGTTCGGTGACGGGGACCATGCCGGTCTCGACGAGCACGGTCGCGACGCCGATGGTGCCGTGGCCGCACATCGGCAGCAGCCCGGAGACCTCGATGAAGAGGACGCCGTAATCCGCGTCGGGCCGGGTCGGGGGCTGGAGGATCGCGCCGCTCATGGCGGCGTGGCCGCGCGGCTCGTACATGAGCAGGGTGCGTACGTGGTCGAGGTGTTCCATGACGTGCAGGCGCCGTTCGGCCATGGTGGAGCCGGGGAGGGTGCCGACGCCGCCGGTGATGACGCGGGTCGGCATGCCCTCGGTGTGCGAGTCGACGGCGTGGTAGACGTGCCGGGTGCGCATCGCTACGCGAGTCCTTCCGCGAGTGCCTTCTCGGTGGCGGCCCGGACGGTGGCGTACTGCTCTTCGGTCAGCGGGGTGCGGGGCGGTCGGACGGGGCCGCCGTGGCGGCCGGCGAGGTCCATGGACACCTTGATGGCCTGCACGAACTCCGGCCTGGAGTCCCAGCGCAGGAGCGGGTGCAGGGCGCGGTAGAGCGGCAGGGCGGTGTCCAGGTCGCGGGCGGCGGCGGCCCGGTGGAGGGCGACGCAGGCGCCGGGCAGGGCGTTGGGGTAGCCGGCGATCCAGCCGACGGCGCCGGCCAGGGCCAGTTCCAGCAGGACGTCGTCGGCGCCGGCCAGCAGGTCGAGGCCGGGGGCGAGTTCGGCGATCTCGTAGGCGCGGCGCACATCGCCGCTGAACTCCTTGACGGCGACGATGCTGCCGTCGCCGTGGAGTTGGGCGAGGAGCCGTGGGGTGAGGTCGACCTTGGTGTCGTAGGGGTTGTTGTACGCGACGACCGGCAGGCCCGCCTTGGCCACTTCGGCGTAGTGGGCGCGCACGGACCGGGCGTCGGCGCGGTAGGCGGTGGGCGGCAGCAGCAGGACGGACCCGGCGCCCGCCTCGGCGGCATGGTCGGCCCAACGGCGGGCGTCGGCGCTGCCGTAGGCGGCGACCCCGGGCATGACGCGGGCCCCGTCACCGGCGGCCTCGACGGCGACGCGGACGAGACGGGCCCGTTCCTCGTGGTCGAGGGTCTGGTACTCGCCGAGCGAGCCGTTGGGGACGACGCCGTCGCAGCCCTGTGCGACGAGGTGGGCGACGTGTTCCGCGTAGGCGTCGTAGTCGACGGAGAGAGTGGCGTCGTCCCGCAGGGGGACGGCGGTGGCGACCATGAGGCCGCGCCAGGGGTGAGGGCGCTCGTTCATCATGCGGCTCCTGGTGGTTGTGCCAGATGACTCAGCGGTACGGGACAGGACAGCGGGCGCCGGTCGGGCGCCGGGTCCTCCCCCGCGAGGCGGGCGACGGCCTGGCCGCAGACGCGGCCCTGGCACCAGCCCATTCCGGCGCGGGTGAGGAGTTTGACGGTGCGGGCGTCGCGGGCGCCCAGCTCGGTGACGGCTTCGCGGATCCGGCCGGCGGTGACCTCCTCGCAGCGGCACACCTCGGTGGCGCCGTCCAGCCAGTCGGTCCAGCCGGGGCCGGGCCGGTGGACGGCGGCCATCGCGTCGGCGAAGGCCCGCAGGCGGGCGCGGCGGCGGACGAGTACGGCGGCGCGGCGGGGGTCCCCGCCGGCGAGGGAGAGGGCGGCGATCTCGCCCTCGGTACGGGCCAGGTCGGCGCCGCCGACGCCGCAGGTCTCCCCGGCGGCCCAGACGCCGGGTACGGAGGTGCGCTGTTCGGTGTCGACGTGCAGGGCGGGGGTGGAGTCGGGGGTGCGGCGGGTGGCGCAGCCCAGTCCGGTGGCGAGCTCCAGTTGCGGGACGAGGCCGTGGCCGACCGCGAGCGCGTCGCAGGGGATGCGGCGCCCGGTGCCGGGGACGGGGCGCCACGCGCGGTCCAGGCGGGTGACGGTGACGGCTTCCAGCCGGGTGGTGCCGTGGGCGGCGGTGACGGCGTGGCGGGTGAGGAGGCGGGTGGTGCGGCGCAGCAGGGCCGCGCCGTGACCGGCGCCCTCGGTGAGCTTGCCGGGGTTGCGGGCGAGGGCGGGCAGGTGGCGGGCGTACGCGGTGGGGTCGGCGGCCTCGACGAGGGCGGGGACGCGGGCGCCGGCGGCGGCCAGGGTGCGGGCGACGGCGAGCAGCAGGGGGCCGCTGCCCGCGACGACGACGCGACGGCCGGGGAGGACGCCGCCGGACTTCAGCATGGCCTGGGCGCCGCCCGCGCCGACGACCCCGGGCAGTGTCCAGCCGGGGAAGGGGAGTTGGCGTTCGTGGGCGCCGGTGGCGAGGAGGACGTTGCGGGCGCGGACCGTGGCCGGGGTCTCGTCGGCGCCCACGACGGCGTGCAGGAGCCAGCCGTCGGCGTCGCGTACGACGGTCCACACGTGGTGGCCGGGCAGGTGGCGGACGCCTCCGAGGCGCCGCACCAGGTCGCGTGCCGCCCGGGGGACGGTGCCGTGGGCGGGGTGCCGGTGGATCTGGCCGCCGACGCGTTCGCCCGCGTCGAGCAGCGTGACGCTCAGCCCGAGCGCGGCGGCGGTGCCGGCGGCGGCGAGCCCGGCGGGCCCGGCGCCCACGACGGCGAGGTCAGCGGTCATGGCCGGTGCCCTCCTGCGTGGTGACGGCGTCGCCGGGGCGGGCCGGGACGAGGCAGGCGCGCCGGTTGGGGCGGCCGTTGACGGTGGCCAGGCAGTCGTAACAGGTGCCGATCCCGCAGAACGCGCCGCGCGGGGCACCGCCGCCCCGGGTGGTGCGCCAGGTGAGGATGCCGGCGCCCCACAGGGCGGCGGCGATGGTCTGGCCGGGCCGCGCGGAGAGGGGGCGCCCGTCGAAGGTGAGGGTGAACGGCGGGCCCGGGTGAGCGTGTTCGGGCTCCACGGCGGGGGTGCGTGTCATCGGGCGGCTCCGGGCTCGTCGGTCGGGCGGGGCGTTGCACGAGGGTCGAAGCGGTCGGGGCGGAAGGGCCTCAGATCCAGGGCCGGCCGGTCGCCGCGCAGGGCGGACGCGATGAGCATCCCGGTCGCCGGGGCGAGGCCGATGCCGGCGCCTTCGTGGCCGCAGGCGTGGTGGAGGCCGGGGACGCGGGGGTCGGGGCCGATGGCCGGGAGGTGGTCGGGCAGGTAGGGGCGGAAGCCGTGGTAGGCGCGGATGGCCCGTACGCCGCCGAGGACCGGGAACAGCGCGCTGGCCTGGGTGGCGAGCCGCCGCAGCGCCTCGGTGGACAGGGTCCGGTCGAAGCCGACGCGTTCGCGGGTGGCGCCGATGAGGACGGGGCCGGCGGGGGTTCCCTCGACGACGGCGGAGGACTGGAGGGCCGCCGAGTCGCTGGCGACGTCGGTGACGTAGTCGGCGGCGTACACCTTGTGGCGCACCAGGCGGGGCGGCAGGGGTTCGGTGACGAGGACGAAGCCGCGGCGGGGCCGTACGGGCAGGTGGGTGCCGGCCAGTTCGGCGAGCCGGCCGCCCCAGGTGCCGGTGGCGTTGACGACGGCCGGGGCGTGGAGGTCGCCGTGCGTGGTGCGTACGCCGCGGACGGCGCCGCGCGGGTCGGTCAGGACGGCCGTGACCTCCGCGCCGAGCCTGACGTCCGCCCCGGATGCCCGCAGGAGCTGGGCGGCGGCGCGGGCGGGCTGGAGCTGGGCGTCCTGTGGGTAGTGGAAGCCGCCGGCGAGGCCGGGCGCGAGGTGCGGTTCGAGGTCGCGCAGCCCGTCGGCCGGGATCTCGTGCGCCTCGGCCCCGGCGGCGCGCTGTCGGCGGGCGAAGGCGCGCAGGGAGGTGAGGGCGGTCTCGTCGGATGCGATGACGAGACCGCCCTTGGGCTCGTACTCGGCCTCCGGTGGGAGGGTTTCGGCGAGTTCGCGCCACAGTCGGGTGGACAGCAGCGCGAGGTCGAGCTCGGGGCCCGCCTCCTTGTCGGAGACGAGCAGGTTGCCCTCGCCGGCGCCGGTGGTGCCGCCCGCGACGGGGCCGCGGTCGACGACGGCGACGGCGAGGCCTGAGCGGCCGGCGTAGTAGGCGCAGGCCGCGCCGACGACTCCGGCGCCGATGATCACGGCGTCCAGGGTGGTCGGCCCATGACTCACGTGTCGCGTGGGCACGGCAGTAATATTTCACGCACTACTGCTGCCCGTACAGGGGCCGGTACGAGGAATTCCCGCCCGGGTGACCCCGGTTGGGGTCAGGGGCGCAGAGGGCCCTCGCAGGTGTAGGCCGAGGTCCCGCCGGTCCGGTCGGACCAGATCTCCACCTCGTCGAAGGAGCAGTTCATGTCGGCGAGGTTGGTGGCTGCCGGACGCGCCCGGTCCAGCAGGAAGTGGTCGACGGTCTCCGCCATGTCGCGGAAGACCCGGTCCTCGCTGTCCGCGTCCGTCAGGCGGGCGGTGATCCGCCCGGCGCAGACGAAGCGGCGCTTGGCGGTGTCCCCGGTGTCGGCGCAGCGGGGGTCCGCAGCGGTGGCCGCGGCGAAGGAGCCTTGGACGGCCTCGGCGGTGGTGTGGTCGAGGCGGTCGTCGGGGACATGGCGGGTGTGCGGCACGAACAGCTCGTCGACCTTCGCGATCCGCACGTCGAGGAAGGCGTCGTATCCCCGCTGGAGCGCCGTGTCCCGGCCCACCCGGTCGCGCCAGGCGTCGAAGGCGGCCGGGTCGTCGGCGCGCAGGTGCCGGTACATCTCCCGCAGCAGGGCGGGGCGTTCGGTCCACAGGTACGCGAAGAAGGTGCCCGCGTAGTTGTAGAAGCGGAAGCCGTCACCGGCGTAGGTGGCGTGCAGCAGCCGGCCGACGCTCATGCGGGGGCCTCCGTTCGCGGTGTCGGCGATGACGCCGCGGACCAGGGACCTGCGGACGGCGACGCCGTCGTCGCGGGTGGCGCCGGCGAAGAACTCGGCGGTTCCCTCGTCCATGGCGGTGGTGCGGTCGCCTTCGTACCAGGGTCCCTCGCCGAAGTAGCCGGGCACGGCGAACCGGCCGTTGAGGTAGTGGACGTACTCGTGGCGGAAGAGCTCCTCCAGCGTGAGCGAGGAGTCCTGCGGGACGCGCCGCTGGTAGGTGTAGAAGGTGGCGCCGCGCTCGATGTAGACGCCGCCGTTGTCGGTGTCCATGCCGGTGAGGAGCGGGTGGTAGTTCTCGTAGTCGGCGCGCGAGGCGTACAGCACGATCGTCAGGGCGGTGTTGGTGTCCCCGGCCAGCGGCGCCCCGGTGCCCAGGACGCGGTGGAACTGCGCCTTGACCTGCTTGCCCGCGTAGTACAGCTGGTCGACGGTGGCGGCGTCGAGGCCGGTGCGGACCGTGATGGCGCCGGTGTCGTAGCGGTACACGCGCGGGAGGATCCGCCGCTCGATGTCGCCCTTGCAGACGCCGTACGGCGCGCACGCCCCGTAGAAGTTCAGCCAGCCGGCGAGCCGGGCCCAGGGCGCGCTGCCCTCGCCGAAGGTGTGGGCGACGGGATCGAGGAGGGCCCCCAGGTCGGGGACGATGCGCGCGCGGATGGCGTCGATCTGCCCGAAGCGGCCGTACTCGGCGAGCGCGTCCCGCACGACCCACGCGTTGGGTGTGTCCTTGAGGTGGGCGTGGTGCGCGAACGCGCGGAAGGCGGCGCGGTACGCGGTGTTCCTGGCGACCAGCGTGTGGAAGGCGGTGTCCCGGTTGCCGGGGTACACGCCGAGGTGGTTGACGGACAGGGCGGCTAGGGCGGCACCGCCCCACGCCGGGTCGGGGTACGTGGTGGTGTGGTACCGGTCCATGGTGGCCAGCACCTTGGTGATCAGGCCGAGTTGGGAGTGGCGCAGGCCGGGGGCGCTGCCGGTGTAGAGGGCTTCGCGCAGGGTGTGGGCGTTGGCGCGAGTGGCGCGGAAGGACCGGGCGGCGGAGCCGAAGGCGTGGACGGCGCGGCGCATGGTCTCGGTGGTGGGCGGGTCGGTCACGTCGATCTCGCCGCGCGAGAAGTCGTGGTAGGCCACCGCGTGGAGGTAGGTGAACAGCTCCAGCAGGTGGGTGGTGTTGGCGCCGTCGTGGCCGGGGGCCAGGGCGCCGGCCCGCCGGGAGACGGCCTGGACGTGGGCGTCGGACATGACGGGCGCGAGGCGGGCGTCCCAGGTCCAGATGAGGCCGCGCAGGCAGCCGTCGGCGGTGACGGCGGGGTCGGTGAGGAAGTCGGCGAGCTCCTCGGGGCGCAGGCGCGTGACGCCGTCCAGTGTGCAGCCGGGCGCGGTGGTGGCGGTGGGGGTGGGTGGCGCGGGTGTCCGCGGTCCCGGTACGCGGGCGTCGGGGCGGCCCCCGGGGGCGGGGGCGGGTGGCCGGGTGGGGGGTGGTGCGGTGGCGAGGCGCAGGACCTCGTCGTGCGGGTGGGGCGGCTGGGGGTGGGAGGGCTCGGCCGTGGTGGCCTGGTGGGCTCGGGCGGTGGGGGCGCCGAGACCCGCCGCGCCGCCGAGCAGGGTCACGGTGGTGAGTGCTGCGGCGAGGAGGGTTCTGCGCACGCGTCGCGGTAATGACGGCTGGGGCACTTGCGACTCCTGGGTGGAAGATGACCGGTTCGTCGAGTGCATGTCACTGCTGTGCGATGCGTAACATAGTAATGTGATATTGCACTGACAACCCGTCAGGACCGAGTGGTTGCACCGGTCCCGCGAAGGCGATCCGTCAGTCCAGCACGGCGATCCCGTCCAGCTCGACCATCGCCTGCTCGTCCCAGAGCCGGACCGCGCCGACCACCGCCATCGCCGGGTAGTCGCGCCCCGCCAACCGGCGCCAGACACGGCCCAGTTCGGCGGCGCACGCCCGGTAGGCGGCCACGTCCGTCGCGTACACGGTGACGCGCGCGAGGGAGGCGGGGGTGCCGCCGGCGGCCTTGAGGGCGGCCAGCAGGTTGGCGAGCGCCGCCTCGAACTGCTCCGGGAGGGTCTCCCCCACCACCCTGCCGTCCCCGTCGAGCGCCGTCTGCCCGGCCAGGAAGACCAGCCGGGACCCGGTGGCCGTGACGGCGTGCGAGAAGCCGGTGGGCGGGGAGAGTTCGGACGGGTTGACCCGCTCCAGGCTCATGACGCGTGCTCCTCGGCCCGGTTCGGGTTGTCCGCTCGGTACAGCTCCTTGGCGATGATGGTGCGCTGGACCTCGGTCGCGCCCTCGTAGATGCGCGGCGCCCGCACCTCGCGGTAGAGGTGCTCCAGCAGATGGCCTCGTTGCAGCGCGCGGGCGCCGTGGAGCTGGACGGCGGCGTCGACGACGTACTGCGCGGTCTCGGTGGCCAGCAGCTTCGCCATGGCGGCGCGTCTGGGTACGCCGTCGTCGCCCGCGTCGTACGCCGCCGCCGCCGCGTACACCAGCAGGCGCGCGGCCTCGGTGCGGGTGGCCATCTCGGCGACCTGGTGGGCGACGGCCTGAAGGTCCTTCAGCGGGCCGCCGAACGCGGACCGCCGGGCGGTGTGGGCCACCGTCGCGTCGAGGGCCGCCTGCGCCATGCCGACGGCGAAGGCGCCGACGCTCGGGCGGAAGAGGTTCAGGGTCGTCATGGCGACGCGGAAACCCCGGTCGACCTCGCCGAGCAGGTCCGCCCGCGTCACCGGTACGCCGTCGAAGCGGAGCCTGCCGATCGGGTGCGGGGAGAGCATCTCCAGTCGGCTGCCCGTCAGGCCCGGGCGGTCGGCCGGGATCAGGAACGCGGTGATGCCACGGGCGCCGGCGCCCCGCGTCGTACGGGCGAAGACGGTGTGGACGTCGGCCTCGGGGGCGTTGGAGATCCAGCGCTTCTCGCCGGACAGCCGCCAGCCGTCGCCGTCCCGTACGGCCTGCAGGCCGAGCGCGGCGGCGTCCGACCCGGCGTCGGGCTCGCTCAGCGCGAAGGCGGCCACCGCGCGGCCCGCGATGACCTCCGGCAGCCAGCGGGCCCGCTGTTCGGGCGTGCCGGACGCGGCGACCGGGTGGGCGCCGAGCCCCTGGAGCGCGAGGGCGGTCTCCGCCTCCGTGCAGGCGTGGGCGAGGGACTCCCGCATCAGGCACAGGTCGAGCGCGCCCGCCTCGAAGAGGCGTCCGATCAGCCCCAGTTCACCCAACGCGGCGAGCAGCGGCCGGTTGACGCGTCCGGGTTCGCCCTTGTCGGCGAGGGGGCGCAGCCGCCCGGCGGCCAGTTCGCGCAGCTCCGCGCACCATGCCGTCTGTTCCGGTTCGAGCGAGAATACGGGCATTCGTGCCCCCTGTTGGGAATCCGGCTCACCAGGTCTATCGCGCACCGTTGACTGTCGTCACCTTCACGATACGCTCGATGAGCGTTCCCACCACCCATAGGGGGCGAACATGGAGCTGACCGGATCGGCCCACGCCGACACCTTCGCCCGGGACCATCTGCCGCCCCGCGAGCAGTGGCCCGAGCTCCTCTTCGAACTGCCCGAACTGCGCTATCCGGACCGGCTCAACTGCGGCGCCGAGCTGCTGGACCGCACGGTGGAACGGTTCGGCGGGGACCGGCCGGCCTTCCGCGACTCCACCGGCGGCGTGTGGACGTACGGCGAACTGCTGCGCCGCGTCGACCGGATCGCGCATGTCCTCACCCGCGACCTGGGGGTGGTGCCCGGCAACCGGGTGATGCTGCGCGGCCCCACGTCCCCGTGGCTGGCGGCCTGCTGGCTGGCCGTGATGAAGGCCGGCGCGGTGGCCGTCACCGTACTGGCGCAGGCGCGCGCCAAGGAGCTGGCCGTGATGTGCGGGATGGCGCGGGTCAGCCACGCGCTGTGCGACGCCCGCGTGGTCGACGACCTGGTGAAGGCCGAGGTGCCGGGGCTGCGCGTCACGGCGTACGGCGGCGACTCCCCCGACCGCCTGGAGCGGCTGGCGGCCCGTCACCCCGGCGCGTACGACGCCGTCGACACCGCCGCCGACGATGTCGCGCTCATCGCCTTCACCTCGGGGACCACCGGACGGCCCAAGGGCTGCATGCACTTCCACCGCGACGTGCTGGCCGTCGCCGACACCTTCTCGGCGCGGGTGCTGCGGCCCGAGCCGGACGACCTCTTCGCGGGCAGTCCCCCGCTCGGCTTCACCTTCGGACTGGGCGGCCTGGTGATCTTCCCGCTGCGGGCGGGCGCCTCGGCGCTGCTGCTGGAGCAGTCCGGGCCCAGGCAGTTGCTCCCCGCGATCGCCGCCCACCGCGTCTCGGTGCTCTTCACCGCGCCGACCGCCTACCGGGTGATGCTGGAGGGCCTCGACGCGTACGACACCACCTCGCTGCGCCGCTGCGTGTCGGCCGGCGAGAACCTGCCCGCCGCCACCTGGCGGGCCTGGCAGGAGCGGACGGGGCTGCGCATCATCAACGGCATCGGCGCGACCGAGCTGCTGCACATCTTCGTCTCGGCGGCCGACGGCGCCATCAGACCCGGGACGACGGGGACGCCGGTACCGGGATGGCACGCGCGCGTGGTGGACGCTTCCGGGAAACCGGTCCCGGACGGACAGGAGGGGTTCCTGGCCGTACGGGGCCCGGTGGGATGCCGTTATCTGTCCGACCCGCGCCAGAGGGAGTACGTGAAGGACGGCTGGAACCTCACGGGCGACACCTATGTGCGCGAGCCGGACGGCTATCTGCGCTACGTCGCCCGGGCGGACGACATGATCATCTCGGCGGGGTACAACATCGCGGGCCCGGAGGTCGAGGAGGCGCTGCTGGCGCACCCCGACGTGGTGGAGGCGGCCGTCGTGGGCCGCCCCGACGACCTGCGCGGACACGCCGTGGTGGCGTACGCCGTTCTCCGGGACGGCCTCCCGCGCGACGACGGCACGGTGGAGGCGCTGCGCACCTTCGTGAAGTCCCGCCTCGCCCCCTACAAGTGCCCGCGCGAGATCGTCTTCCTGGACGCCCTGCCCCGCACCGCCACCGGGAAGCTCCAGCGCTTCCGGCTGCGTGGGCCGGACACGGCCGTACAGTGACCACGTGGCCGAGCAGCACACTCCGCGTTCCCTGATCGTCTCCCTGTACGGCGCGTACGGACGGACCCCCGACAACGCCCCGCTGCCGGTGGCCGAGCTGATCCGGCTGCTGGCGGCCCTCGGCGTGGACGCCCCGTCGGTGCGGTCCTCGGTGTCCCGGCTCAAGCGGCGCGGGCTGCTGGAGCCGCGCCGCACGGCGGACGGGGCGGCCGGGTACGCGCTGTCGGCGGACGCCCGGCAACTGCTGGACGACGGTGACCGGCGCATCTACGCGGCCGGGGCACCGGCCGCGGAGGAGGGCTGGGTGCTGGCCGTCTTCTCGGTCCCGGAGCCCGAGCGGCACAAGCGGCACCTGCTGCGCTCACGCCTGGCGCGGCTCGGCTTCGGCACGGCGGCGCCGGGGGTGTGGATCGCCCCGGCGGCGCTGTACGAGGAGACCCGGCACACGCTGCGGCGGCTGCGCCTCGACCCGTACGTGGACCTGTTCCGCGGTGAACACCTGGGCTTCGCGGCGACGGCGGAGGCGGTGGGCCGCTGGTGGGACCTGGCGGCGATCGGCAAGCTGTACGAGGAGTTCCTGGACCTGCACGAGCCGGTGCTGCGGACCTGGTCGGACCGCGAGCCGTCGCCCGAGGAGGCGTACCGGGACTACCTGCTCGCCCTGGACTCCTGGCGGCGCCTCCCCTACGCGGACCCGGGCCTGCCCGCCGCGCTGCTCCCGGAGGGCTGGCCCGGCGGCCGTGCGGCGGCCGTCTTCGGCGGCCTGCACAAGCTGCTGCGGGACGCGGGCGAGGTGCTCGTCACCGGTTCGGAGCCGGTCACCCCTTCGGAATGAGGGGCCGGTCACCCCTTCCGCGTGAGGGTGAGGCGCGGTTTGGGGGCGTCCGTGCGGCCCGTCGGGGGTGTGCGGCTGCCCGCGCGGTACGGGAGGGGCCACGGGGCGCCGGGGCCCGCGTAGCCCTGTTCGGCGGCGGCGTGCAGGGTCCAGTGCGGGTCGTAGAGGTGCGGGCGGGCGAGGGCGCACAGGTCGGCGCGGCCGGCGAGCAGCAGTGAGTTGACGTCGTCCCAGGAGGAGATGGCTCCGACGGCGATGACCGGGACGCCGAGCGCGTTGCGGATCCGGTCGGCGTACGGGGTCTGGTAGGAGCGGCCGTACTCGGGGCGCTCGTCGGGCACCACCTGGCCGGTCGAGACGTCGATCGCGTCGGCGCCGTGCTCGGTGAAGGCGCGGGCGATCTCGACGGCCTCGTCGGCGGTCGTGCCGCCGGGGGCCCAGTCGGTGGCCGAGACGCGTACGGTCATGGGCCGCTCCCCGGGCCAGACCGCCCGTACCGCGTCGAAGACCTCCAGCGGGAAGCGGAGCCGCCGCTCCAGGGACCCGCCGTAGGCGTCGGTGCGGTGGTTGGTGAGCGGGGAGAGGAACCCGGAGAGCAGATAGCCGTGGGCGCAGTGCAGTTCGAGCAGGTCGAACCCGGCGCGGGCGGCGCGGCGCGCGGCTGCGGCGAACTGTTCCCTTATGTCGGTGAGCGCGGCCCGGTGCAGCGCGTGCGGCACCTGGTTGACGCCGGGACGGTACGGGAGCGGTGAGGCGGCGACGAGGGGCCAGTTACCGGAGTCGAGGGGCTGGTCGATGCCCTCCCACATGCGCTTGGTGGAGCCCTTGCGGCCGGAGTGGCCCAGCTGGACGCCGATCGCGGTGCCGGGCGACTGCCGGTGCACGAAGTCGGTGACGCGGGCCCAGGCGGCGGCCTGCGCGGGCGTCCACAGTCCCGCGCAGCCGGGGGTGATCCTGCCCTCGGGGCTGACGCACACCATCTCGGTCATGACGAGCCCGGCGCCGCCGAGGGCGCGGGCGCCGAGGTGGACGAGGTGGAAGTCGCCGGGGACGCCGTCCACCGCCGAGTACATGTCCATGGGCGAGACGACGACACGGTTGCGCAGGGTCAGGCCGCGCAGCCGGAAGGGGGTGAACATCGGCGGGGTGCCGGGCGGGCAGCCGAACTCCCGCTCCACGGCCCCGGTGAAGCGCGGGTCGCGCAGCCGCAGGTTGTCGTGGGTGACGCGGCGGCTGCGGGTGAGGAGGTTGAAGGCGAACCGGCGCGGCGGCTGGTCCACGTACCCGGCCAGCTCCTCGAACCAGCGCAGGCTGGCCGCCGCCGCGCGCTGCGTGGACTCGACGACGGGCCGGCGCTCGGCCTCGTAGGCGGCCAGGGCCTCGGCGAGGCCGGGCTGTTCCTCGACACAGGCGGCGAGGGCGAGGGCGTCCTCGACGGCCAGCTTGGTGCCGGAGCCGATGGAGAAGTGCGCGGTGTGGGCGGCGTCGCCGAGCAACACCGTGTTGCCGTGCGACCAGCGGTCGTTGACGACGGTCCGGAAGGCGGTCCAGGTGCTCTTGTTGGACGTCAGGGGCCGGCCGCGGAGCGCTTCGGAGAAGAGCTTGGCGCAGCGGGCGATGGACTCCTGCTCGTCGAGCTCGTCGAACCCGGCCGCGCGCCAGACCTCTTCGCGCATCTCGATGATGACGGTCGAGGCGCCGGAGGGACTCCGCTGCCCGGAGGGGTTCGTCGAGGGGTGGTGGTCGGGAGCCGGGCGGGCGTAGGGATAGCCGTGGAGCTGCATCACGCCGTGTTCGGTCTCGGCGGTCTCGAAGCGGAACGCGTCGAACGCGAAGTCGGCGGCGAGCCAGATGTACCGGCAGCGGTGGGTGGTGACGTGGGGGCGGAAGACGTCGGCGTGCGCCGCGCGGGTGCGGCTGTGCACGCCGTCGGCGGCGATCACCAGGTCGTACGCGGCGGCCAGTTCGGCGGCGGGCGGCGCCTCGGTGCGAAAGCGGAGCCGTACGCCGAGGTCGGCGCAGCGCGCGTGGAGGATCTCCAGGAGCCTGCGGCGGCCGAGTGCGGCGAAGCCGTGGCCGCCGGAGGTGAGGGTCCGGCCGCGGTGAACGATGTCGATGTCGTCCCAGCGGACGAACTCGGCCTGGAGGGCGGCGTGAACGGCGGGGTCGGCGTGCTCGATGCCGCCGAGGGTCTCGTCGGACAGGACGACGCCGAAGCCGAACGTGTCGTCCGGGGCATTGCGCTCCCAGACGGTGATGTCACGGGTGGGGCCGAGGCGCTTGAGCAGGGCGGCGGCGTACAGGCCGCCGGGCCCGCCGCCGATGACAGCCACGCGCACGGCAGGTCACCTCCCCCGCCACTTCGGGGGCCGCTTCCCGGTGAAGGCGGCGTGGAACTCGGCGTAGTCCTCGCCGTTCATCAGGAGGGCCTGGGTGGCGGCGTCGAGCTCGACGGCGGCGGCGAGCGGCATGTCCAGTTCCGCGGTGAGCAGCGCCTTGGTTTGGGCGTACGCGAGGGCCGGACCGTCGGCGAGGCGGCGGGCGAGTTCGGCGGCGCGGGCGTCGGCGCCGCCCTCCTCGGTGAGCTCGCTGATCAGGCCGATGCGCTCGGCCTCGGGGGCGCGGACCGGTTCGCCGAGCATCAGCAGCCGGGTGGCGTGGCCGAGGCCGACGACGCGCGGCAGCAGGTAGGCCGCGCCCATGTCGCCGCCGGAGAGGCCCACCTTGGTGAAGAGGAACGCGAACCGGGCGGAGGGGTCGGCGATCCGGAAGTCCGCCGCGAGCGCGAGCACGGCGCCGGCCCCCGCGGCGACCCCGTGGACGGCGGCGATCACGGGGAAGGGCGCTTCGCGCAGCGCCCGTACGACCTGGCCGGTCATCCGGTTGAAGTCGAGGAGCTGGGCGGTGTCCATGGCGAGGGTGGCGCCGATGATGTCGTCGACGTCGCCGCCGGAGCAGAAGCCGCGCCCCTCGCCGGCGAGGACCAGGGCGCGTGCGGCGCGTTCCCGGGAGAGTTCGGCGAGCAGGTCGCGCAGGTCGGCGTAGGCGCCGAAGGTGAGCGCGTTGAGCTTGGCGGGGCGGGCGAGGGTGACGGTGGCGACGCCGTCGTCGAGGGCGAGCCGCAGATGCCGCCACTCCTCGGTGCGCGGCGCGGAGCTGGAGAACGGGCTCATGGATGCGGCCTCCCTCGGCGGGCGGGGCGGGTGAGCTGTGGGCGGGTGAGCCGCTGTGGCCGGTGGCCTCACGCCTTGCCCGACGCCCTGGGACGGCGGCCCACCGCGTACCGGCGCTTCGAAGTTATCACCGCCTCGTGACTCCCGTCACGTATGCGCGATAAAAGGGAGCCCCTGGGGGGGTTCCCGCCGTCACACTGTCCGTAACCGGCGATCGTCCTGTAGCAGGTGGGGCACAGGTCCACGCCCGGGACGACGGGTGCCTCTCGCCCGGCCGGTCGCGGTCCGTAAGGTTGAAGGGACGACATCGAACCGCTGAACGGACAACGAACAGAGGAATCGCACCCGTGCTCGAAGCCTCCGGGCCCTCCTACTGGCGAATCGCGCTGCCGCACAGTACGGCCGCCGTGCCCATCGCCCGCGCGCTCGTGCGGACGGCGCTCGCCGACCTGGACGAGCCGGCGTCGGCGGACAGCGACACGGCCGAGCTGCTGACGGCGGAGCTGGTGGCGAACGCCGTGAACCACACCGACCCCGGGGACCAGCCGATCGAGCTGGTGGTGGAGCTGCTGGAGTCGGGCTGCCAGGTCGAGGTGCACGACCGCGACCCGGCGCCGCCCGGTGATCTGACGTCCGGCCGGACCGACCCGCCCGACCCGTGGCAGGAGCACGGGCGCGGGCTGCTGCTGATCCGCACGCTCAGCGCGGCGTGCGGGCACCGCCGCACCGCGCGGGGCAAGGCGGTCTGGTTCACGCTGCCGGCGCTGGGGACGACGGCGTGACCGCGGCCCGCGCGCCCCGGCGGCAGGGCCGCGGGACTATCCCAGCGTGGCGACCAGTACGGCCTTGATGGTGTGCATCCGGTTCTCGGCCTCGTCGAAGACGACCGAGTGCGCGGATTCGAAGACCTCGTCCGTGACCTCCAGCTCGGTCAGCCCGTGCCGCTCGTGGATCTCGCGGCCGACCACGGTGCCCAGGTCGTGGAAGGCGGGCAGGCAGTGCAGGAACTTGACCCGCGGATTGCCGGTGGCGCGCAGGACGTCCATGGTCACGGCGTACGGGGCGAGGGCCGCGATCCGCTCGTCCCAGACCTCCTTGGGCTCCCCCATGGAGACCCAGACGTCGGTGGCGACGAAGTCCGCGCCCCGGACCCCCTCCGCGACGTCCTCGGTGAGGGTGACACGGGCCCCGCTCAGCTCCGCGAGCTCGCGCGCCCGTGCCACGACGGCGTCGGCCGGCCAGTACGCCCTGGGCGCCACGATCCGTACGTCCATGCCCAGCAGGGCGCCGGTGACGAGGTAGGAGTTGCCCATGTTGTAGCGGCCGTCGCCCAAATAGGCGAAGGCGACGCTCTCCAGCGGCTTGTCGGTGTGCTCGGTCATGGTGAGCACGTCGGCGAGCATCTGGGTGGGGTGCCAGTCGTCGGTGAGGCCGTTGTAGACCGGGACCCCGGCGTGGGCGGCGAGCTCCTCGACGGCGGCCTGGGCGTCGCCCCGGTACTCGATGGCGTCGAACATGCGGCCGAGGACCCTGGCGGTGTCCTTGACGGACTCCTTGTGGCCGATCTGGGAACCGGACGGGTCCAGGTAGGTCGTCGAGGCGCCCTGGTCGGCGGCGGCGACCTCGAAGGCGCAGCGGGTGCGGGTGGAGGTCTTCTCGAAGATCAGGGCGATGTTCCGGCCGCGCAGCCGCTGGACCTCGGTGCCGGCCTTCTTGGCCGCCTTGAGTTCCGCGGCCAGATCGATCAGGCCGCGGAACTCCTCGGCGGTGAAGTCCAGCTCCTTGAGGAAGTGGCGGCCGGTGAGGTCGGTGGCCATGGGTCGCTCCTGGTATCCGAGTGTTCCGAGTGCGGGGGACCGTGGAAGTCTATACGAGAGCCAGCATGTCTATTCAGAGAGGGCGGCGCACCGGCCCGGAGGACGGTCACCCGGCTCAGAGGGCGTCACGCTCGACCGGGCAGCTCATACAGCGCGGGCCACCCCGGCCCCGGCCCAGCTCGCTGCCCGGGATCTCGATCACCTCGATGCCCTCCCGCCGCAGATGCGTGTTGGTGGTGACGTTGCGCTCGTACGCGACGACCACGCCCGGCTCCACCGCCAGGACGTTGCAGCCGTCGTCCCACTGCTCACGCTCCGCCGCGTGCACGTCCTGCGTCGCCGTCAGGACCCGGATACCGGTCAGGCCGAGCGCCGCCGCTATCGCGCTGTGCATCTGCTCGGGCGGGTGGTCCGACACCTTCAGCGTGCCGCCCCGGTCCCCCGGGTCGATGGTGTACGAGCGCAGCATGCCGAGCCCCGCGTACTGCGTGAACGTGTCCGGGGCGACCATCGTCATGACCGTGTCCAGGTGCATGAACGCGCGCCGCTTCGGCATGTCGAGCGCCACGATCGTCCGTGCCGAGCCCGCCGCGAACATCCCCCGGGCCAGCATCTCGACCGCCTGCGGGGTGGTCCGCTCGCTCATCCCGATCAGCACCGCGCCATTGCCGAGGACGAGCACGTCCCCGCCCTCGATGGTGGACGGATAGTCGTCCTGCCCCTCCGACCAGAGGTGGAAGGACCCCGCCTCGGGGCCGGTGAACAGCGGGTGGTGCTTGTAGATCGCCTCGAAATGGACCGTCTCGCGCTGCCGGGCGGGGTAGGCCATGGCGTTGATGGCCACCCCGTCGTAGATCCAGGCGGAGGTGTCCCGGGTGAAGAGGTGATTGGGCAGCGGCGGGAGCAGGAAGTCGTCCAGGTCCATCACGTGGAAGCGGACGGAGGTCGGCTCCGAGTGGCCCGCCAGGAACTCGCGCTTCGTCATCCCGCCCACCAGTGCCTCGACCAGCCGGCCCGTCTCCATCGCGTCGAAGACGGCCCGCAGATGGTCCGTGGCGAGCGGACCGTACTCCTTCTCGTCGAAGACCCGGTCCAGGACCAGCTTCCTGGCCGCCGGCATGTCCATCGCCTCGCGCAGCAGATCGCCGAAGAGATGCACCTGGACGCCCCGGTCCCGCAGCACATCGGCGAACCCGTCGTGTTCCTGACGTGCCCGCCGCACCCACAGCACGTCGTCGAAGAGGAGCCCTTCCTTGTTGCTGGGCGTCAGCCGCTTCAGCTCCAGGTCGGGCCGGTGCAGGATGACGCGGCGAAGCCGCCCGGTCTCGGAGTCGACATGGAATCCCATGCCCCCATCCTGGCCGAGCCGGACGCTCCGCGCGCCCCCGCCGTCGCCGTCACATCGCCAACAGGGCGATCAGCGCCAGCAGGAGGATCACGAAGGCGGCGCTGAGGGCGATGAGAATGAGGCGGCCGTCCTGCGCCTGCTGGTGCGGCTCGTGTGGCCGGTGCGGCTCGTGCCCGGCGGCGGGGCGGGCCGGGGTGCGGGGCTCGGCGTGAGGTGCGGTGCGGGGCTCGGCGCGGACCGGGGAGGGGGATCCGGCCGGTGCGGGCGTGGCGGAGGGCTGCGCACGGCCCTTCACCGGCGGCCCCTCCCGGTACGCCGCCATCAACAGCGCCTGCCACGCCGCTTCGGGCAGGCGCGGCTCGTCGCTCTCCACGATGCGCCGGACGGCCGCCCGGGCGGACCGCAGCGGGCCGGTGCTCAGCCGGGGCAGCAGCACGGCCAGCCGGTCGGCGATCCGAGGGTCGCCCAGCAGCGGACGGATCGCCCACCGGTAGAGGGACGCCGCGTTGGCGGCACGGACATCGCCGCCGGGGTCGCCGAGGGCCACCGAGCGGTCGGTGAGGAACAGTTCCCGGTCGAGGAGGACGACGCACAGCCGGGTGCGCGTCTCACGGTTCCAGGACGGCCACCGCTCGGCGGCCTCCTCGATCAGCTGGGTGAGCACCTCGTAGTGGACCGGCTTGCGCAGCGCGCGCAGCACGTCGGCGTCCGGGGCCGCCGCGAGCACGTCCCGTGGCACCGGCTCGTACGGGTCGGACACGGCGTCGAGCAGCCGGCCGGGGCGCCGCTCCCTGGGGCGCCGGACGCGCCGCCGCAGAGCGCGCGATCGGCCGCGCGGTACGGGCCATTCGGGGGCGGCTGACGGGGCATCGGACGGTTCGTGCTCCGGTGCGGGATGTGCGTACGAGGCGGGGGACGCCGGAGTGAGCGGTGGGCTCAGGGGCGGGCTCACCGGGGGGTTCGCGGGCGGCGGCGGATCGGCCGTCTCCGCGGGGACGCGGACCTGCCGGACGGCCGGGCGGGCGTCGGCCTCCAGCGCGGCCAGGGCGCGCTCCGCGACGTCGACCAGGGCTCCGGGGCGACGCTCGGCCGCGACCGCCTGGAGCATGGTGCTCACCTCGTACCCCTGCCCGCCGTCCTCCTGGACGTCCCGCAGATGGCGCCGGACCAGCCGGTGCGCGACCTCGTCGGCCCGGTCGCCGAGCCGCTCCAGCGGGTTCACGCGCCGGCGGGCGCCGTTGCCGTACGGCGCGCCCGCCCAGCGGCTCAGGAAGACGAACCGGACGTCGTCCGTCTCGGCCGTGTCGTGCGTGGCGAACGTCCAGCCCTTCTCGACGTATCCGCCGAAGATGCCGTGCAGGCCCCACAGCACCCGGTGGGCCCTCTCGCCGCCCGACGGGTCGAGCAGGGTGAACCGTGCCTCGGGGTGGCGCAGGAACTCGGCGACCGCGCCGGTCAGCTCGTCCCGCGCCCGTGGCAGGGTGCGCGCCAGCACCAGTTGCCCCTCCACCGCCGTGGGCCACAGCGCGCCCCCGGGGACCGTGGGAAGCGTCCCGCGCACGTCCGGCGGCAGCTTGCTGCCCTTCCAGCACCAGGCGTGCAGCCCCAGACAGGTGACCGGGTCGAGCAGCTCCGCCGCGCCGACGAGCGCGTGGCACAGGGTGCTCGCCCGCCCGCCCGCGTCACGCCACGGCGACCGGTGCACCAGCAGGACGCTGTCTCCGTACTGGAGCCGCAGCAGCGCCGGTTCGGTGTCCTGACCGGTGGGGCGCAGCAGCGCGCCCGTGTGGCGGAAGACGGCGTCGGCCATCTCCGCGCTGCGCGACCACGCCACGGGGCCGAAGCCCCCCGAGGCGTTGTCGGCGTCCCAGCGGAAGACGATCTGGTCCACGGTGTTCCCGTGCCGGTCGTCGTCGCCGCGCCGGTCGTCACGCCCGCGGGGATCGGCGTTGCCGTACCGGCCCGGGTCCTCGTACCGGTCGGCGTCGCCGTGCCCGTCCATGCTCTCGTGCCGGTTCATCAGGCTCCCACTCCTCCCGGCTCCGCCCCCGGCAGGAGCCCGCACATCGCGAAGATCGACAGCAGCGGCGCCAGCACCCGGCGCGGCCTGACGCCGTGCGGGAAGTGATCGCCCTTCGCCTGGCCGCCGGTCGCCGCGACGAAGTGCAGCGTGCAGTTCCCGCATTCGTCGAACGGCTTCAGCCAGGCCGGGCCGGCGTAGTGCGCCACGAACGCGTACACGTCACGGCTCTCCGCGCGGACCGCCTCCGGGTCGTACACCGGGGGCAGCGCGCTCCCCAGCCAGCGGTCCACGGCCGGTTCGAACCGCACGAGGTCGCTCTTGTTGACGGCGACCGCCGCCGGCGCGGTGATGTAGGGGCCCTGGCGGGGAATCCGGTTGAGCACCGTGGTGAACGCCTCGTCCCCCAGGTCGCGGCGGCGCAACCGGTTGCGCTCGCGCACCGGGTCGAGGGACGGCATGCGCAGCGCGCGCAGCGGATCCAGTACGAAGATGAAGGCGTCGACGCCCATCAGGAACCGGGTCACTTCGCCGTCCTGTGCCAGGTCCTCGCCCGCCAGGTCGAAGAAGACCACCGGCCGGGTCTGTCCGCGCCCGGACCCGGACGAGACGAGCAGCCCGTCGGCGAAGCGGGCGAACGTCTGCTGGCCGGTGCGCCCGAGCTGCCTGCCCTGCTGCAGGCTCTGCACCCGCTCGCGCAGGAACGTGCGGTGGGTCTCGGGGTTGAGGGGCAGGCACTTCAGCCCGTACGGCACCAGGGCGCCCTGCTCCACCTCGCCCAGCATCGCGGCGAGCAGGTGCGTCTTGCCGACGGCGGAGCTGCCGACGAGGGCGATGGACAGCGGCCTGCCGTTGGTGAGGTACGGGACGGGAAGCTCATGCGTGTGCTCGCCGTCCGCGTGCGGACAGATCTGGAACGCCTGGCGCAGCGCGTCCTGCCGGTGCGCCGGGCGGTGTTCGGCGCTGAGGTCCAGCGGGACGCGGTCGCCCTTGGGGTCGATGGTGACGAGCCGGGTGTCGTCGAAGGTGACGGGCAGGAGGCAGTGCGGGCAGAGGCGTTCGACGGCGGACGCGGGCGGCGGCTCCGGAACCGGCTCCGGGGTGCGGCGGCGCCACCGGGGGCGGGCCGGCGGGTCCTCCACCGGGGTGCGGTCCGGGGCCGACCCGGCGCGCTTGCGCGCGAGGTGGGCGTCGAACTCCGCGCGGGCCCGGCTCAGTGGGTCGGCGGCGGTCGGGGCGCCGGCCAGCGGGTCGGGCACGTTGAGCAGCCGCATCAGCTCCGTCGGCGCCGGCCGCCGGCCGGCCTCGGGCGCGAAGGCGCCGCCGTGGTCCAGGGCGGCCAGCCGCCGGAAGTCGCGCAGGTCGGCGGGCGGGCCCACGCCCTTGTCCGGCCGCCCGGAGAGCAGGAAGTAGACCAGTTGCGCGGCGGACCACAGATCGTCGCGCGAATCGGCCGTGCCGGTGCCCTCGCGCTGCTCGGGCGACGCCCACGGGGCCGTCCCGAACGCCTCCCTCGGCTCGCCGTGGCGCTGGGCGGCGTACGGCTCGGACAGCCGCACATGGGTGCCGTCCCAGCGGACGGTGTCCGGGGTGATGGCGCGGTGCACCAGCCCGGCGGCCTCCAGCAGCCGTACGGCGAGGGCGAGCTGGACGATGACCTGGTGCTGCTCGTCGACGCCGAGCGCGCCGCTCAGGGTGCCGATGGGTTCGCCGTCCGGCACCCGGTAGAGGATGAACGGCTCCGTCGCCTCCAGGTCGAAACCGATCAGGCGGGTGAACACCTCGCCGAAGCGCTCGCCGCCGTACCGGCGTTCCAGGGCGACGGCCGCCGCGACCTCCCGTTCGAGCGCTGCGTACGCGTGCGGGTCGCGCTGTCCCGACGCGGGCAGCCGGTACTGGAGCACGGGCCAGCCGGCGCCGAGGGTGACCCCGCGCGCCAGCAACCCGGGCCGCCCCGGGGGCCGGTGGTCGGAGCCGAAGCGGGCGGCGAAGCGGACCGGGTCCTCGGTGTGGGTGAAGAACTCCAGCTCGTCGTGGACGTCGGACGGCTTGGTGGCTGTCATGGGGCGCCGTGCTCCTCTGCCTCTGCTTCTGCCCTGACGGTGCGGACGATGTCGGCGCGCAACGGGACCAGGCGCAGGACCCCGGCGTGCCGTCCGACGGGCGTCCACACCACGTCCTCGCCGGTGACGGCCCTGCCGTCGCGGTGCTCGTCGCGCTCGGCGCCACGCCGGACCGACTCCGGGACGAAGCGCACCTGGCGTACGGCGGCCGGGTCACCGGACAGCAGCCGCCGGTGCTGCGGGCCGCAGAGGGGTAGGGGCCGGTCGGTGTCGCCTCCCCGGGTGAGCAGCGCCACCACGCGGTCGGGGGTGACGCCGATCAACCGGGCCGCGTCGGGCCGCAGTTCCGGACGCGGATCGTACGGCGGCGGGGATGCGGCGGCGTCGCGCAGGAGGCGGGTGCGGGCCTCGTCGAGCAGGTCGCGCACGGGGCCGTCCAGAGGGGTGCGGCCCGCGCTCACCGGGTCGCGCTCGACGCCCGCCCAGCAGCGCGCGAGGATCCGGCCGGCACCCGCCGCCAGGTCCGCGACGAGGGTGTCGACGAGGGCGGGGCCGCCGTCGCCGCGCTGTCGCTCCAGCCACGGCGGGTCGGCGGGCTCCTTGTCGTACCCGTGGCCGGGCGGGCCGTCCGGGATGGGCTCTTCGGCCGACGACTCGGGCAGCGGCCGGGCGGTGGACTCCGAGGCTGTGGACGGCGCGGCGGTGGGTGACGCGGCAGTGGGTGACGCGGCGGCCGTCGCCATCGGGTCGGTGCTCGGCGCCATCGGGTCGGTGCTCCGCGCCACCGGGTCGGTGGCCGTCGGCACCGGGTCCGTGGCCGTCGACCGGACGGCGTCGAGCCAGCCGTCGTCGGAGGCGCTGTCGCTCCAGCCGTCCCAGCTCCAGGCCGGCGATTCGGCCTCCCGCCGGGGCTCCGGCCGGGGGTCCTGCCAGGGCTCGGGCCACGGCTCCCGCAGGGGGTCGTGTCGCGGGCCCCGCGGGGCCGGTGTCTCCCGTGCCGTCGTCGTCCGGCCGTCGCCGTCACCCTCCCTGTCCCCGCCTCCGTCGCCGTACGCCTCGGCGGTCGACGCCATGGCGCGCAGCAGCAGGGACACCGCCCGTGCGCCGTCCGAGCAGTGGCGGCGCGCGTCGGCGAACAGCCAGTCGTGCACGGCGGTCTCGACGAGGACCCGGTCCATCCCCGTGACGATCCGCAGCGCGTACGCGGCGTCCGTCTTCCGCCACCAGTCGTCCACGGCGCGCCGCCAGTCCCGTACCGCCACGGCGGCCACCGCGACGAGCGCGAGCAGCGCGGCGCCGGCCCCGGCCCAGGCGGGCAGGGACAGCGCCGCCCCGGTGGCCGCCCCCGCGACACCGCCCAGGAGGCCGCCGAACAGCCGGGGTGCCGCGCCCGTGCCGCCACCGCCGTCGAGCCGCCCGTCGGGCGTCCGGTTCGGGCGGTGGCGCAGCATCAGTGCGGCGAGCACGGCGGCCACGAGCCCCGTCGCGGGGCCGAGCACCCAGCCGGGCCCCGGCCACAGCCCGGCGACGAACGCCGCCGCACCCGCGAGCGCCGCGCCCACCGCGCGCCGGCCACCGGCGCGGAAGAACAACGGCCGCGCCAGATGGTTCAGGTAGGCGCTGTCGCAGACCTCGTCGAGGCGGGCGAGCCGCGCGGCGCTGCCGGCCGGGGCGGACCGGTCGGACAGGGCGGCGAGCCGCGCCGCCGCCGAACGCAGCGGCAGCCGCTGCTCGATCAGTCTCTCGGTGAAGTCCCGCAGGCCGGGTACGACCCCGGCGCGGGAGACCTCGGGCAGCTCCGGCAGCTCGATGCCACGCTCCAGCAACCGGCCACGGTGCTCGGGCGTGAGCCGCACACCGGTGACGACGGAGAGCGCCCCCGCGATCGTGCCGTGGTACCCCTCCAGCGCCCGGGCGAGGTGTTCGAGGCGGCCCGGCAGGTCGGTGTGCCGGGTCCCGGCGGCTCCCAGGAGCCCGGCCACGCCGCGCACCTCCCCGTACCCGGCTTCGGCGTCGCGCAGCGCGTCGTCGCACGCGCGGCGCCGTGCGGCGGCCCGGCCGGCGGGTACGAGCCAGCGGTGGCCGCCGACGCCGCCCGGTACCGACTCGTCGAGCAGGACGGCCAGTTCGGCGGGCAGTCCGTCGCCCGGCCCCGTGGTGCCGGCGGCGAGGACCTCCTGGCCGACGAGGCTGTCGAGCGCCTGCTTCCACGTCCTGGTCCTGGCCTCGTCGGTGAGGTCGTGCTCCAGGACCCGTACGGCCGGTACCGCGACACCGTGCACGACCTCCGCGAGCGCGCCCAGGACGGCGTCGAACACATCGGGCGCGGCGAGCAGTTCGACCAGCGGGCGCAGCGCCACGTCCGGGTCGCCGAGGACGTCGAGCAGCCAGAGCACCCCGGCGGCCGGCGGGCGCAGCGTGAGCGGCCGGCGCAGCGTACGGTCGCCCTGAGCGGCCCCGGTTCCGCCGAGCGCCAGGCAGATCACCTGGGCCGGACCGTAGGAGTATAGCTGTTCGTACAGCAGTTGGTGGCCGACCAGGCGGTCGGCGTGGTCGATGACGAGGAACCGCCGCTCGTCCCCGGCCTGCGGCTCGTCCAGGGCGGCGCGCACGGCGGCGGGCAGGCGCCCGGGCGGATCGGTGCCGCGCGGGCCGTCGGCGCGCAGGTCGAGGCAGACCGCGTGGGTGGGCAGGCGGTAGTGCGGGGTCACACCGGGGTTCACGCCTCCTCACCGTCCATGTCCCACGGGTAGGCGGACCCGGACGGCCGGGACGAAGCAGATGACGCGGATGACCCGGATGACCCGGACGGCTCCCGGAGGGCCTCGCGGCGCGGTTCCGGCACGGGGCCGGGTGCCGAGGTGCGGCCCGGCTCCGGTACCGCCTCGTGCCGGGGCTCGGCCGCCTCGCGCGCGTACCGCTGGTGCAGGGCCCGCAGCGTGGGCCGGGTGGGGCGGGTGGCGCCGGGGAAGCGCATGTCGAGGGCGCCGGGGAGGGTGCGGTCCCAGAACTGCCGCAGCGGTTCCAGCCACTCCTCGTCCTCCTCCCCGTACCGGCCGGAGAGCTCGTCGAGCCGCTGGAGCTGCCGGGGCGCGACCTGCTCGACGAAGGTGAGGAAGAGCGGGGAGGGGCTGACCGGGGTGGTGGACAGCCCGGTCGGCTGGGTCTGCATGAGCCGTTCGCAGAAGTCCTCGATGATCTGGCCCTCGTCGAGCAGCGCCCAGCGTTCGTACGCGCGCAGCAGCCCGGCCCAGCTGGACAGGGCGCCGTCGAAGGGCTCCAGGCGCAGGGTCATGGTGGCCGACTCGCCCTCCTGGAGGCGGATGCGGATCAGGTCGGGCGAGGCGGCGGAGCCCTCGTGGTCGACGCGGCCGTTCCACATGGCGCACAGGATGCGGTGCAGGATGCGCCGGCGGTCGTCCTCGGTGCTGACCAGCCAGTCGTCCCGGTGGCCGAGCCGCTGGCGCCAGTGCAGGAAGTCGTCCACGCCCGCCGCGTCGCGCGCCTCGGACCACAGCTGGAGGACCTGGCGCACCTCGGAGATGTCGGTGAGGTTCATGCCGCTGCGGAAGAGGACGACGGTGATGGACTCGGTGTCGACGGCCCGGAACTCCTGGGCGGCCTTGGGCGGCAGGTTGAGCTCCTGCGCGAGGTAGTTCGCGGCCCGGCCGTCGGATTCGCTCTCCGGGTGGGCGATGAGGACCTTCAGCGGGCCGTGGCCGTCGGGGACGAACCCGACCGGCAGGAGTCCGGCGAGCTGTGCGCGGAACTGGTCCAGCCAGCGGCCGTCCACCTTGTTCGCGGCCGTCTCGTCGCCGGCCGCCGCCCGCAGCAGCAGCGCCATGGACGGCAGCAGGGGCCGCTCGTGGAGCACGTCGTTCGCCTCGCCGAACAGCCTCTTGACGCGCCGCTCGACGACCTGCTTGATCTCCTTGACCGCCGCGCCCGGGGAGCGGCGTACGGCTTCCAGCGCGTTGCGCCAGTCCTCCGCGCGGATCAGCTTGGTGAGCAGGAGCGCGGGGTCGGCGTTCTCCGGGAGGCCCTCGCTCTGGACGAGCCGGCCGAGGACGTCGTCGTAGAAGGCGCGCAGGCTGTTCTGCGGGGGCAGGAGGTAGGAGACGCCGGTGCGGTCGTCGCGGTACAGCTCGCGGCGGCGGTCGGCGAAGAGCTTGCCCTCGTCCTCCTCGTGGGCGCGCAGGGCGCGGGCGAGTTCGCCGACCTCCTTCATGACGCGGCTGAGGGGAGAGCGCCACTGGGACTCGCCGGCGGCCCAGGCGCGGTGCCACAGGGCCTTGGCACGCCAGTGGTACCACTCGTCCTGTTCGGCCAGGGCGTCCCGGACGTCCGGGTCGGTCCAGCGGGCGGGCACGAGACCCCCGGCGCCGCCCTTGACGCGGGGCACCTGGGGTGGGGAGAGCTGGATGTGCTCGGGGCGCTCGGGGTCGTTGCGGCGGTTGTCGAGCATGCCGGCGAAGCCGGCCTCGCCGATCCGCTGCGGGTGGCCGGGCAGTCCGGCGAGGAGCGCTTCGAGCTGGAACGGGCCGACGGTGCCGAGGAGTTGGCGGGCCGCCGCCCCGGGTTTGAAGTCGTCGATGAGGCGCGGCACCTCGCGGGTCAGCTCCCGTTCGAGGCGGCGCAGCCCGTCGTCCATGTCGCCGAGGCGGTCGCGGAGGGCCTGGCTGATGGCCTTGGAGCCCTTGGGCAGCTGCTCGGGCGGCGGGATGTCAGGGGCCTCCCTGGTCCACAGGGGGCCGATGCCGGAGCGTTCGAAGAGCTCCCGGACCCGGTCCGGGGCGTCCTTCACGGGGCGGCGGGCCCGCTCGTCCATGCCGCGCACGGCGTGGGCGAGGAGCCGGGCGGCGACGATCTCCGCGAGGTCGTCGACGGGCACGGTGAGGGAGGCGGCGAGGGACGTGGACATGCCGCGGTAGCCGATGCCGGAGCGGGCCGGGGTCGAGCGTTCGACGCTCTTGTTGATGAACCCGGCCGCGAACGACTGGTAGTCGTCCTCGCTGCGCCCGCTGTGCTGGCCGCCGTCGTCGCTCAGCTCCGTACCGATGAGGGACATGACCATGGCGGTGATGGAGCGGCGCAGGTCCTCGGTGCGGATGACGGACGGCTTGCTGAAGAGGAACGCGGTCTGGACGGTGGACGGGCGCAGCGCGACGACGCCGTCGACCGGGTAGCGCACGCTGATCCGGCCGCGCTGCTGGACGTCGCCCATGTCGTCCTGGGCGTCCGGCACGTTCTGGTCGTCGACCAGGCGGGAGAGGTCCACCAGGGCGCGCGCCGAGTTCAGTTCGGCCTCGCGTCCGCCGCCCGCCTCGGGCGGGAAGGCGGAGGGCATGACGACCAACGGGTAGATCTTCACCCCGGGCACCTTGGATTTGCGGAACTCGTGCCCGATGAGGTGGATGAAGTCGTAGAAGATGCCGGCGCCGGTGCCGCCCGCCACGGAGAACGCGACGAAGACGTCGCAGCCGCGGATCCGGCCGCCGCCCACCCGTTGCAGGTCGCCCGCGGAGTTGCCGATGGCGCCGATGGCGGCGCGCAGCTGGCGCAGCACCGGGTCCGCGCCGCTGCGCAGGGTGGCGAAGAGGGCCGCGCGGCCGACGGTCGGGAGCTGGCCCGCGCCGTTGTGGAGGGGGGCGACCCGGGGCTGGCGCGTCTGGGGCGGCAGCCAGTCGTGGGTCTCCTCGTGCAGGGCGACCCGCAGCATGCGGGTCACCTCCGGGGAGCTGTCGTAGTCGCCGGGCAGCAGGTCGCGCACCATGCGGGAGGTGCGGGCGTACGCGGCGGCCTCGGGGCCCTTCGCGCTGAACTGCGGCTGGCGCAGCAGCTCGGACTCGCTGAAGTCCGCGTACACGAACTGCAGGCAGTCGGGCAGCTGGAAGGGTACGCGGCGACCTCCGTCGACCAGCTTGGTGCCGTCGGGGCCGCACAGCTCCCGGCGCAGGCCGCGTTCGAGCTCGGTGCCGATCCGTCCGCCGGTGCCGCCCAGGCCGACGAAGAGCATGGGCTGGTAGATCTTCATTGCGTCTCCCATGGGGACGATCAGGGTCAGAAGTTGGGGTCCCACCGGCCGGCGCCCGCGGTCCGCTCCCCGCGGTCGCCGTCGTCGGACGGCCTGGACCACGACCGCCGCGGCTCCGCCTCCTCGCCCCGGCCGGGCCGATCGGCCGCGCCGGAGCGGTCGGGCCGGCCGGCTCCGTCGGACCGCGCGGTGCGGCGCTGTCCGGGGCGCACACCGCGGACGCGCTCCCGCCAGCCACCGCTCGTGGTGTCCCGCCGCGTGGTGTCCCGCTCCGAACGGGGCCGGGCCGTCGCGCCCGCCGTCCCGCGGTCGCGTACGACGAGTTCGAGGCCGTCGGCGAGGCCGACCGGTTCACCGGGCCGCACGGGGTGCTCCCGGCCCCGGTGCGTCCGCAGGTACAGCGCCCCGCCGCCGGTGCGGCGCAGCCGGTGTGCCCCGGACGCCCCGGACGTGGCGCGCCGCAGGGCGGGCGCGGCGCCCCGTACCTCCTCCACCGTGAAGTGGTACTCGCCGCCCGGGCTCTGGCCGGCGCGCACGCTCAGGGCGTCCAGCGGCTGCCCGTCCTTGGCGAGCTCCAGCTGTACGCCGGCGAGGTCGCGGCGCTTGCGGCGCGCCGCGAGCCGCAGCACCAGGAAGGCACCGAGGAGCAGCGCGGCGGCGGCCCCGCCGTACACGGCGCCCCACCAGCGGTCCCACCAGGTGGGCGGTGCCTCGACCCGTACCTCCAGGAACGAACTGTCCAGCGTCAGCCCGTCGTCGCCGGTGCCGCCGTCGCCGGTGTCGACGACCGTGATCCGGCCGCCGACCTCGCCGAGCGGGGTGCCCGCGCCGAGCGTGACGGTGAAGGGGACGCTCTCCCGCTTGCCCGGGTCGACCCGGACGGTCGCCGGGCTGATCCGCAGTTCGGAGCCGGGCGCCTGGTCGTCGAGGGCGAGGCGCAGGGTGTGCGGTCCGCTGTCGTTGTTGGTGACGGACAGGGTGCCGTGGAGGGTGGCGCCGGGGTGCACGGTGGCCCGTTCAACGGTCAGTCCGGCGGTGAGCAGCGGGGCGGCGGGGCTGGTGCCGGCGTGCAGGGGGCGGTGGTCGGAGGTGACGCCGGGCGCGGACATGATGGTGGTGAGCTCCAGGGCGCCGGTGGCCGTGGCGGGCACGGTGACGGTGCCGGTGAAGCGGACGTCCCTCGCCGTACGGTCCGGGGCGCGGCCGTCGTCGGCGAGGGGCACGGTGACGGGGGTGAACCCGGCGCCGGCGAGCCGGGCCGAGACCTTGACGCCGGCGAGCAGGCGCGGGTCGGTGATGACGACGCCGCGGCGGGTCTGCATCCGTACCTCCACGACCGCCTTCTCACCGGCCCTCGGCGAGGCGGGGTCGAGGGTGACGGTGGAGCGCAGCCGGCCCTGCCAGATGGCACGGACGGCGACCTCCCGGTCGCGGTGGCCCTCGGGGGCCTCGACGCGGGCCCGCCACAGTCCGGGCAGCGGGTTCTTGACGCGCAGCGCCTCGACGGGGCCGTCCTGGCCGCTGACTTCGAAACTGGAGCCGTCGAAGTCGCCGTGGGTGGGGACCTTGCGGCCGCGCGGGTCGTAGTAGGTGACCGTCACCTTGGGGTCGTGCTTGCTGACGGTGATGGAGCCGTCGGTGGCGATGGGCGGGATGGTCACGGTCAGGTCGGTGGGCGGCTTGCCGGAGGTGCCCGGCACGAACTGGGCGCAGCGGGCGGCGGCGAACGTCTCCTGGAGGGCCGTGTCGATCTCGGCGGAGCTCTCCACCACCCGCATCTTCGGTGTGGCGGCGGGCAGGTCGGCGCAGCCGCCGCGGTAGCCGCCCTCGGCCATGGCGGTGAGCGCCTTGCGGTCGATGCCGCTGCCGAAGCCGAGCGGCCAGATCTGTACGGACTCGCGGCGGGC
The DNA here is from genome assembly GCF_040612535.1 of Streptomyces sp. NPDC006368. NCBI lineage: Bacteria > Bacillati > Actinomycetota > Actinomycetes > Kitasatosporales > Streptomycetaceae > Streptomyces > Streptomyces sp. NPDC006368. The sequence goes on from NZ_JBEXQK010000013.1 coordinate 57,189, forward strand.
GCGGGCCAGTTCGTCGGCCAGCCGCTTGGCGCCGTTGGCCTGCCTGCTGGCGGCGTCGGGGCCGTATTCGGGGCTGTCGCTGACGTCCAGCTTGCCGTCGGTGAGGAGGAAGACGACCTTGGGGGTGGTCCCCGGGGTCCCCGTCCCGGCTCCCGCGCCGGTGTCCGCCCCGGCCCCCGCCCCGCTGTCCGTCCCGGTCCCGGTGGACTGCCCGGGGGTGCCCTTCTCCGTGAGCCGGTCGACGGCCTGGCGAATGGCGGCCGGGAAGTCGGTGCCGGGTCCGGTGCGGGCGGGGTCGCGGCGGGACAACTGCTGGACGCAGTCGCTGAGGCGCTGGCGGCCGGCGGCGTCGGCGACCGTCGGGGCGCACACCTCGCGCACCGGGGACTGGCCGGGCTTCTCCGAGCTGCCGAAGCCGATGACGGTGGCGCGGGAGCGTTCGGAGATCTCACCCTGGCTGAGCAGGGCGGCGGCCTCCACCTCGCGGGCCAGGTCCTCGTCCGGGAGGCTCTTGGACTGGTCGACGACGATGGCGAAGTCGATGGGGTCGGGCCCTTCGGGCGTCTCGGCGGCGGCGCCCGGGTTGAGGGGGAGGGCCAGCGCGAGCAGCGTCATCACCGCTGTCAGCGCGCCCGCCGTCGTTCTCGGCGTACTCAAGTGCATCGTCTCTCACCACAGTCCACTGAAGAGGGCCAGCAGCGCGCCGAGTGCCAGGGAACAGACACCCATCCGCAGCCACCGGTATTTGGCGGCGAGCACGGCTCCGTGCACGCTCGCCTGGTCCAGGAGCCAGCCGGTGGTGTCCTCGCCCGAGGCGTTCAGCCGGTCCAGCAGGGCGTCCACCGGGGCGCCGGCGGACAGGTCGCGCAGCAGGGTGCGCTCGGCGCCGATCCTGGTGCGCGGCATGACGACCGCGACGAGCATCAGCACCCCGGCGCCCCACAGCGCGCCGCCCGACACGACCAGGGCGAGCCCGGGGCCGTCCGTGGGCAGCGGGGCGCCGTCGCGGGAGAAGAGCACGGCGAGGAAGGCGATCGCCCCGGAGAGGAGGATCGCCGCCTTCGTATCGGCCCTGCCGATGTCCTCGCGGACGGTGACCAGGAGACGCTCCGCCATGAAGCGGACGTCGGCCGGGTCGGGGGGCGCGGCGGGTCCGCTCATTCGTCGTCCCAGTCGTCGAAGTCGGCGCTGGGGCGGGCCGGCCCGGCGGGCCTGTTCCTGTCGCGGCTCCGCTCGGAGGCGGACTCGACGCGGGTCGGTTCGTAGACCTGGTCGTCGGAGCCCTGCCCCCGATCGGGGTCCCGCGCCGGGCCGGGGTCCCGCGCCGGGTCGGGGTCGTCCTCCCAGGGCGGACGGATCGGCTCGCGGCGCCGCGGGGCGTCGTCGGCGGCGGTCTCCCAGGGGTCCGGGGGATCCCACGAGTCCGCGTGGGGCCCCGGGTTCCGGTCCTGCCGCGGGTCCCGGTGGTCCCGTGAGCCGCGGACGTCCTGCGCCTCCCGGTCGTCCCGGGAGTCCGGGCGGTCCCGGCGGTCCCGTGCCCCGGAGGCCTGGTGGGTGTCGGCCGCTTCCAGCGCGCGGCGCGGCCCTCGCGGTCGCGCGGGCGGCAGGACCCGGTCGGCGACCCCGCCCAGTACACCGCCGGTGCTCTCGCGCAGGTGCTCCAGCACCTGGAGCATCGTGTCGTCGATGTCGTGGCGCTCCAGGACACCGGTGTCGATGAGCCGGTTGAACACGGCGAGGAAGTCGGCCTGGCCCTCCCGCTTCTCCTGGAGCAGCTCCCGGCGGATCTGCCACTGCTTGTCGGGATTGGCCGCCATGTGGTGGGCGATCTGCGTGATCTCGCCCTGCCGCAGCAGCCCTTCCAGCTCGCGGGCCCGTTCGGCCACCAGCTCCCGGGCGTAGGCGTCCTTGCGGCGTTCCGCCGCGGCCCTGCGCTGGTCCACGCCCATCTCGACCAGCGTCCGGTCGGCCTCGCCGACCTTGGTCTTGACGTCCTTGTCGAGGTCGAAGAAGACCAGGACGCGGGTCCGCAGGCCGAGGTCGCGCCCCAGGACCAGCCGCCCGTCGCGCAGTTCGTCCCGTACGGCCTCATCGGCGCCCTGCGCCTCGGTGAGGCCGAACCGGCGGGAGACCGCCCGCAGCCCGTCGAGGAGGTCGTCGCGCAGCAGTTCGGCCACGTCCCAGACCCGCTGGGTGGCGACCAGGAAGGGGTCCACGACCTCCCACTGGACGCTCACCGCTACGTCGAAGAAGACGCCGTCGCCGGACGCGGGCAGGGAGAGGTCGAACTTGGTGACGTTACGGCCGAGCAGCACCTCGAAGACGGTGTAGGGCCCGCCGATCAGCGGTTTGCGGTGGTCCTCGCGGCGCTCGGGCCACAGCACGCTGTGGCCGCCGTTGCGGTAGAGCAGGACGGCGGCGAGCTGGCCGCTGTGGCGCTTGTACGGCGGCGGGCACTCCCGCAGCAGCGGGCCCCTGGGCCGCGACTCGCCCTGCTGACCGGGCATCCGGCCGGCGGGTCCGGGTCCGGGTCCGGCGTTCATCGCTGTGCTCCTTCCGCCACGGCGTCCCACATGCGGCCGGCCGCGGTCTTGTCCAGTGGTCGGTCCCGGTCGCGTACGAGGTCCTTCAGCAGGCCGCGCAACCGGTCGCGGTCCCTCGGCCCTTCGGCCAGCAGCGGCAGGAACCCGCACACCAGCCGCAGCGCCTCGGCGTCCTTGGCGGCGCGCCGCAGCAGGCTGCCGAGCCCGTCGAGGGCCGGTGCGCCGGAGCGGGCGGTGGACAGCGCGCGGCGGACCATCACGGCCAGCTCGGGCGCGAGGTGGGGGCGGGTGGCGAGGAGCGCCACGAGCAGCGGCCGGGAGCCGTGCGGTTCGAGGCCGGACACCTCGGTCAGGCCCCACAGGTGCGTCGTGCGCATCGTCAGCGTGCCGATCACGGACAGCAGGACGAGGTCGACGAGTTCGCGGCGTCCGTCCCGCAGCCAGTCGTCCATCCGCGCGGTGACGGTGTGCGGCTCGTCGGTGGCGAGCAGCCGCATCACGCTGAACGACGCCGTGCCGAGCACGTCGGGTTCGCGGGCGCCACCGCCCCGCACCACCGCGCCGAGCGCGTCGACGGAGGCGCGTACCGACCCGGCGGGCAGGGCGTAGCCGTGGGCGAGGACCGCCGTTTCGACGAGCGCGCCGTCGTCGCTCTTCGCCCACTCCTTCAGCAGCGCGACGACGGCCGGCTGCACCTTGGGGTCGCGGGCGGCCTCGGCGAGGGCGGTGGCGGCGGCCATCCTCGGTACGGGGTTGTCGACGGCGGCCATCGGCCGCACGAGCTCGCCGAACCCATAGATCCAGTCCCAGGAGCACAGCACCCCGGCGGCGATGGAGGCGCGCACCCACACCTCGGGGCGCGGGTCGTCGCACAGGGACCGCAGCCAGCGCGAGAGCGGGCCGCGCGCGTTGTGGTAGCCGTGCCAGACCTCGCGGAGCACGGCGGTGGCCAGGGCCTCGCCCTGGAAGCGGATGGTCCGTACGGGGACGCGCGCCGCGCCGAGGTCGATCTCGCCGTCCTCCAGTACGGACCGGGCGACGACGGGCCGGTCCTCGGCGTGGCTGCCGAACAGGCGGCGCCCGACGGGCCGTTCGGGGTCGAGGGTGACGGCCAGCTCCCAGGCGAGCTGCTCGGCGGCCTCGGCGGTCAGGCTGTACGCGGAGCGGTTGAAGACGGCCACGGCGATCCGGAACGCGGCGGCGCCGATCGCCGTCCGCGCCTCGGGCAGTGTGCCGGGCCGGTCGGCGCCCGCGAACCAGGCGCGCGCCTGGGCGCGGACGAACGTGCCGCACGACTCCAGCAGTTGCTCGTCGGTGAGTTCGCCGCGCTGGTGGCGGGCGAGCTGCTCGGCGAGGCGGGCGGCCTCGCGGGGGCGGAGCTCGTCGAGGCCGAGGGCCCGGGTGACGTCCTCGCGCACGGCGAGCGCGCGGGCGCCGGCGAGCGCGCCGTCGGGCTCGCCGCGCAGCAGGACGCGCAGGTGGCGGTGGAGCACCTCGGCCTGGGGCGGCGGCGCGCAGTACACGGCGTACCGTCCCTGGGACAGCCGGTCGGCCAGGTCGCCGCTCTGGACGAGGACGATGCCGTACGCGCCCTTGGCGCGCAGCCGGTCGCTGAGGCCGTCGAGGTGGAGTTCGGTGAGGCGGCTCGGGCGCCGGGCGGGCGTGTCGCGGAGGTCGCCGCGGTGGCGCCGGTCGTGGTCGGAGGGGCTGTCGTCGTCGGGCGGCAGTTCCAGGAGGTGGCCGCACCCGGCGTCGGGGTCGATCTCGTGGACGACGGTGGACGGGTCGAGGCGGGTGACCTTGTCGCCGCTGAGTTCGGACAGCAGGGCGAGGGCCGTGGCGGTGCGACCGCTGCCGGGCTCGCCGCAGAGCACGAGCAGGCCGTTGGTGCGCAGGAGGTGCTTCATCCGCTGGTAGCCGGATGTCTCGCAGTACACCTCGGTGAGGCGTTCCAGGGTGTCCTGGGGGACGGCTCCCCGGACCACGGGTGGCCCGGTGTCGATGCCGAACTGGCTGATGAAGGTGTTGCCTTCGTAGACCTGGCCGTCGCCGTGGAAGTCGTACTGGCGCGCGAAGGTGCGGCGGGCGGCGTGGGCGGTCCCGGCGCCGCCGGTGCCGCCGGAGGCGCCGAGGGGGTTGCGGCCGGCCTGGTCGAAGGGGTTGGCCTCGGGCGGCGGTGTGTCCGTGGCGTCAGGGGCGGGCTTGTCGGAGCCGGGGGGCGGTGCCTGCTCCTTGGGTTCGTCGGGCCTGTCCGCCTGCTGCGGGGCGTCGTCCTGGTCGCTCATGCGCTCTCTCCCCCGTCGCGGTCCTTGCGGATGCCGGTGAAGCCGCCGTGGATCGTGTTGCGTTCGAACACCTGCAGGTCTCCCTGGGCGGTGTACCGGCGGGTGGGTGCCGGACCGGCGGACGGGCCGCTCGCCGCCGGTCCGGCCGTGGGTGGCGGTGGGCCGTCCCCCGTCCTCGGTCCACCGCCACCGGTCCGGGTCGGCCGGTCGCCGCCGTCCTCGCCCGGGTCGCGGCGGCTGTCGCCGCTGTCGCCGTCGAGCGGCGGCGCCGGCCACCTGGGGATGTGGAACCAGGCGGCTTCGTCGGTCTCCTTGTGGTGGACGCGGGCCCGGCGGTAGTGACCGGGTTCCACGTAACGGCCGCCCTCGGAGACGACGTTGTCGTACAACCACTCGGAGACGACCACCAGGAGGTCGGCGTCCCCGGCCGTGGCCATGACCCCCTTGGCGGTCGGGCTGTCGCACAGCCGGCAGGCCAGGTCCACCGCGCGGCCCACGAGCCCCTTGCCGTCGTCGAGGACGAGGCCGGCGTTCATGCCGACCCGCAGCCGCAGCCGCTGGTCCCTGCCGGCGTTGTGTTCGCGCACGCTCTCGTAGAGCGTGTCGATCCACCGGCCGACGACGAGGGTCGGCGGCACGTCGGGGTTGAGCGCGCCGAGGATGCCGTCCCCGCGGTCCTCCTGGTGGACCGCGCCGGGCTCGACGCCGATGGCGGCGTACGCCTCGCCGAACGCCGCGTACATGGCGGCGCGCATCCGCTTCTTCGCGTCGATGCCCAGCGTCCCGGAGCCGCAGGCGTCCCCGAAGACCACCAGTCGGTGAATGGCTCCCGCACTGCTCACTCGGACCCCCTGTGCCGTGATGTCGCGTGTTGTGTCGTGCCGTGTCGTGCCGCGCATCACGTGAAGTGCCGTGTGATGCCCTGTGGCTGTGGTGACGGGACCAGCCTGGCCGCGCGCGGCGGCCCGCGATGTAGCCGTTTACACACCCGGCGGATGTTTCTCCGCGGTCGCCGTCCCCGGCAGCGCCCTGCCCCGGGCGAGCAGCAGCAGTACGGGCATGTCGATGACGACGACTCTGCGCTGGGCGGTGCGGACGACGTTCCGTTCGCGCAGCAGCCGCAGGGCCTTGGCGACCGCCTCCCGGGTGGCGCCTATGGCGGCGGCCAGGTCGTGCTGGGGCAGTTCGATCGCGGTGCCGTCCCCGCCGGGGCGGCCGGCCCGCTCGGCGAGTTCGGCGAGCCGTGCGGCGAGCCGCTGGAGGACGGTGCCGGAGGCGAGCGAGCGGCGCTCGACGTCGGCGCTGCGCAGCCGGGCGCTGAGCTGTCGCATGATCAGGGACGCGGCGTGCGGCCGGGCGGTCAGGAACCGCCGGAACCGGTCGCCCGAGATGGACACCGCCTCCACCCGGCCGAGCGCGGTGACGGTCGCGCTGCGCGGGCCCCGGTCGACGGCGGCCAGGTCGCCGACGACCTCGCCCGCGCCGCGCAGTGCGAGGATGAGCCGGGCCGCGCGGTCGGTCTCGACGGAGACGACGGCCCAGCCGGAGAGCAGGGCGAGCACATAGGCCGTGGTGTCACGCTCCCGGATCATCACCTCGCCGGGCTCGTACGTACGCGGGGCGCCCTCGGCGAGCAGTGACCGGCGGTCCTGCGGAGTGAGGGCTTCCAGAAAGCCGCGATCCTGGCCGAAAAGACTCATCGTTCACCCCCGCGCACCGTTCCCCTCGCCCGTGGTCGGGCTGGCCTTGCCGGGGGGACACCGCCGTCCGTACGTACGTGCAACCGTGCGCCTGTTCGCACCTAACTTGCCTGCGGAGTAACAGAGTTGATGGCGCGTCACTCCATGTGGGTGATGAACGTATGGGCTTGCCGGACCTGCGTCAACACACCGCAGCGAGCGTGAAACGGTGATCCTTCACGTGCGCCCCCGTGCGCCTCCCACGCGCCCCCGGATCACGCGCGGCTGAAATCCCGTGGTGGGTCAGGTCACGCTCGGTGATACTCGGACCTGTGTTCCTGACGATCAGTACGACCGGCACCCCTGAACGCCCCGCCACCGAGCTCGGCTTCCTGCTGCACAAGCATCCGGACAAGGCGCAGGCGTTCTCCACCTCCTACGGCACGGCCCACGTCCTCTACCCCGAGGCGTCCGCCGAGCGCTGCACGGCCGCGCTCCTGCTGGAGGTGGACCCGGTCGCGCTCGTGCGCCGCGGGAAGGGCAAGGGCCGCGGCGGCGCGCCCGACCAGGCGCTCGCGCAGTATGTGAACGACCGCCCGTACGCCGCCTCCTCCCTGCTCGCCGTCGCCCTCGGCAACGTGTTCTCCAGCGCGCTGAAGGGGCAGTGCGCCGCCCGCCCGCATCTGGTCGGGCAGCCGCTGCCGCTGCGCGTCGAGGTGGCGGCGCTGCCGGCGCGCGGCGGCGCCGACCTGGTGCGCGCGCTGTTCGAGCCGCTGGGCTGGGCGGTGACGGCGGACCCGATCGCGCTGGACGAGCGGTTCCCCGAGTGGGGCGACTCGCGGTACGTACGGCTGGTCCTGGAGGGCGACCAGCGGCTCTCCGACGCGCTGCGGCACCTGTACGTGCTGCTGCCCGTGCTGGACGACGCCAAGCACTACTGGGTGTCCCCCGACGAGGTCGACAAGCTGCTGCGGGTCGGCGAGGGCTGGCTGCCCGAGCACCCCGAGCACAAGCTGATCACCAGCCGCTATCTGGCCCGCCGCTGGTCGCTGACGCGCGAGGCCATGGAGCGGATCGAACTGGCGCGGCTGGCCGCGGCGGACGACAGCGACGTCGAGGAGATCGACAACGCCGTCGACGAGACCACCGACACCGAGGAGAAGCCGGTCCCGCTGGCGGTCCGGCGGCGCGAGGCGATCATCGAGGCGCTGCGCGCCGCGGGGGCGAGCCGGGTGCTCGACCTCGGTTGCGGGCAGGGCCAGTTGGTGCGGGAGCTGCTCAAGGACCCCCGCTTCACCGAGATCGTCGGTGTCGACGTGTCGATGCGGGCGCTGTCCCTGGCCGCGCGGCGGCTGCGGATCGAGCGCATGGGCGAGCGGCAGGCGGAGCGCGTGACGCTCCTGCAGGGCTCGCTCGCGTACACCGACAAACGGCTCAAGGGGTACGACGCGGCGGTGCTCAGCGAGGTCATCGAGCACCTGGACCTGCCGCGGCTGCCCGCGCTGGAGTACGCCGTCTTCGGCGCCGCCCGGCCCGGCACCGTGCTCGTGACCACGCCGAACGTCGAGTACAACGTGCGCTGGGAGTCCCTCCCGGCCGGGCACGCGCGCCACGGCGACCACCGGTTCGAGTGGACGCGCGAGGAGTTCCGCGCCTGGGCCCGGGCCGTCGCCGAACGACACGGGTACGGAGTGGAGTTCGCCCCCGTCGGGCCCGAGGACCCCGAGGTGGGTCCGCCGACGCAGATGGCCGTGTTCACCCTGGCCGCACACGAGGAGAAGGCCGCATGACCACCGTGACCACACCCCGCAGGCTCCCGGTCACCGACCTGTCCCTCGTCGTGCTCATCGGCGCCACGGGCTCGGGCAAGTCGACCTTCGCGCGCAGGCACTTCAAGCCGACCGAGATCATCTCCTCGGACTTCTGCCGCGGACTGGTCGCCGACGACGAGAACGACCAGAGCGCGAGCCGCGACGCCTTCGACGTCCTGCACCACATCGCGGGCAAGCGGCTCGCGGCCGGCCGGCTGACCGTCGTCGACGCCACGAGCGTGCAGCAGGAGAGCCGCCGGCAGCTGGTACGGCTGGCGCGCGAACACGACGTGCTGCCCATCGCCATCGTCCTCGACCTGCCGGAGGAGGTGTGCGCCGAACGCAACGCGACCCGCCCCGACCGGGCCGGCATGCCCCGTCATGTCATCCAGCGCCACCGCCGCGAGCTGCGCCGCTCGCTGCGCGGCCTGGAGCGTGAGGGCTTCCGCAAGGTGCACGTGCTGCGCAGCGTGGAGGAGGTCGAGGCGGCCGAGGTCGTCCTGGAGAAACGGTTCAACGACCTGCGCCACCTGACCGGTCCGTTCGACATCATCGGCGACATCCACGGCTGCTCCTCGGAGCTGGAGACGCTGCTCGCCACGCTGGGGTACGAGAACGGGGCCCACCCCGAAGGGCGTACGGCGGTCTTCGTCGGCGACCTCGTCGACCGCGGCCCCGACAGCCCGGGCGTGCTGCGCCGCGTGATGGGCATGGTGGCGTCCGGGAACGCGCTGTGCGTGTCCGGCAACCACGAGAACAAGCTCGGCCGCTGGCTCAAGGGAAGGAACGTCCAGCACACGCACGGCCTCGCCGAGACGATCGCGCAGCTGGAGGGCGAGAGCGAGGAGTTCCGCGCGCGGGTGCGGGAGTTCATCGACGGGCTCGTCAGCCACTACGTCCTCGACGAGGGCAGGCTCGTCGTCTGCCACGCGGGCCTCCCGGAGAAGTACCACGGCCGCACCTCGGGACGGGTGCGCTCGCACGCGCTGTACGGCGACACGACCGGCGAGACCGACGAGTTCGGGCTGCCCGTGCGCTACCCGTGGGCCGAGGAATACCGGGGCCGCGCCGCGGTCGTCTACGGCCACACGCCCGTGCCGAACACCACCTGGATCAACAACACCATCTGCCTCGACACCGGAGCGGTGTTCGGCGGGAAGATGACCGCGCTGCGCTGGCCCGAGCGGGAGCTCGTCGACGTACCGGCCGAGAAGGTCTGGTACGAACCGGTGCGGCCTCTCACCACGGAGGCGCCGGGCGGCCACCAGGGCCGGCCGCTCGACCTGGCCGACGTGCGCGGGCGGCGCGTCGTGGAGACGCGGCACGCGGGCAACGTGGGCGTGCGCGAGGAGAACGCCGCGGCGGCGCTGGAGGTCATGAGCCGCTTCGCCGTCGACCCGCGGCTCGTGCCGTACCTGCCGCCGACCATGGCGCCCACCGCGACGTCCCGCCGCGACGGGTTCCTGGAACACCCGGCCGAGGCCTTCGCCGCCTACGCCGCCGACGGCGTCGAACGGGTCGTGTGCGAGGAGAAGCACATGGGGTCGCGCGCCGTCGCCCTGGTGTGCCGGGACGCGGACGTGGCACGGGAGCGCTTCGGCGCGGAAGGAGTCACCGGCTCCCTCTACACCCGCACCGGGCGGCCGTTCTTCGACGACGCGGCCGTCACCGAGGAGATCCTCGGGCGGCTGCGCGCCGCGACGACGGCGGCCGGCCTGTGGGACGAGCTGGAGACCGACTGGCTGCTGCTGGACGCCGAGCTGATGCCCTGGTCCCTCAAGGCGTCAGGATTGCTGCGCGGCCAGTACGCGGCGGTGGGCGCCGCCGCGTCCGCCGCGTTCCCCGCCGCCCTCGCGGCGCTCGAAGCCGCCGCCGCGCGGGGCGTCGAGGTCGGCGACCTGCCGGCCCGGCAGCGCGAACGGGCAGCGGACGCCGCCGCCTTCACGGACGCGTACCGCCGCTACTGCTGGACCACCGACGGCCTGGACGGCGTCCGGCTGGCACCGTTCCAGATCCTCGCCGCGCGGGGCCGCAGCCTCGCCGCGCTTCCGCACGACGAGCAACTGGCTCTCATCGACCGCATGGTGGAGCACGACGCCACCGGTCTGCTGCACACCACGCGCCGTCTGTACGTCGACACCGGCGACGAGGCGTCGGTGGACGCCGGTGTCGACTGGTGGCTGGAGATGACCGGCCGCGGCGGCGAGGGCATGGTGGTCAAGCCGCTGCGGGCGCTCACCCGTGACGGCAAGGGCCGCCTGGTCCAGCCCGGCATCAAGTGCCGCGGCCGTGAGTACCTGCGGATCATCTACGGTCCCGAGTACACCCGGCCCGACAACCTCGAGCGCCTGCGCAACCGGTTCCTCGCCCACAAGCGCTCCCTGGCGCTGCGCGAGTACGCCCTCGGCCTGGAGGCCCTCGACCGCCTGGCCGGCGGCGAGCCGCTGTGGCGCGTCCACGAGGCGGTCTTCGCGGTCCTCGCCCTGGAGTCGGAACCGGTCGACCCCCGCCTGTAGTCGCCGCTCCCCGGGGCCCTCCCGCGGGCCCCGGGGCAAGGGCGGGGGCCCCGGGGCAAGGGCGGGGGCCCTGTGGGAGGCAGGCCCCCGCGCGCCCCGGCGGTCAGGAGAGCTGGGACTGGACCTGGGACGCGATCAGCTCCAGATGGTCCAGGTCGGACAGGTCCAACATCTGGAGGTAGACGCGGGACGAGCCCACCGCGGCATAGCGGCCGATCTTGTCGACGACCTCGGCGGGGGAGCCCGCGAGGCCGTTCTCCTTCAGCTCGTCCACCTCCCTGCCGATCGCCGCCGCACGACGCGCCACCTCGGCGTCGTCCTTGCCCACGCAGACCACCAGGGCGTTGGAGTACACCAGGTCGTCCGCCGCGCGCCCGGCCGCCTCCGCCGCCGCCCGGACCCGGCCGAACTGCCGCTCGGTGTCCTCCACCGAGGAGAACGGCATGTTGAACTCGTCGGCGTACGTCCCGGCCAGCCGCGGCGTGCGCGTGGCGCCGTGGCCGCCGATCAGCACCGGCACCTTGGCCTGGGCCGGCTTCGGAAGCGCGGGCGAGTCGGTCAGCCGGTAGTACTCGCCCTCGTACGAGAAGGTCTTGCCGGCCTCCGTACCCCACAGCCCCGTGACGATCGCCAACTGCTCCTCGAGGCGGGCGAACTTCTCCTTGGGGAAGGGGATGCCGTAGGCCCGGTGCTCCTCCTCGTACCAGCCGGCGCCCAGCCCGAGTTCGACCCGGCCGCCCGACATCCGGTCCACCTGCGCCACCTGGATGGCGAGCACGCCCGGCAGCCGGAACGTCGCCGCGGTCATGAGCGTCCCGAGCCTGATGCGCTTGGTCTCACGAGCCAGACCGGCCAGGGTGATCCAGGCGTCGGTCGGGCCGGGCAGGCCGTCCACGTCGCCCATGTGCAGATAGTGGTCCGAGCGGAAAAAGGCGTCGAAGCCGAGGTCCTCGGTGGCCTTGGCCACGGTCAACAGGGTGTCGTAACCGGCCCCTTGCTGGGGCTCGGTGAAGATGCGCAGTTCCATGCCTCCATCCTGCCCTGTCGAACGGACGTCACGGCGCGGGCCCGCCCGGGTGAGGATCGCCGGGCCCGGTGACCGCCGGCCGGTGCCTGTCGTTGGCTCGGCTGGAGCCGGACCACCCGGCCCGCGTGCCGGCGGGAGCTGTCGGCGCGTCGTTCTCCCATGTGGTCCTGCCCCGGCGGGGAGGGACTGGGCCGAGGACGCCGCCATGTCGCGGGAAGCCATGGCGGAACAACTGGGCGCCGGCGCCCCGCAGGGTCTGCTGCGACAGATGGAGGAGTTGATGGCGGCGCTCACCGCCGACCTCTCGCGGCTCGACGCCGACCTCCACTCCACAACCGACAGCACCCGCACCCCCACCGACGGCTCCGCCCCAAAGGGCCCGGCCACCTGACGTCTCCGCCCGACCCGGTCCCGCTCGGTTCCCCGGTCAGGGCGGTCCCGCCGTCGAGTCCGCGGGGTCCGGTCTGGCGGTCAGTCCGGTCAGATTCGAGAGGTCAGCCGAGAGGTCTGCCGAGAGGTCTGCCGCCAGCTCAGCCAGGTCCGTCAGGTCCGTCAGGTCCGCTGTCGGATCCGTCGGGAGGGGTGCCGGGACAGCGGCCGGGACAGGGGCCGGTCCAGCGTCGGGGGCCCTCCTGTCGGGTATGTCCCGCCGGTCGACACGGAGGTCACGGTCGCGTTCCGCGCCGGACGGTCTGTCGCGCTGCCGCTCCGACAGCCGGCGCAGCATGGCGCGCACCCGGTCGCTCGACTCGTCGGCCGCGTCGATCGCCTCGATGCACTGCCAGTACAGCCCTTCCTCGTCGGTGGCGCAGGCCACGCCGACGAGCGCCATGCCCACCTCCCCCAACAGCGCGCCGAGCCCCAGTAACACGCCGCGCACATCCGTGATCCCCGTCAGCCGCGTGGCCCGCAGGCCACCGCGCAGCGCCGGGTGGTCGGGCACGGTGCCGCCTCGTCCGCCGATCTCCCCCAGGCCGCGCGCCTCATTCCGGAGCTCCGCCGGTCCGCAGAGCGCCAGATGGTTCCCGATGGCCTGCGCCAGCGCCTGCGCCTGCCACGCCTCCGCCACGATGTCGAGCGCCACCCGGCTCTCCGCCAGGGCACCCCGGCCGGTCGCGATGAGTCGTTCCGCATCCATGTCCGCCGCCCCCGTTCATATGACTTTCCGCCCACAGGTTCATTACCCAGAGTGAAGCCGAATGGACCAAAAAGCCAGGGGAATTCGGAAATCTGTGGACAGGAAGCTCAGTGTGCATAACTCGATCACTCCGGAGAGTGACGATCCTTGCGTGCGGCGCGGCCCGGCGGCCGTCCCACGGGGAAGCGGAGCTCGTTCCGGTCGATCTTCGCGGAGAGCGCGGCCAGCGGATCGACGCCCAGCACGCCGCAGAACTGCAGCAGGTACGCGAGCACGTCCGCCACCTCGTCCTCGACGCGGTGCGCCGTCTCCGGCTCCTCCATCACCCGCGCCGCTTCCTCCGGCGTCAACCACTGGAAGATCTCCAGCAGTTCGGCCGCCTCGACGCTCAGCGCCGTGGCCAGGTTCTTCGGCGTGTGGTACGGCTGCCACTCCCGTGACGCCGCGAACTCGGCCAGCCTGCGCTGCAATCCCCGTACATCCAGTTCTGTCACGCCCTCAGGTCTACCACCGTCACCCCCTCCCGCCCGCGGGCGGCCCGCGCCCCCGTCTCACCGACCGCCCCCACCAGCCGCATGTGGCCGTCCGCGCAGATGCCCGCGGCCAGTTCCACCAGTTCGCGGGCCTGTCGCCGGTCCAGGTCCCGGTCGAAGCCGTCCGCGAGGACGGTGAGCGTCTGCATGGCGTCGGGCACCTCCGCCGCCTGATCCATGGCGAGCACGCCGGGCCCGGTGAGCAGCACCAGGGCGAGCGCGAGGTAGCGCAACTCCCCCTCCCCGAGCCGCTCCAGCGGCGATCCGGCGCCCGCTGCGCCACCGCCCGGTGCGCCGGTGCCCCGGTCGAGCACCGCCCGCACCGTCCCGTCCGCGAGTTCCTCGACGCCCACGTCCCGTACGGGTCCCGCGCACCCCGCGCGGGCGACGGCCGCCAGCCGGGCGTGGCGCCGCGCGCAGTCGGCGCGCGTGCGGTGCAGCACCTCCGCGAGGTTGTCGCAGCCGCGCCTCAGCCGCCCCTCCCCCGCCGCCACCGGCGCCCGCATCCGCTGCGGCTGCGGGTCGCAGGGGAAGACGGACCGCAGCGCCACGACGACCTGTTCGGCGGCGGCCAGCACCCGGCGCTGGCCCTCCGTCCGGCCGGCCACCCGCAGCGGCAGCAGCGCCGTGGCGAGCCGGTCGTCGGGCAGCGGCGCCCGGGTCACCGGGACCAGGCCGGCCGTGTGCCACTCGGCCTGCACGGTGCGCCGGCGCGGGTCGCGCAGGGCGGTGGTCAGCAGCGTCCGCCCGTCGCCGTCCGTCAGCCGCTCCCCCACGATGCGCAATTCGGGCTCCGCCTGGATCGCGAGGTCGAGGCGGACGGGTCCGGCCGGGCCGTCGACGGTGCAGCCGATCCGGAAGCCCCGGCGGCCCTGGGCGTCGGCCGCCGCGCGCTCGGGCACGCAGGCGGACGGGTCCGGGAACGCCCGGTCGAGCGCGGCGCCCGCGCCCAGCGACGCCAGCGCCTCGTACGCCTGTAACGCGCTCGTCTTGCCGCTGCCGCTCGCCCCGGTGAAGAGCGTGACGGGGCCGAGCGGGAAGACCGCCCTGCGGTGCCTCTTGAAGGTGGAGAGCCGCAGTTCGGTGAGCACGGGCCGGGCGGGACGAACAGCGTCGGCCGGAGCGGCGTCGTCGGCGGGGTCGACGAAATGAGCGGAACCGGTGGGGTGAGCGGGGCCCGTGGGGCCGGTCGAGTCCATGGCCGGACCGTACGGTCACGCGCCGGCGCCGGCCCCCGCCGAACCGTTCCGCCCGAACAGCCTTCCTACGAATGAGGGACAGCCGCCGCCGCGGCTCCCTCGACCTCCGTGCCCACCGGCGCCAGCAGGAAGACGTTGCGGTCGACGCGGTGCATGCCGCTGCCGAGCCCGAAGACCACCCCGCTGCTGAAGTCCAGGACCCGCTTGGCGACTTCGGTGTCGGCGCCGGTGAGGTCCAGCAGCACCGGGATCTGCGCGATCAGGTATTCGGCCACCTCACGCGCGTCCGCGAAGACCTGCACGCGCAGTACGACCATGCGGCGCTGCTCGGCGGCCTCGTAGTCCTGCGGGATCGTACGGTGGTCGATCCTGGACGGCCACTCGTTGCGCCCCCGAAGCGGGACTACCTGGGCCAGGCCTTCCCACTGTTCGTCGGTGACGTCGTACCTCTCGTACCTACTCATACGCCTATCCTCGCCCGCCTCACCCGTTCGGCCCAACTGCGACACGAGGGAGCCGAGCGAGAGCGGACGGGGCCTGTTCCTGGTGGCCGACCGCTACCGGCCGTCGCCGGCCTCGACACGGGCCTGCTCGACGAGTTCGGCGTACGCCTCGCCGTCGGGGAGGTCCGTCGCGTGGAGCAGCATCACGGACCACGGGATGGGGCAGGGCGGGGCGTGGTCGGGATCCGGGCACAGCAGCCTGGTGATGGCTTCCTTGACCTCTTCGGCCTGCTTCTCCGTCGCGTGGATTCCCAGCCGCACTTCCCAGACACTCGCGCCGTCGGACATCGCACACCCGTTTTCCGTGGTCAAGTGGTGCAGGGTTTTCGACGCTACCAGACACTCCTCGCCCCACCATGGCGCGCGTGGATCAACGCCGTTCACCCTTACGCGACGGCGGCGCCCTGTCGCAGGAAGCGGCGCAGCCTGGTCAGCGGCCAGGTGTTGATGACGTCGTCGGGGGTGAGCCAGCCGCGCTGGGCCGTGCCGACGCCGTAGCGCATGTACGGCAGGTGGGGTACGGCGTGCGCGTCGGAGTTCACGGCGAACTTCACGCCGTACCGTTTCGCGCGCAGGATGTCCTCGTCGCACAGGTCGAGGCGGTCGGGGTGCGCGTTGATCTCCAGCGCGGTGCCGGTGCGGGCGCAGGCTTCGAAAACCGCGTCGAAGTCGGCGTCGAGCCCCGGTCGTTTGCCGAGCAGCCGGGTGGTGGGGTGGCCGAGGACGGTGACGTGCGGGTTCTCGCAGGCGCGTACGAGGCGACGGGTCAGGGCCTGCCGGCTCTGGTTGAAGTGGGAGTGGACGGAGGCCACGCACAGGTCGAAGGTCGCCAGGAAGTCGTCGGGCCAGTCCACCGTGCCGTCCGGGCCGATGTTGAGCTCGGTGCCGTGCAGCAGCCGCATCCCGCCGTGGGCGCGGTCCAGCCGCCGTACGCGCTCTCGCTGGGCGAGGATCTTCTCCTTGGTCATGCGCTGCATGGCGAGGTCCGGGGCGTGGTCGGTGACGGCGTAGTAGGCGTAGCCGAGGCCGGCCGCCGCGGCGACCATCTCCTCCAGCGGGGCGAGGCCGTCGGTGAGGTCGGTGTGGGTGTGCAGGTCACCCTTGATGTCGCTCGGCCGGAGGAGGTCGGGGAGCTCGCCCCGCAGGCCTGCGGCGATCTCGCCGCGGTCCTCGCGCAGGGTGGGCGGGATCCAGGGCAGGCCGAGACGGGCGTAGATGTCCTCCTCCGTCTCGGAGGTGATCCTCTTGCCGCTCGCGGCGTGGAAGAGACCGTACTCGGAGAGCTTGAGCTTGTGGCGCACGGCGATCTCGCGGGTGCGGATGTTGTGCGCCTTGGAGCCGGT
Organism: Streptomyces sp. NPDC006368; assembly: GCF_040612535.1. Taxonomy (NCBI): domain Bacteria; kingdom Bacillati; phylum Actinomycetota; class Actinomycetes; order Kitasatosporales; family Streptomycetaceae; genus Streptomyces; species Streptomyces sp. NPDC006368. The sequence goes on from NZ_JBEXQK010000013.1 coordinate 73,766, forward strand.
GAAGTACTGGAGCCCGGCGCCCCAGGAGTCGGGGGGCAGCACGCGGACGTCGATCCGGAGGCCCTTGGTCGTGCGGATGGAGGTCTTCTTCCCGCCGTGCGCGATGATCTCGGCGGTGTACGGGAGCGTGCCGAGGGCCTCCATGACCGGCGCGGAGCGGGTCGCGGCCACGAGGATGTCGATGTCGCCGATGGTCTCCCGCATACGGCGCAGTGACCCGGCGTAGCAGCACCTCTCACAGCCCGTGATGCCGGACAGCTCGGCGACGATCTGCTCGGCGGTGTCCATGGCGGCGTCGAGGAGGATCCGGTCGCCCGCCTTCCGCATCAGGGAGATGCCGTGGAGGATGTTCGCCTCGGTCTTCTCGCCGAACCCCTTCAGGTCGCGCAGCCGCTCCTGGTGGATGGCGTCGAGCAGCTGGTCGACGGAGGAGATGCCGAGCTCCTCGTGGAGCACCATGGCCTTCCTGGGGCCGAGCATGGGGATGGAGATCAGCTCACGGACGCCGGCCGGGATGGCGTCGCGCCGCTCCTCGATGGCGGAGACGTGTCCGGATTCCAGGAATTCGGCGATCTTGCGGGCGATGGACGCGCCGACGTTGGGGATGTCGCGCAGTTGCCGGGCGTCGAGCGTGGAGACGTCCGCGTGGTAGCCGCCGACCGCGCGGGCGGCCTTTTCGTAGGCGCGCGCCTTGAAGGCGTCGCCTCCGGTGATCGCGATGAGGTCGGCGTACTCCTGGAGCAGGGCCCGGATCTCCTCGTTGGTTCGGACCATGTCTCCAGGATGCTCCGGACCCGCCGGGTGGCGCATGCGCGGCGGGCCGGGGGGTGCGCGGGTGCCGGGTGTCAGGTGCGGACGACGGAGGTGTCGTCCACGATCGGGGACCTGCCGAAGATGACGACGGCTTGGTAGTAGGTCCAGGCCGTGCTGTCGCACGTGGCGCGCGTCGAGCCGGTGTAGGTCGCGCAGACGTGGCTCATGTCGGCGTGGAAGGCCCGGTCCAGCCTGGGCTTGTGGACGGGGAAGGCGCCGAGCGCCTTGTAGTTGCGGTAGCCGAAGTCGTGCCGCGCGCAGGCGTGCTTGAAGGGGAACCCGAGCGGGTTGTCGGGCGAGTTGGAGCAGTAGTCGGTCGACCAGTCGAAGCCGTAGGCGCTCCACGCCGTCTGGTTCCTCCGGGCGGCGTACCAGGCGCGGTAGCTGCTCACGTCGGTCTGTGTCCACGAGGCGAGCACGCGCTCCCTGTCCGCCGGGGCCGCCGTCGCCTCGTCGGCCGGGAGGAGGGCGGTGGGCAGCGCGAGGGCGAGCGCGGCCAGCGGGGCGGTGAAGCGACGGCGCATGCGTGACCTCCGGGCGAGGGGGTGCGGTGAACCCGGGAGAATCGGGGTTGACCACAGCATGCGCGGCACGGCCGAAACCTATGCCTCGGTGGCGAGTTGACGCCAGGTCAGAAAACTGCAAACCCGCGGAGTTGACGCCGCCCCACCGCACCGGTACCGGGCGCCGCCGCCCCCGGCGCGCCGCTCGGGGCGGCGTGGTGGGATCAGCCGGCCAGCGTTTCCCGCGCGTACGCCGCCGCGGCCGGCGCGAGCTGGACCGCCGCGTGTGCGGCCACGGCGTGGATGTCCCGCCAGAAGCGCTGGAGGTCGCAGGTGTGGCTCTGGGCGCGGGCTCCGGCGCTGCGGTAGAGGCGGTCGGTGGCGGTGGTGAGCCAGTCGACGGCCATCGCGGCGTCCCGCATGTTGACCGCCACGGGAAGATCGCCGAGGGGCGCGTGGTCGGCCCGGTGGGCGGCGCGCTCCAGGAGGAGTTGGGCGGCGTCGATCTCGGCGGAGGAGCGGGCCAGCACGTCCTGGAAGGTGCCGTCGTGGAGGGCGGGCCGGCCGTCGGCCGCGGTACGGGCGCGGGTGAGCGCGGTCCAGGAGCGCAGCGCCCCCCGCGCGGCGCCGAGGGCGGGTGCGGCGAAGATGAGCGAGGCGACGAGCGTGTACGGGATGCGGTGGCAGCGGGCGGCGTCGGTGGCGCGCAGACCGGCCGCCACGGTGTCGAGGTCGACGGTGCGGTGGTCGGGCACGAAGGCCTCGTCCACGGTGACGCTGTGGCTTCCGGTGCCGCGCAGGCCGGCGTTGTTCCAGGTGTCCTCGACGCGGATGTCCCGGCGGGGCAGAACGAGGACGCGCCGGCTCGGTCCGTCGTCGGTGTGCTCCAGGGACGTCAGGAGTATCCACGCGGCGTGGTCGACGGCGCTGGCGAGGTTCCAGCGCCCCGACAGGCGCCATCCGCCGGCGCTCCGGGTGAGGGTTCCGGCGGGGGGTACGACGGCGGCGGCGATGGGCACGTCGGGGCCGGCGCCCCACAGGTCGTGCAGCGCCTGAGCGGGCAGGTGGGCGGCGAGGCGCCCGTGCGCGGCCAGCAGCGCGGCACACCAGGCCGCGGAGGTGCACCGCTCGCCCACGAGGGCGACCGCTTCGAGGAGGTCGGTGAACGTGCCGGTGGCCCCGCCGAAGCGCCGTGGGACGAAGTGGCGCGGGAATCCGGCGTCGACGAGCGCGGTGACCGTCTCCGTGTGGAGCGTGCGCGCGTCCTCGGCGTCCGCCGCCCGGGCCGAGGCCTCGGCCGCGGCGCGGTGGGCCCAGTGGTGTCCGGGACGGACGGCGTCGGAGGCGGCACCTGTGGCGACGGACATGAAGGGCCCTCAATTTCCGGTCAACATCGGTTCATTGCAAAAGTCGCCACGCGCGCTTCCCCGGTACCGGGCGCGGGCCCGGGTGGCCGGAAACCGCATACGGCGATCGGAAAATATACCTTCACGACGGTATATTGCGAGGGGAGGGACAGGAACCTCATGGATTCCGATTTCCCGGAACAAGGAGGCGCGGGGATGGACCACTCGAATACGGCGACGGAAGCGAAGCGCCCGTCCATCTCGGTGCCGGTGGACAAGGAGCCCAAGCAGGAACGGTCCCGGCGCACCAAGCAGCTCATCCTCGACGTCGCCGCCGCCGTATTCGCCGAGGAGGGATATCCGGCGGTGTCGCTCCAGGCCGTCGCCGAGCGCGCCTCACTGACCAAGGGCGCCGTGTATTTCCATTTCGGCAACAAGGAGGCGCTCGCCACGGCCGTCGTCCAGGAGCACTACAACCGGTGGCAGCCCATCGTGGAGCGGGTGCGGACGCAGCGGGTCAGCCCGCTGGAGAGGCTGCTGGCGGTCATGGACGGTACGGCCGAGGCCTTCGCCTCCGACCGTATGGTCCAGGCGGGCGCGCGCCTCCAGATCGAGCGGTCCCTGATCGCGGCGAACCTGCCCCGGCCGTTCGTGGGCTGGGAGGCCACGCTGGCCGAGCTGATCGAGGACGCGCGCGAGGCGGGCCAGCTGCGCGCGGACACGGACCCGGCCGCGCTGGCCCGCGTCATCGTCTCCGCGTTCTTCGGCATGCAGCACATCTCGGACGTCCTGAGCGGGCGCGCGGACCTCATGCAGCGCTACGCCGAGATGCGGGACGTCCTCTTCAAGGGGTTCATCACGACCCCTTGAGCCGGCGTGTCCCCATGACGTGCCGAGGGCTCCGCCGGCCTGCCCCGGATCCTGGCGATCCCGATCCTGGTCGTGGTCCTGACCGGCCCGGTCTCGGGCCCGTCCCGGTCCTGCTTCCCCGAGGGCCGTGCCCGGCGCGCGCCGCCCCGGGGCGGCGGGGCGGGGGTCAGCGACCGCTGTCGGCGCCCTCCGCGCGCTTGGCCTTGATCCGCGCGGCTTCCTTCCGCACCTCGGCCTGGGTGGCGCGTTCCTTCTGGAGCCACTCCGGAGCCTGCTGCTTCAGCGCTTCGATCTGCTCCGTGGTCAGCGGTTCGGTGATCCCGCCACGGGCGAGGCCCGAGATCGAGATGCCCAGCTTCGCCGCGACCACGGGCCGCGGGTGGGGGCCGTCGCGCCGCAGCTCCCGCAGCCACTCCGGCGGATCGGCCTGCAGGGCGCTCAGCTCGTCGCGGGTGACGACACCCTCCTGGAACTCCGCGGGGGTGGCTTCGAGGTACACACCCAGCTTCTTCGCCGCAGTCGCGGGCTTCATGGTCTGGGTGCTCTGGTGCGACGTCATGACGTCAAGGATATCGAGCATGTGCACCACCTCTGACCACGCCCGGTAACCTGGACCGGTGACAGGCTCGGAGGTACCCCCGTCGTTCCGCCTCGCGTACGTACCGGGCGTGACGCCCGCCAAGTGGGTGCGGATCTGGCAGGAGCGCCTGCCGGACATCCCGCTCGCCCTCGTCGCGGTGTCCGCCGCCGAGGCACCGGACGTCCTGCGCCGCGGCGACGCCGACGCGGGCCTCGTCCGGCTGCCGGTCGGCGGGACCGACCTCAGCGCGATCCCTCTCTACGCCGAGACGACGGTGGTCGTGGTCCCGAAGGACCACGTCGTGGCCGCGGTCGACGAGGTGTCCGCCGCGGACCTGGCCGACGAGGTCGTGTTCCATCCGCTCGACGACACCCTCGACTGGAAGGGGCCCCCGGGCCGGCCCGCGATCGAGCGTCCCGCCACGACGGCGGACGCGATCGAGCTGGTGGCGGCCGGGGTGGGCCTGCTCGTCGTCCCGCAGTCCCTCGCCCGCCTGCACCACCGCAAGGACCTCACGTACCGGCCCCTCACGGACGTGCCCCAGTCGCGCGTCGCGCTGTCGTGGCCCGAGGACGCGACGACCGACCTGGTGGAGGACTTCATCGGGATCGTCCGGGGGCGGACCGTCAACAGCACCCGGGGCCGCCGTCCCGCCGCCCCGGCACAGCCGAAGGAAAAGCGCCCCGACAAGGCCGGCGCCCCCCGGAAGCCCGCCGCCAAGTCGGGCGGGAAGAGCCCGCGCCCCGGCTCCGGCGGCACCAAGGGCGGCAAGCGCGGCAAACCCCGCCGACGGTCGTAGCCCGAGCGCCGGACGCCTCCCGGTCGCCCACCGCCTGACGTACGTCGCGGCCGGCCGGCCGGCCGGCCGCCACCGGGCCGGGCGACACCCGGCCCGGACGATTGCGGAATGACGCGCGCGATCCGGGGTACACGCGCTGCGATCACATGCGGCGACGAGGCCGGAGGGCCCGGGGCGGAGTGGACATGATGGACGGGCGGCACCCCACCCTGGGGAGAATCCGGTGCTTCGTGGCCCGCTTTCGTGGGCTGGCCTGGCGTATGACGGCGAACCTGAGCACGTCGGGCACACCCGACGGCCGGTCCCGGACCTCTTGATCCGGAGGCGGATGCGGCCGGTCTTCCAAGAGAGCCGGACGAGGTGCGCGTGTCGCTCTACCCGTACAGCTCCGTGCCGGGGTGGTGGGCCGGCCCACCGCCGTCGTGGCGAACACGTCGGCGCCCCCTCCTCCTCGGACGAGGTCCCCGTCACCACGGTGTCAGTGCCGGGCGACGCGGTCGATGAGGTGCGCGGGGAGTGGATACACCCGCTCCGGGGGGAGCAGCGCCTCGGCGGCGGGCCGGTCACCGGCGGTCAGGGCCGCGTGGATGTCGTGGGCCAGCGGCGTCACGTCCCGGATGGCGGTGATCCAGCCCTCCACGTACCGGTCCACCGCCTCGCCCGACAGGCCGATCTGGATCGCGCGGTGAGGCAGCGGGTTCAGCCGGAGATCGCGCTCCGGGTCCCACTGGACGCGGACGGGGCTGGACTTGAGGGTCTCGCGCCACTCGGCCTCGGTGGCGAAGCGCTTCCGGTCGAAGTGGCTGAGGCAGGCGTGCGCGAGCGCCCATTCGAAGCCCTCCCGGGTGATGTCGATGGCGAGGACCCGCTCCTGGTCGGGCTTCGTGGCCCACCCGCAGCGGTACATCATCCACAGGAAGGACGGCTTGATCCACGTCATGCGGGTCCGCTTGAACGGATCCACGAACGTGCCCGCCTTCAGCGCGGGGTCCGCGATCCGCGACGCGTACGCCTGGTAGACCGTGATGGTCTCGTCGGTGAAGACCGCGCGGACCTCGTGCGTGGGGGTGGTGCCCTCGGTCATACGGACGTCTCCTCGGCCCATACCTCGGGCTTGACCAGCACCGGGTTCGCCACGGAGCGCGCCCCGCAGGTGTACGTCAGCCAGCGCAGCTCCTCCCAGGAGAAGAACGGCTCGCCCCAGGTGTCCACCCACAGCCGCAGCCGGCCCTCGCCGGCGGGGGAACGGGTCAGGTCCCAGAACGCCCAGCCCCTCGCCTCCAGTTCGGGGTCGAAGCGGGACAGCCAGTCCTGGAGCTCCCAGGGGCCGTCGCCGGTCCGCTCGGTGTACCGCTCCCCGCCCTCGGCGGCGAAGGGCTCCGTCCCACCGCCACCCCGGCACGCACCCGCGAACCAGGCCGGGATGGTGTCGACGGGCAGCTCCTCCTCGTCGAAGTCCTCCCGCACGGCGAGGTCGTACACGGCGGCCAGGACGTCGCGCAGCCTGCGCGCGCAGGCGTCGGGAGCGCCCGCCACGTCCAGCTCGAAATACGCGAGCAGGGGGACACCGGGGTCGATTTCGGGGCGCTGGGAAACCCGCGACCGCTCCTGCTCGACACCCTCGATTTCGTGCAGCATTTTCCGCAACTTTCAGTCAAAATCCTGGACGATCTTACCAGAACCCGGAATGATTACTTTCCGCATTTTGTCGATCACCTCGCCCGGCAGTCCGTAGAGGTCCGGACCCATCGTCGGGTCGGAGATCTCGGGGTAATACTTCTTCAGCTGCTTCCATTCCTGCTTGGTGAAGCCCAGGTCGTCCGGTTGTTTCTGCGGGACCGCGTTCTGGCGGATCTCGTCGACGAAACTCTTCGGCACCTCGAAGGAGACGATCTGGCCGCCGTCACCCCGGAATTCCACCGTGTGTCGGATGTCGCCGCTCATGTTGACGTACAGCTGGTTGTTGCCGGTGATCGAGACGTTGCCGTTCTCGTCGATGTGCACCCGCTTGCTGAGCGGGTGTTCCGTCTGCTTGCGATAGACCGTGACCGTGCATTCGTCCGGAGCCAGACCCAGGTGGTCGGACCACGTGAGCGGATTGTGGACGTACGCCGCCGGGTTGGGCGCCGGGGCCAGACCCAGCGGGTCGGGGGTCAGGTACCGCGCCGTCTCCGGGTCGTACGTACGGAATACGTTGTAGTGCAGCTCGGTTTCGGGGTCGAAATACTGGCCCGGAAAGCGCAGTGGCGTGTAGGCCGTCGCGTCGCGGTTCCAGAACGTCGTTCCCCACACGGTCGAACGCGTCCGCCAGGCGATCTCGCCGTGCTCGTCGACGAGCTCGGTGGGCGTGCCCACCAGGTCGGTCACGATCGAGAAGAAGCGGTCGGCGATTTCCTCCCGGGACGCCGAGAGAACGCGCTCCCGCTGTGTCAGGGGATGCAGGCCCCGGTGATCCCATGTGAGCGTGACCGGGTGCGCGCCGCCCTCGTGCGACACGGTGGTCTGCTCGCACAGGGTCGCGCCCTCCCAGGTGAAGGTCGTCTCCTCCACGACCTCGCCGCCCGGGGAGAGCCGCTGTTTGGCCACGCGCCGCCCCAGCGGGTCGTACAGGTGGCGCCAGACCGTGCCGTCCGGGGTCACCACGCCCACCAGGCGGTCTTCCGCGTCCCACTCGTAGCGCCAGGTGTCCGGCTTGCGGGAGAGGCGCGTCTTCTGCCGCAGGATGACGCGCCCCTGCGCGTCGTACTCGTAGCGCAGCCCGCCGGCGCCGGTGAGGCGGTTGCCGGTGTAGGTGCGCGGACCGGCGGCCACCCCGGCCTCGGGGCGGGAGGCCGGCCACGAGGCGGCGGTCTGGTTGCCGGCGGCGTCGTAGGCGTAGTGCTCGGCCCAGGTGCCCGCCTCCACCGCGGTGACCCGGGCGGCGGCGTCCAGGGTGAAGGTGCGCCGGCCGTTGATCGCGTCGTCCACCGCGGTCAGATGGCCGTCCGCGCGGTAGCTGTAGCCGCGCCGCTGCACGGTGCGGCCGTCGGGTCCGACCAGGTGCTGGTCGGTGAGGCGGCCGAGTTCGTCGAAGCCGTGCGACAAGGTGACGGACGAGCCGATCGTACGGGTCAGCTCGCGGCCCGCGGCGTCGTGCTCGAACGTGAGCGTGCGGCCCGACGCGGTCAGCCGCGCTCGGTTGCCCGCCGCGTCGTGGCTCCATTCGCTCACCGCGCCGGTCGGCGTCGTGCGCCGGGCCGGGCGGCCCAGCTCGTCGTACGCGAAGCTCAGCGTGCGGCCGTTGACGGTCTCCGACCGCAGCAGCCCGGCGCGGTCGCGTACCCGGCTCAGCGTCGCGTCCGGTCCGGTCGCCAGCGCCAGCTCGTCGAAGAAGTCGTACTCGTACGTCGTCACGGCGCCGGCGACGTCCTTGCGGACGATCTGGCCGAGCTCGTTGTACGCGTAGTGGATCGTCTCGCCGAGCGCGTTGGTCCGGGCCGTCAACTGGCCGGTCGCGTCGTACGCGTACCGCAGGGTCCTGCCGTCGAAGTCCGTCTCGGCGACCAGCCGGCCCGCCGGGTCGTACTCGTACGACCAGGTCAGGCCCCGCGGGTCGGTGACCCGGGTCAGCCGGAGTTCGAGATCGTGGGTGAACTCGTACCGCGCGCCGTCCGGCCCCGTCCGCGCCGCCAGCCGGTCGAAGTCGCCGTACTCGTACACGGACCGGCCGCCGGCGGGGTCCGTGTGGCTGAGCAGGTTGCCCTCACCGTCGTAGGTCCACGTCTGCTCGCTGCCGTCGGGCTCCACCCGGCGCAGCAGCCGGCCCTCGGCGCTCCACGTCAGGCGGGTGACCCGGCCGAGCGGATCGGTGATCGTGACGGGGCGGCCGAAGGCGTCGTGCGCGTACCGCGTGACACCGCCGAGCGCGTCGGTGGACTCGACCACGAGACCGGCGGCGTCGCACCGGACCGACGTCGTGTTGCCCAGGGCGTCGGTCGTCGACGCCGGGTGGCCCCGGTCGTCGTACGTGAACCGCGTCGTGCCGGAGGGCCCGGTCACCGACGTGCGGTTGCCCCGCTCGTCGTACTCCTGTCGGACCGTCGTGCCGTCCGGTTTCGTCACCCGTACCGGCAGACCGAGGTCGTTGTACTCGATGGTCGTACGGCGGCCGTCGGGACGGGTGACCGAGGTGACCCAGCCGTGCTCGTCGTACTCGATCCGGGTCGTCCGGCCCAGCGGATCGGTGCGGCCCACCAACCGGTTGAACCGGTCCCGCTCGAAACGGGTCGTCGCGCCGTTGGCGTCGGTCTCGGCGACGACGTGCGCCCGGTCGTCGATGAGGTAGCGGCGCCGGTGCCCCAGGGCGCCGGTGACCGTCGTCACCCCGTCCTCGTAGGTGAAACGGGAGTTGACGTGCCCGTGCGTACCGGACTGGGCGACGCAGCGGTCGCGGTCGTCGTAGGCGTAGTCGAAGTGACGGCCGTTCGTGTCGGTCCACGACACGACGCGGGCGTGCTCGTCGTAGCCGAACCGCAGCGGTCGGCCGGAGGAGTTGACGACCTCCGTGAGGTTCCCGCCGGTGAACGCGTAGTCGAGGATCTTCGTCCCGTCCGCGAGGGACAGTGAGGTGACACGGCCGTCGGCGGTGGTGATCCGGACCTCGTAGCCGCCGCTGTGGCGGATCCCGGTCGGCGCGCCGTCGGCGTCGTGGTCGTACGCGATCCAGGCGCCGTTGCGGTCGTCCAGCTGGGCCAGCACGCCCTCGGCGGTGAAGTGCCACACCCGGCCCGACTCCGGGTCGGTGACGGTGAACCCGCCCTCGGGCGTGCGCGCCAGCGGCCAGCGCCGGCCGTGCGTGGGCAGCACCGCGAGCCCCGGCGCGGGGTGCGGGTAGGCGAGGAGGCTGCCGTCCTCGCCGACGAGGACCACGCCTTGGGCGTCGACCTCCAGGCGCTGGTCGAGCGTGCTCGCCCAGGACGGGCCGAACCAGCGGCCGGCGCGGAAGGACGACTCGAAGGTGCGCGTGAAGACCAGGGGCAGCGAGCCGGGCAGCACCAGATCGGTCTGCGGCAGGACCATCCGGCCCGTCGCCACGTCGACCGGGTCGTCCACGCACACCTTGTCCTTGTCGGTGCGCGACGGCGCGTCGGGGCCGTCCTTGTCCAGTTGCGCGCGGCCCGGCGGCTTGAGGTCGTCGGCGTACTTCCCCACCGTCGCGGCCTTCTTCAGCGCGCCCAGGCCCTTGGTGCCGAGAAGCTCCGGAATGAGCTTGCCGACGCCCTCGGCGGGGTCCTTCATGAAGGCGTCGACCATGTTCTTCGCGGTGCCGACCGGGTCGTTCACCGCGTTGACCAGGCCCGCCGCCGTCGAGTTGAGACTCATCATGTACTCGGCGGGGTGGGTCAGGTTGTACGGGTCCATCGGGTTGACCGAGCGGACGAAGTTGACCAGGCCGGCGGTGCCCTTGACGACACCGCCCACCAGGTGGGTGGCGTCGATCGTCATGGCTTCGAAGCCGTCGCCGACCTGTTCCGCGTACGACGGTTTGGGTGGTGCGGCGTCACGGGCCGCGGCGAGCGCCGAACGGGCCCGCTCCGCCGCCTCGTTGCGCTGTTTGCGGGCCTCGATCACCTTGTCGTAGGCGGCCTTGACGCCGGCCTCGCCGGGGTCGGTGAAGCCCGAGGGGCGGGGCGGAAGGTCGTCCTGTCCGGCCTTGAGGGCGGCGTTGTACTCGTCGACCTTCTTGTTGTAGGCGGCGCGGGCGTCCTCGGACGCCTTCTTCGCTGCCTTGTAGTCGTCGATCGCCTCCTGGGCGCGCCCCTGCGCCCATTCCACGGTCTCGGCGAACCGCGTCAGCGCGCTCTGCGCCTTCTCGAAGGCGTCGGCGGCCTTGAACCACTTCGGGGGCTCCTGGGCGATCGCCTCGCTGAAGGCGTTGGCCGCCTCGCCCTTGATGGCGCTGGAGTCCAGCCCCTTGATGCCCTTGCCGACCTTGTCGAAGTTGGTCCGGAGGTCGCCCAGGTGCTTGGCGTTCGCGCGGAGGGTGGCGACGCTGCCGTAAATGATCTTCTTGGGGTCCTCGGTCTGGTCCAGCTCCAGCTCGGCCACGTCGGCGCCCATCGAATTGGCCACCGAACGGCTCTTGTCCCGGATCCAGTCCGCGCCGCTGTCCCAGCCGACCTCCTCGGCGAGGTCGGCCGTCTTGTCACCGGCCCACTCGACGAGGTCACCGGCCCCCTCGACCAGATCCTCGCCCGCGTCCTCGATGAAGTCGGGGGTGAAGTCCCGCCAGCTCATCCGCTCTTGCCCCCGTTGCCGTTCGCCTGCTCCACCAGGTCGTTGAGCGACCCGATGGCCCCCTTGCCCTTGAGGTTCTCCCCGGTCGCCCGCCAGGTCTCGTCGATGTTCTGCTGCGCCTTGGCGAACGACTCGGCGCTGTAGTCCGGCTTGTAGACGTCGGCGCTGAAGATGTCGCCCCACGCCTTCTGCTCGATGTCGTCCTCGTTGGCGTGCGGGTTGCCGTAGAGGGAGTTGGCGCCCACCTTGAAGGCGCCCTGGATGTACTGGTCCTCCTCCCACAGCGTGCCCGCGGCGATACCGAGGCCGGCCGCCAGGCTGCTGGCGTTCTGCACCAGGGCCCGCACTCCCCACTCCCAGCGCTCGCAGAAGTCCTCGAAGTGCCCTGCCACGTCGGGGTGTCCGGCCTCCATGCCCGTCATCGACAGCGACTCGAACCCGGCCCCCATCGAAGCGCCGCCCGCGGTGCCGATCTCCCGCAGCTCGGCCACGGCGCCGCGCAGGCCCTCGGTGATGTTCTTCACCGCGCCCGCGTCCATCGCCAGGTCCTTGTTGTCCCCGCTCATCGGTCACCCCCCACGCGCGGCGCCTCGACGGCGGCGGGCGCGGCCGGGGCGGGCGCCCCGGCGGTGGGCGCGTCGACGGTGGGCGCGTCGACGGCCACCGCGTCCGGGACGATCCCGCTCACCGGCGGGAAGAGCATCGCCCCCTCCTCGTCCGCCACGTCCACGGCGACGCCCGTCGGCCCGTCGAGCGAGGGGACGACCGCGTCCACGAGCCGCGCGCCGAGGATCGACACGTACTCCAGCTCGGCGGACGGCTCCATGCCGCGCGCGGCGGCGAACCGCGCCAGGGCGTCCTCGTCGGTGAAGGCGTACAACCAGCGGACGCCGCCCTGTTCGCCGGACATCAGCCCGCCGTCGCCGACCGGCGCGAGGAGAACCGCACGCCGGAACTCACCCAGCATCCGCTCCGCCCGCCCGGCGCCACCGCGCACGGCCGCGATCTCTTCTCTCAGCCTCATGCCGGACCGTCCCCCATTGCGTCCTCGTCGTCTGACATCGGCGCCCCTACCGTACCGACAGTCACGTCCGGGACGACCGGACGGCCCGACCGCATACGCTCCGTGACAGCGGGGCTGCCGGGGGTGGCGGGCGCGCCAGGGCCGGCGGTACCGGGCCGCGCCCGGAAAGCGGCAGCCGACAAGCGCGTCGGCAGGCGGCGTCGAATTCTGGCCATCTTCGAAGTTGATGTTTTGTCAAGCATATGCGTGGTGCAAACTCAGCATGCCGATCAGCCGCGCGAGCACCCATGTGTCCGACCTGGGACATCCCGAGGAGTGAAAGGTCTCTACCCACACATAGGACTTGGGGGTAGCCTGAACTGCGCAATTCCAGCAACATTCCTAAATGACCCATCAATGTTTCGGACACGGGGGGTTCGATGTTGGAATTTCGCATCCTGGGTTTGCTCGAAATGTGGTATGGCCAGGAGCAATTACGGCTGTCCGGGCGAAAACGCCGGACGGTCCTCAGCACCCTGCTGCTCGCCGACGGCAAGCCGGTCTCGATGAACCGCTTGATCGACACCGTGTGGGGCCACCGGGCTCCGGTCACCGCCGCCAAGCAGATACGCAACGCCACGTCCGACCTCCGCCAAATCCACCCGGAGCTGGCGCAGCGGCTCACTCTGGTGGGCGACGGCTACCGGCTCACGGTCGAGGGATGCCGCCTCGATGCCCGGACCTTCTCCGAACACGCCGCCCGCGCACGTGCGTTGCGAGAGGTGGGTCGCCTCGCGGAAGCCCTGGAGGAGTTCCGCGCGGCCCTGCGCCTCTGGCGCGGACCGGCCCTGGCCGGGCTCGAGAGCCCGGCCCTGCGCGCGCAGGTCGCCGGACTGGACGAATTGCGGCTCGCCGTCATGGAGGAACGCGTCGAACTCGAACTCGCCCAGGGGAACCACAAGTCCGCCATCGGTGAACTAGCCGTATGGGTGGCGGAAAACCCGCTGCGTGAACGCCTCGTGGCCCAACTCATGCTGGCGCTGTACCGTTCCGGGGCACAGGCGCGCGCGCTCACCGTTTACGAACAGACCCGCCGGACGTTCGCGGACGAGTTGGGTGTCAGTCCGGGACCGGAACTCCAGGAACTCCACCACCACATTCTGGTGAGCGATCTCCCTTCGCCGGTACGCATTGTCCCGGCCCTTCGGTACAACAATCTGCCGGCCGACGCCCTTCATCTCACCGGTCGCGTCCAGGAGCTGTTCCTGCTGAACGAAGCGGTCCGGAACGTCCGGACAAGTGGGGGCTCGCGCGCCGCCGTTCCCGCGGTGGTGGCGATCGACGGCATGGCGGGCATCGGCAAGACGACACTGGCGGTGCACGCCGCGCACGAGTTCGCGCCGCTGTACCCGGACGCGCAACTGTTCGTCGACATGGGCGGTCGCGCGGTGGGTGATCGGCCACTGGACCCGAACGCGGCCCTGGGGGCTCTGCTGTCGGGGCTGGGGGTCTCGCCGAGCGGCATTCCGGCGAGCCTGCAGGAACGTTCCGCCACATGGCGCCGGCTCGTCGCCGACCGCAGCGCGCTCATCCTGCTGGACAACGTCGCCGACACCCACCAGATCCTCCCGCTGCTGCCGGGCTCACCCGGCTGCCTGACCATCGTGACCAGCCGTAACCGCCTCACCGATCTCATGGCCACCTTCCAGCTCACGCTCCAGGAGATGTCGCCGGCGGAGGGCCGTGAGCTCTTCTGCAGGATCATCGGGGACAAGCGCCCGCACCAGGAGCGCGAAGCCGTGGACACCATCGTCAACGTGTGCGGACGGCTCCCGCTGGCCATTCGGCTCGCCGCCGCCAAGCTGCGCCACCGCCCCTCCTGGTCCGTCTCGCACCTCGCGTCCCGTCTGACCACCGGCAGGCAGCGGCTGGCCACCCTGGAGGCGGAGGACGGCGGCCTCACCGAGGTGTTCCGGCAGTCCTACGAAGGACTGTCACCCGGGCAGCAGCGCGTCTTCCGGCTGCTCGGCGGGCTCCCCGGCGACCACATCGAGACGCACAACGTCGCGGGACTCGCCGGGCTGTCCCCGGCGCATGCGGACATCCTGCTCGAATCGCTCGTCGACGCCCATCTGCTCAGCACGTCGGAACCGGGGCGCTACGTGATCCACGAGCTGCTCCACGCGTACGCCACGCAACTCGCCGGCGACGCCGGGGCGGCGCCGCCCGACCTCCGGCGGAAGGCGCCGATGACCGACACCCTCGCCGACCACAAGGTCGACCCACCGCGCGTCTCGGCCGCCCGCGCCTCCTGACCGCACCGAACGTCCGCCGAAGCCCCTCTGCCACCGCGCGTCCCGTAAATACCCGAGGGGCCGCCGTGCCGCCCGGCCCCGGGACGGCCACGGCCTCCACCTCGTCGCCCGCCCCGGGGACGGCCAGCTCCCGCCACCGGCCCGGCGGCTCGCCGCGATACGGCCGCCGGCGGGCCCGCGTCGCACGGAACGCGGCCCTCCGCTTCCGCTTCCCCTCGCGAGCCGAGCGCTCTGTCCGTTTTGGCGAGGACGGATGAAGGACGCGCCGGGGACGCGCCCTCCTAGTTTTCTCTCGAATCCGACTGGAGGGCAGGCGATGGGTGGGACTCTCGTGGAGAAGGTCCGGGACGATCACGTCGTCCCGCGCGCCGATGGCGAGCCCGCCTTTCTCCTCATCGATCCGCGCCTGGTCGGGCATGTCCCCTGATGACCATCCGCGACACGTCGACCGAGGCCGGCGCCCCCGCGGCCCCGATCGCACCGGACGCGACCGCCTCCGCCTACGCGAGGGCCGCCGCCCTCACGCCGCGCGGAGCGGGAACGGGGACGCGGCGCTCGCCCACGGGAGGAGGCTGACGGCCGAGCAGGACGCGGCGTTCGCCGCGGAGGTGTGCTTCCGTGCCGCCGAGCCGCCCCGTTGGTCACCCGGGCGTTCCCCTCCACTTCCACCGCAACGAGCCGTCACGTCCCACGGAAGCACGCACAGGGGGTGATCACGACGATCCGCGTTCGCCGCGGGGACCCAGGCCCGTCCCCCGGCGGTGCCCACAACGACCGGGCCCGCTCTTCCGCCGTGGCTTCATGAAGACGACCCAAGGGGAAAACATGTCTCGCGAACGACTTGAGAAGCTGGCCACCGAGCGCATGGAAGCGCTCTTCGAAAAGGTCCCCGGAGCACGGGAGTTCCACACGGGGTCCTGGATCGAGCGCGACTACTACAAGCGCCACCTGATCGAGACCGTGCTGCGCATCCGCCTCAACAACGAGGTCGACGCCTACGGCCTGTACAAGGTCGGCTCGAAGGACCACCGGCTGGCCGCGACGCTCGCGCAGTACCTGTCGGAGGAGAACAACCACGAGGGCATGTTCCTCCGGGACCTGCGGCGGTTCGGCCTCGAGAAGGAGGAGGTCGACGCCACGCGCCCGTTCCCGTCGACCGAGTACCTCATGGGGTACCTGTACTTCGCCATCAACGAGCAGGGGCCGCTGCCGACGGCCGTCTGGAACTGGTTCGTCGAGTGGTACTCGGACCAGTACAACCCCTTCATCACCAAGAAGGCCGCCAAGGCCTTCGGTCTCGACATGGTGAAGGGTTCGCAGGCCCACATCGAGTACGACGAGTCGCACGACCACGACGACCTCATGTGGTCCACGGTCGACCGGGCGGTGCAGGGCTGGGGCGACTTCGCTTCCGCCGAGCGCCTGCTGACGAACTTCATCGATCTCGTCGGCCTCTACTTCACCGAACTGCACGCCGACACCGTCACGTCGTAGGGCCGGCGGGGCCGAGGCGGAGCGGCCCGTGCCGCCCGCCACGGCCCGAGGCGGCCGATGTCCGTACGCACGCCCGTGCTCCACCGGGGAGCAGTGAGGGGTAGTAAGTGTCACCTGGAACGTTCCTCGTGCTCGAACCGGAGTCGTCCGGCTTCGACGTCGTCTCGGCCGCGCTGTCACTGGGGCTTCCCGTCCATGTCTGTACGAGCCGGCCGCTCGACGCGCTGCCCCCCGCGCTGCTCGCCGGGGGTGTCACCGCCACGCACGTCGACGGAGACGCCACCTCGTTCGTCAAGGCCGCCCTCGCCTTCGCCGACGACAACGACGTCTCCGGCGTCGCACCGGGCTTCGACTACGCGGTGCCGGCGGCTGCGGCGGTGGCGGCGGCGCTGGCCCTGCCGGGCATCACGCCCGAAGCGGCGGACGTCCTGGGGGACAAGTACCGGATGGAACAGGCGCTGGCCGGAGCCGGTGTCCCGGTGGCCGAGGGGGTGCCGTTCACCCTGGACGACGTCAGCGCCGGTGACCTGCGGGCGCTGGCGTCCCGGGTGGGCTTCCCCGCCGTCCTCAAGCCGGTCGACGGCTCCGGCAGCCTGCGGGTGCGGCGCGTGGACGACCTGGCGGCGTTGCGCCGGACGCTGGCCGAGGACGCCGCGGTCGGCCCGGTGGAGGACATGGGCCGGATGATCGGCGAGCGGCTGCTGCTCGAACCGTACCTGGAGGGACCCGAGTTCAGCGTCGAGGGGTACGTCGCCGGGGGTGGCGCGCGGGTCGTCGCCGTGACCGGGAAGCAACTCGGCCCCGAGCCCCACTTCGTCGAGGTCGGCCATGTCGTCGAGGCGGACCTGCCGGAGGGGGACCGCGCCGCGCTGGAGGCCGTCGCGCTCGCGGCGGTGGCGGCGCTGGGGCTGACGGCCGGCACCTTCCACCTGGAGGCGCGGCTCACCCCCTCGGGCCCGGCGGTCATCGAGGTCGGGGCGCGCCTCGGCGGCGACCGCATCCACCGGCTCGTCTCCGCCGTGTACGGCTTCTCCCTGCCGGAGGCGATGGTGCTGAGCCTGACCGGGCGGCCCGTCGCGGACCCCGGGCCGGCGACCGGGGTGGCCGGCGTGCGCTTCTTCAGCGTGCCGCGGCCGGCCCGGCTCACCGACCCCGACGGCCTGCGTGAGCGGCTGACCCGGCTGCCCGGGTGCACGGAGGCCGCCGTCAACCGCGCCGCCGGAACCGTCCTGCTGCCCGCGACCGACTTCCGCCAGCGCTTCGGGCACGCCGTGGTCACGGCGGCGGACCGGGATGGGCTGGACGCCGCCCTCGGGGCCGTCGACCGGCTGGTGGCGAACGCGACCCTGGAGCCGATGCCATGCGTGTACTGATCCTGAACCGCTACAGCGACAGCTTCGCCGACTACGGCCGGTACCTCGATCACCAGGCGCACCAGGTGTCGTACGTGACGGTCGTCGACCACCTGCCCATGATCCCGGAGGGAGGCGGGCACATCGAGACCGTCGGCTCCTTCGGGGACCGGGAGGCGGTGCTGCGGGCGGCCGAGCGGTGCCACCGGGCGGTGGGTGGCTTCGACGCGGTGCTGGCGCTGTCGGAGTTCGACCTGCTGACCGGGGCCCTGGTGCGTGAGCGCCTCGGTGTGCCGGGTCCGGACGTCCGCGCCACCCTGCTGGTCCGTGACAAGACCGTCATGAAGGAGGCGGTGGCCCGGGCCGGTCTGCGCGTACCGCGCTTCGCGTCCGTCCGCTCGGCCGCCGACATCGCCGCCTTCGCCCGGACCCGACCGGGTCCGCTCGTCGTCAAGCCGCGGACCGGTGCCGCGTCCGCCGGGGTCACGGTGATCCGCGGCGCCACGGACCCCATGCCCGACCTGTCGGGCGTGCCCGGGGAGGAGTACGAGGTCGAGGAGTTCCTCGACGGTCCGATCTGGCACGTGGACGGACTGCGGCACCGCGGCGCCACCGTCTTCCGGCTGGCCTCGCGGTACCTGGGCACCTGCCACGGCTTCGCGCTGGGCGAGCCGCTGGGGTCCGTGGTGGTCCAGGACGAGGAGTCCGACGCGGTCGCCGACTTCGCCGACCGCTGCCTGGACGCGCTGGACCTCGACGACGGCCCCTTCCACCTGGAGGTCATCCAGCACCCCGAGGGCCTGGCGTTCCTGGAGGTCGGGGCGCGGGTCGGCGGCGGGGAGATCCCCTTCGTGCTCCACGAGGTGTACGGGGTCGATCTGTTCGCCCAGTGGATCCGGGTGCTGCTCGGCGAGGAGCCCGTCGGCGTACCGGCGTGCGGCCCGGAGCTGCGGGAGTACGCCGGCTTCCTGATGCTGCCGGAGCCGAAGGGCCACACCCTCGTCTCCCGGACCGGCATGCTCGGGCGGGTGCCGCACCTGTACGCCGAGGTGCTGCCGGAGCCGGGCCACCGCTTCGACGGTTCCGGCGGTTACGAGGCCATCCTCGGCCGTTTCCGGTACCGGGGACCCTCCACCAAGGACGTCGAGCACGCCGTCCTGGAGACGCTCGACTCGTACGGCTACGAACTGGCGGGAGACCACTGATGCCATCGACCACCTTCATCGTGCAGAACCCGGCCGAAGTGATGCCGGTGGAGATGGGGTTGTTCATGGAGTCCGACCCGCCGTACGACCCGCGGCGGGCGGCGGCTGAGTCGGCGGCGCTGCGGGAGACCCTCGCCAAGTACGGACCGGTGGTGACGGTTCGTCAGGGGTTGGAGTCGGTCGCCCGGGAGGAGATCGTCCGGCTGGCGGAACAGGCCGTTGGCTGCGACGATCCCGGCCGGCGCGAGGGGGTGCGGCGGGCGTTCGCCCACTGGGCGCAGTCCGACCTGATCGACATCGTGGTACGGCAGCCGCGCCTGGAATTGCACGCCGACCCGGAGATCGCGGCGATCAGCCCGGACGCCTCGTACGAGAGCTACGTGCTGCGACCGCTGTTCGGCCTGATGTTCCCGCGCGACCACTACGCGGACCTGGGGGGCCCGCTGGCCCTGGGGCGGCTCCGGCGCCGTGACCGGGCCCGCGAGACCGCGGTGATGGAGGTGCTGCTGCACCGGCTGCGGGGCCGCGGGGCGGACGTCCCGCCCGCCGAGGGGCGCCACCTGGAGGGCGGTGACGTCGCGGTCGCCGAGCACCTCGCCGTCCTGGGCTGCGGCTTCCGGACCGGTCCGGAGTCGGCCGAGGCGCTGATCCCCCATTTGGTCACGGAGAGCCGGCCCGTCATCCAGGTGCGGGACGGCCTGAAGCGTCCGGAGGAGTTCCATCTCGACCACTGGCTCTCCGTGGGTCCGGGCGTCGCCCTGGTGGCCGAGGAGCGGCTCGACAACCCGGCGGTGACGGCCACCGTCCACCGGTTCGACGCGGCCACCGGTCAACCGGCCCGTCCCGCTCCCCCGGTCAGCCTGCGCCGGGCGCTGGACGACACGGACACGCGGATCGTCGCGCTGTCGCCAAAGCAGATCGAACGGTTCGCGGCCAACGCGTTCTTCGTCCCGGACCAGCGCGTCGCCATCACGTCGGAGGCCGCCTACGACGACGTGGCCCCCCTGCTCGACCTGTACGACGTCGACGTCGTCGCAGTACCGTTCGACGAGCACCACAAGCAGTTCGGAAGCGTCCACTGCGCCGTCAACACCGTCTCCACGCCCGGCGATCGGGCGGCCACGGAAGAAGAGGCATGACCCGAGACAGCACCCCCGAGGCAGCCGCCGCACGCGACCGGTACCTGGGCTACTCGGCCCTGGCGGCCAGTACCGTCGGCGTGGGGTCCGCACTGATCTTCGTGCGGCTGAGCGAGGTCGATCCGACCGCCACACTCATGCTGCGCATGGTGGTCGCCTCCGTGCTGGTCGGCGCCGTCACCGTGCCTCGCGGGGGCGGGGCGCGCCTGGGCGACATGCGGCCGCGCGACCTGTCCCTGCTGATGGTCTCCAGCCTGGTGGCCGGGCTGGACCTGCTGGCCAACCAGTGGGCCGTCCACTTCACCACGGTCGCCAACACCGCGTTCCTCATGAACCTCTCCCCCGTCTTCGTCCTGCTGCTCAGCTGGCTGGTCCTTCGCCAACGCGCCGCACCGGCGAAGCTGGTCATCGTGCTGGTCGCGCTCGCCGGCGGCGCCCTGGTGGTGCTCGGCGGGGCGAACCGGCCCTCTCTCGGGGGCCACCACTTCCTGGGCGACGCCCTCGCGCTGTCCTCGGCCGCGCTGTACGCGGCGTTCCTGCTGATGACGAAGCACCTCCGGGAGCGGATCCCGACCACACTGATCATGCTCACCAACTCCGTGGTGATCATGGTCATGCTGGCCCCGGTGGCCATGCTGACCAGCGACCCCGTCCTGCCGCACAGCCTCGGGGGATACGCCCTGATCTTCGTCTACGCGCTGGTGAGCCAGTTGCTGGGGCACGGGCTGATGACGTACGCGCTGCGCGTGGTCGACGCCGGTCTGGCATCCATGTCCGCCCTCCTGCGCCCGGTCGTCGCGGTGGTGCTCGGCTGGGTGGTGCTGGGCGAGGCGGTGGGCGCGCTCCAGATGGTGGGCGGAGCGGTCATCCTGGGCGCGCTCTGCGCCTTCCAGATCCTGGACGCCCGCAGCCGCCCCGGCGCCCCGCCCCCGGGGACGTCCCCGCGGAACGCTCCGTCCCCGGACCCGGCCGGGCGCCGGGGGCCCCGGCACTGAGACGGCCGCCCGTGCCCGGCCGGACGGGCGTGCACGGGGCGGAAGGACCGGACCAGGTGGACACGACGGCCGGCACGGTGGCCCCGAAGCGGTTGCTGAGGACCCGGAAACCGACCATGCCCGGCAGCGGGGGGCGAAGCCGATCCCGGTGGTCGTGCGGACGCCCCCTCCAAGCCGAGCAAGAGAGGCACATGCGGAGGTGGCTCCGGGGGTCGGCCGCGCCACGGGATTCTCACGGCGGTCGACGACCGGACGCGCCGACTGCGTACGGCCGCCGACTCGCTCGAGTGGCTCGCGCTCACCATCGGCTTGCTCGGTATCGAGTTCGAGGTGCACGAGCCGCCCGAACTGGTCGCCTATGTGCGGGAGTTGTCCGGGCGGCCGGCCCGGGCGGTGACGCCACGGGAGCCGGGCCGCTCCGCCGCGGAGCGGCCCGCGCGTGACGCCTCGGTCAGCGGCCCAGCAGCCGGGTGAGCACTCCGCTCAGCAGCTCCTGGGCATCCGGCCGGGCGCCGGCCGCCACACGGTCTGAGGCCGGCCGCCGAGCACGGTGTGAGGCCGGTACCTGGGAACGGTCCGCTCCTCGCCGCCCGCGCCGGTGGGCGCCGGCGACGCGCCGGTCTCAGCCACGGCCCCCGGAGGTCGGCAGCGACGCGGCGAGGAACTGCCCGGTGAGGGAGTGTTCGGCCTTCGCCAGGTCGGCAGGGGTGCCCTCGAAGATCACCCGGCCGCCCTCGGTGCCGCCGCCGGGGCCGAGGTCGACCACCCAGTCCGCGTGCTTGACGACGTCAAGATTGTGCTCGATGACGATGACGGAGTTGCCCTTCTCGACGAGGCCGTCGATGAGGTGGACGAGGCTGTCGACGTCCGACATGTGAAGCCCGGTCGTGGGCTCGTCCATGACGTACACGCTGCCCTTCTTCCCCAACTCCGTGGCGAGCTTGATGCGCTGGCACTCACCGCCGGAGAGGGTGTTGAGGGGCTGCCCGAGCCGGAGGTAGCCGAGACCGACCTGGTTGATCGACCGGAGGGTTTTGGCGATCTTGGGCTCGTTGAAGAACTCGGCCGCCTCGGCGGCGCTCATCGACAGCACGTCGTGGATGTTCTGCCCGCGCAGGGTGAGGCGCAGGACGTCCCCGGTGAAGCGCATGCCCGCACAGACCTCGCAGGTCGTGATCATCGGGTCCATGAAGGCGAGGTCGGTGTAGATGATGCCGTGCCCCTGGCAGTTCGGGCAGGCGCCCTCGGAGTTGAAGCTGAACAGCGACGGGCTGACCTGGTTCTCCTGGGCGAACAGCCGGCGGATCTCGTCCATGATGCCGGTGTAGGTCGCCGGGTTGGAGCGGCGGTTCGTGGTGACCGCGGACTGGTCGATGATGACGGCCGAGGGGTGCTGCTGGAGGAGTACGTCGTGGATGAGCGTGCTCTTGCCGGACCCGGCGGGCCCGGTGACGACCGTGAGCACGCCGAGCGGGATCCGTACGGAGATGTCCTTGAGGTTGTGGAGCCGGGCCCCCGTCACCTCCAGGTGTCCCTTGGGCTCCCGGAACCGCTCCTTGACCGGGAGGACCCGCCGCATGAACCGCCCGGTCGGCGTGTCCGCCTTGGTGAGGCCCCGTACATCGCCCTCGTACACGATCTCGCCCCCGTGCCGTCCGGCCCCGGGCCCGAGGTCGATGACGTGATCGGCCATCTCGATGATGTCGCGGTCGTGCTCGACCACGAGCACGGTGTTGCCCTTGTCGGCCAGTTCCGTCAGGAGCTCGCTGAGCCTGCGCACGTCACCGGGGTGCAGGCCGATGGTGGGCTCGTCGAAGATGTACACCATGTCGACAAGCGAACTGTTCAGGTGACGGACCATCTTGATGCGCTGTGACTCGCCACCGGAGAGGGTGGAGGTCTCGCGGTTGAGGCTGAGGTATCCGAGCCCGAGCGTGAGGAGGTGCTGCAGCCGCTCGACGAGGCCGGCCGTCAGGGTGGACACCGCCGGGGCGTCCACCTTCTTGACCGCCTCCATCAGATCGGCGACCTCCAGGGAGGCGAGCTCGGCGATGTTCCGGCCGTCGATGAGGCACCCGAGCGCCCGCTGGCTGAGCCGCTGCCCCTTGCACGTGTCGCAGGGGCCCCGGGTGACGACCCGCTCCAGCGCCACGCGGTTCTTGGCGCTCATCTCATCGGGCTCCTTGCGCAGGTAGAGCCGGTTGAACTTCTCCAGCAGCCCTTCATACTTGGAGTTGATCCGGCCGCCCTGCCAGTCCAGGGCGATCGACCCCTGGGCCCCGTGCAGGAACGCTTGCCACTCGCTCTCGCTGTAGTCGCGCAGCTTCTTGTCATTGTCGAAAAGGCCGGAATGGGCGTACAGCTTCCAGAACCAGCCCCCGACATTGAAGGCCGGATGCCGAATGGCCCCCTCGTTGAGGGACTTGGAGGTGTCGAGCAGCTTGTCGAGATCGACCTTCACCCGGCTCCCCAGTCCCTCACAGTCGGGGCACATGCCCGCGGGGTCGTTGAAGGAGAAGGCGTTCGAGATTCCGATCCAGGGCTTGCCCACCCGCGAGTAGAGCAGCCGGAGCAGCGCGTAGACGTCGGTGATCGTCCCGACGGTGGACCGGGCGTTCCCCCCGATCCGCTTCTGGTCGATGATCACCGCCGTCGACAGGTTCGCGATCACGTCGGCGTCGGGCTGCCCGTACTTGGGCAGCCGATTCCGCACGAACGCGGTGAAGGTCTCATTCAGCTGCCGCTGGGATTCCGCCGCGATGGTGTCGAACACCAGGGACGACTTCCCCGACCCCGATACACCGGTGAACACCGTGACCTTGTGCTTCGGCACCTCCACGGACACGTTTTTGAGATTGTTCTCGCGGGCGCCGATGATCTGCATAGCCTGCTGCTGCATAAGCTTCCTCACGTCGACGGAAGAGGGCCACGCTCGTCACGGTATCGGCGATTGCGGACACTTCCTGGCCGCAATATCGGTCCGCCAGGACACTCGGGCGGACGAACCGTGAGACCCGGCCCGCCATGCGCCGCCGAGACGGAGCGGACCGCCGCCCGACGGAAGTCGCCGGAGCGCCGGCCTTGCCGCCGGTGATCACGTGCAGGTGCTCTCGGGCTCCTCCCGGGTGGGCCGGCACCGGCCGCCCATGGCCGGGGGGGGTGGCTGGGCACAGGGCGCCGCACGGGCCGGGGGGCTCTCCCGGCGAGTGGTGCCCGAGCCGCCTTCGCGGCCACGGGGCGACGGGCGACGGGCGACGATTGACGGTTACGGTCGATGTCGGTACCGGGGTTCGGGGGTCGCGGAAATTCCCTACCGTGGCGGCCGGAAAGGGCGGAGACTCCCCTCATGACTGACATGAGGTCGTTCCGGGACGCGGTCACCACGTGGGCGGCCGGTGGCCCCGGCGACCCCGCGCGCGAGCTGGCCGCGCGGCTGCGCGTCCGGGCAGTGGCCCTGCTCGAAGGGCCGAGCGACGTCGCAGCGGTCATCGCGCCGGCCGCGAGCCGTGGCCGGAACCTGGAGGCCGAAGGAGTCTGCGTTCTGCCGATGGGTGGTGCGATGAACGTCGGGCGCTTCACCCGCCTCCTCGGGCCGCCCGGTCCGGGCCTCGACCTCACGGGACTGTGCGACGAGGCGGAGCGCCGCCACTACGCACGCGGCTTGGAGCGGGCCGGTGCGGCACAACAAGGCTTCTTCGTCTGCGCGGCGGATCTGGAGGACGAGCTCATCCGCACGCTGGGCGTGGCACGGGTGGAGGAACTCGTCCGGGCGGAGGGCGACCTGGGCGCCCTCCAGACCTTCCTGCGCCAGCCCGCACAGCGGGGCCGCACCGCACAGCAGCAGCAGCGCTTCCTCGGCACGAAGAAAGGGCGCAAGATCCGCTACGGTCACGTCCTCGTCGAGGCCCTCGCCCCCGACCGCGTACCCGCCCCACTCGACGGCCTGCTCACCGCACTCGACGCTGTCTGACGCGGCACGGCACCAGCCCGTCGCCGTCGCACGTGTGGTCGCGCCCGGTGAGAGTGTGGCGAGGTCGGTGACGGTGGCGTCGACGGCGGGCACCGGTTGCTTCTTGCACGGCTGGTCCGCTCGGACCGCGCAGCGCCTCGGGCCGGGCCTTACCGAGCACCTCTCTCGCCGCCCTTGACGCCATACGGCACAGTTCACACGCGCGCTCGCACGCACACCGTCGCCCTCCGGCATCGATGGCACCGCATGACGCCTCATGACACCTCATGGCGCCACGAAGCTCACCGGCGGCACCACAGGGGGCACCGTTCGGCGCCACGGTGCGCCATCTGGCGCCAGAATGACTTGCCATGGCGCCATTATGGTGCCACTATCTCTCCATGGACCTGACCCCCTACGTCGATCACCTCCGCCGTGAGCTCGCGGTCGCCGCGAACGCCGGCGGGGACGAAGCCCGCGCCCTGGCCGAGCGGCTGACCGCCCCCCTGGAGTCGGCCGCCCGGCTGACGCTTCTGAACGCGCTGTCCGCCGCCTCGGACGAGATCACCCGCGAGTTGGCGCCGGGTTCGGTGGACGTACGCCTGCGCGGACTCGACCCCGAGTTCGTGGTGACGGCGCCGCCCGCGCCCGACATGCCCGGCGAGGGCCCGGCCGAAGCGGCGGCACCGATGGCGCCATCGGTGGCACCGGTGGCGCCACTCACTGCGGACGGCGACGAAGGCGGCACCGCCCGGATCAACTTCCGGCTCCCGGCGCACCTCAAGGCCCGGGTGGAGGACGCGGCCGGCCAGGAGGGCCTGTCCGTCAACGCCTGGCTCGTACGTGCGGTCGCCCTCGCCCTGGAGCCGGGCGCACCGACCCAGCCGGCGCGGACCTCGCGCCACGGCCAGAGCTACCGGGGCTGGGTCCGCTAGCCCCCCACACACTGCCGCATCACCACCCCACCATCCCCCACCTGCGCAAACACACTTCAGAGCCAAGAGGACGGGACAGCCATGCCTTCTTTCGAGACCCCCGAGCCCATCAGCGCGATCCTCGAGTTCGAGGTCGGCAACGTGCGGGTCGCGGCGAGCAAGCGCGAGGACACGGTCGTCGAGGTGCTGCCGAGCAACGGCGCCGACGAGGCCGACGTACGGGCGGTGCAGCAGACCAAGGTCACGTACGCCAACGGCAGCCTGACCATCAAGGGGCCGAAGAAGCGCTCCTTGTTCGGCAAGCCGGGATCGATTGACATCACCGTCGAACTCCCGACGGGCTCGCGCCTCAACTCCACCTCCCCCATGGGGGACTACAGCTGCGAGGGACCGCTCGGGGAGTGCCGGGTCAAGACCTCGTTCGGCGACATCCTGCTCGACGAGGCGGCCGGCACGAACCTGCGCACCGGCCACGGCGACATCCGCGTCAACCGGGCGGCCGGCAACGCCGAGATCCACGGCGCGGGCCGGATCGACATCGGGGAGATCGCGGGCACGGCGACCGTCAAGAACGGCAACGGCGAGACCGTGATCGGTGAGATCACCGGCGACCTGAAGGCCAACTCCTCCAACGGCCGCATCACGGTCGGCGTCGCACACGCCTCCGTGGAGGCCAAGTCCGCCAACGGCGCCATCCGCGTCGACGAGGTGGCCCGGGGCGTCCTCCAGCTCCAGACCGCCGTGGGGGACTTGGAGGTCGGCATCCGCGAGTCCACCGCCGCCTGGCTGGACGTCAACTCCGGGTTCGGCACCGTCCGCAACGCGCTCGGCACCGCGCAGGGCCCCGCCTCCTCCGAGGAGACCGTCGAGATCCACGCGCGTACCGGCGTCGGCGACATCGTGATCCGCCGCGCCTGATCTCCTCTACGCCGCCGGAACACCGACCGAACCGACAGGCCGACAGGCCGACACACCCGGCCACCGGAGCCGCACATGCGGCGACCGACACGATCTGTGATGTGTCACGGGTGGCATGTCACACCTCTGAAGGGGGCAACGGCCTCATGACAACACCCGCCACCACCACCGCCCACCCGGCGATCTCCGCCCGCGCGCTGCACAAGTCGTACGGCGACAAGGTCGTCCTGAACGGCATCGACCTGACCATCCCCGCGGGCACGATCTTCGCCCTGCTCGGCCCCAACGGCGCCGGCAAGACCACCACCGTCGAGATCCTGTCGACGCTCATCGCCCCCGACTCCGGCCGGGCCCGGGTCGCCGGCCACGACCTCTCCGACCGGCCCGACGACGTGCGCGCCGCCATCGGGGTCACCGGGCAGTTCGCCGCCGTCGACAACCTCCTCACCGCCGAGGAGAACCTGCTCCTCATGGCCGACCTCCAGCACCTGCCCCGCCCCGAGGGCAGGCGGCGCGCCGCCGAGCTCCTGCACCGTTTCGAGCTGACGGAGGCCGCCCGGAAACCCGTGAGCACCCTCTCGGGCGGCATGCGCCGCAAGCTCGACCTGGCGATGACGCTGGTCGGCGACCCGCGGATCATCTTCCTCGACGAGCCGACCGCGGGGCTCGACCCCCGCAGCCGTCGCACCATGTGGGCAATCATTCGCGAGCTGGTCGACCGGGACGGTGTGACGATCTTCCTCACCACGCAGTACCTGGAGGAGGCCGACCAGCTCGCCGACCGCATTGCCGTCCTCGACCACGGCAGGCTGGTCGCCGAGGGCACCGCGGACGAGCTCAAACGCCTCATCCCCGGCGGGCACATCAGGCTGCGGTTCTCCGACGCCGACCAACTCGACACCGCTGCCCGCCACTTCGGCGCGGCCGCACGCGACGCCGAGGAACTCACGCTGCGCATCCCCAGCGACGGCGGCATCCCGACCCTGCGGGCCGTCCTCGACGTCCTCGACGGCGCGGCCGTGCGGGCCGAGTCGCTGACCGTACACGCCCCCGACCTCGACGACGTCTTCCTCACCCTCACCGGTCACGGCACCCCCGACACCGCTACGGAGATGGCCCGATGAGCACCCTCGCGTACGCCCTCAGCGACTCGAAGACCATGCTGCGGCGCAACCTCAAGCACGCCCTGCGCTATCCGACGATGACCATCTCCGTCGTCGCCATGCCGGTGATGATGCTCCTGCTCTTCAACTACGCCTTCGGAGGCGCGCTCGGCGCCGGAATCCCCGGCGCGGGCGGAGGGGCGTACATCGACTACGTCGCACCCGGCATCATCCTCATGACCGCGACAGCCGGGGCGGTGGCCACGGCGGTCGGCGTCTGCGTCGACATGACCGAGGGCATCGTCAACCGGTTCCGTACGATGTCGATCTCCCACGCCGCGTTCCTCACCGGGCACGTCGTCGGCAGCCTCGTCCAGACCCTGATCGCCATCGCCCTGGTGATCGGTGTCGCACTCGCCATCGGCTTCCGCCCCGACGCCTCGGCCGTCGAATGGATCGCCGCGATCGGCCTCCTCACCCTGCTCACGCTGGCCCTGACCTGGCTGTCCGCCGGCATCGGACTGGTGGCCAAGAACCCCGAGTCGGCGAGCAACATGCCCATGCCGCTGACCTTCCTGCCCTTCCTGGGCAGCGCCATCGTGCCGACCGACTCGATGCCCACCGGGCTGCGCTGGTTCGCCGAGTACCAGCCCTTCACCCCTGCCATCGAGACCCTGCGCGGGCTGCTGATGGGCACCGGGATCGGCAACAGCGGATACATCGCACTCGCCTGGTGCGTCGGCCTCAGCCTGGTCGGTTACTTCTGGGCGCGTTCCGCCTTCGGCCGGACCGTCAAGCGGTGAGTCCCGCCTCCCCCCACTTCGCGCCGGCCACCGCCAGGTGCCACCGCACGTCACCGTTCACCGCACGTCGCTCTCTCACGGAGGACACCATGCAGCATGAACCGACGACCCGCCCCGAGACCGAGACCGAGTCCGGGACCGGGACCGGGACAGGGACCGGGACCGGGACAGGGACCGGGACCGAGTCCAAGACCGCCGAGCCCGTCACACTTCCCACCCAGCGCGCCGCCGGTTGCCCCTTCGACCCGCCCGCCGGTCTGGCGGAGCTGCGCGACGCGAGCCCGCTCGCGCGGATGACATACCCCGACGGGCACGTCGGCTGGCTGGCCACCGGCTACTCCACGGTCCGCTCGATCCTGGCGGACCCGCGTTTCAGCTCGCGGTACGAGCTGATGCACTACCCCCTCCCCGGCGGGCCCGAGGGCCCGCTGCCGCCCGCCCCGGTCGGCGACATGACCGGGATGGACGCGCCGGAGCACACCCGCTTCCGGCGGCTCCTCATGGGCAGGTTCACCGTCCGCCGGATGCGGCAACTCTCCGACCGGGTCCGGGAGATCACCGCCGAGCACCTGGACGCGATGGAGCGTCGCGGTCCGGGTGCCGACCTGGTCGAGGCGTTAGCCCGCCCCCTCCCCGCGCTGATGATCTGCGAGCTGCTCGGCGTGCCCTACGCCGACCGTGAGCGTTTCCAGGGCCACGCCCACACGATCATGTCCATGGACGTGACGCCCGAGGACCGGTACGCCGCCTTCACCGGACTCCAGGAGTACATGGCCGAGTTGGTCGCCGCCAAGCGCGCCGCACCCTCCGACGACCTGCTCGGCGACCTGGCCCGGGACTCGGACCTCACCGACGAGGAGCTGATCGGCGTCGGGGGCTTCCTGCTCGCCGCCGGGCTCGACACCACCGCCAACATGATCGCCCACGGGACGTTCGCGCTCCTCACCAACCCGGCCCAGGCCGACGCCCTGCGTACGGACCCGGACCTCGCCCCCCAGGCCGTCGAAGAGCTGATGCGCTACCTGACCATCGCCCACACCAGCGTGAAGTCCGCGCTGGAGGACGTCGAGCTGGAGGGCCGGCTCATCAAGGCGGGCGAGAGCGTCACCATCTCGCTGGAAGCCGCCAACCGGGACCCGGAGCGGTTCCCCGACCCCGACGTCCTCGACCTACGCCGCAAGGCCACCGGACACCTGGGCTTCGGACACGGCATCCACCAGTGCCTGGGCCAGCAACTGGCCCGCGTCGAAATGACGGTGGCCCTGCCCGCGCTGCTGAGGCGGTTCCCCACGCTGCGGTTGGACGTGCCGGCCGAGGAGGTGCCGCTGCGGACGGACATGAGCATCTACGGCGTGCACCGGCTGCCGGTCTCCTGGGACGAGAACTGATCCCATGGACGTCCGCGTCGACCGCGACCGCTGCCTGGGGGCCGGCATGTGCGCCCTCAGCGCCCCGCGGGTCTTCGACCAGGACGAGGACGAGGGCCTGGTCACCCTGCTGAACGCCCGGCCGCCGCAGGAGCAGCACGCGGCAGTCCGCGTCGCCGCCGGTGTCTGCCCCGCCGCGGCCATCACCGTCACGGAGCACCACTCCTCCCCCGCCTCGTAGCGGCGGCGGCCTCTCCACGAGCGTCGCCTCCGAGTGACCGCCCCTCCGTGGGCGACTTCCCATCAGCGGCCCTGAGTCATGGCGGTCCCCGAACCCGCCCTTCCTGACGCCGCCGGCTCACCACCGCCCCACGCAGCGCCCACGCCACCGGTTCGGACCTGCGCGTGGTGCCCCTGGTGCCCGATGGGCACCGTTCCTCACCTTCACAGCCCGCCGGCTGGCCGACCTCTTCGGCGTCGACCAGCCGGGCCCGGTCATGAGCACCCTGCCGATCTTCATGATCGGCGTGGTCTTCGGCCTGGTGATGGACTACGAGGTCTTCCTGGTGTCCCGGATGCGTGAGGCGTACGTCCACGGCGCCCGCACGGGCGAGGCGGTCGTCACCGGGTTCCGGTACGGCGGCCGGGTCGTCAGCGCGGCCGCGATCATCATGACCAGCGTGTTCTCCGGCTTCATCGTGGAGGACAACGACTTCGTCAAGATGATCGGCTTCGGCCTCGCCGCGGCTGTCCTCTTCGACGCGTTCGTCGTCCGCATGGCCATCGTGCCCGCCCTGTTCGCCCTGCTCCGCAAGTCCGTCTGGTGGCTGCCGAGGTGGCTCGACCGGCTCCTGCCGAACATCGACGTCGAGGGCGAGAAGCTGACGCACCGGCCCGGGCCGTTCCCGGAGCGCCCCGCACGGGAGAACCACCTCGTGGGCTGACCGCCCAGCCCCCTCCTCAGGTGCCGTTACCGGGGCGGTTCGCCGAGCCGCCGTGACCATCCCGTCCGGAAGGCGGCCGGAGCCCGAATGGCTACACGGAAAGCCGCCCATCAGCACGGCCCGGACGCGGGCCGGCGGGGCGGCTTTCCGGTAAAGACGACCTGCCAGAGGGTACGAGGGGCATGCGTCCACGTGGGTCGCGTGCGTCACGTGCGTCACGTGCGCCAGACATGCGTCAAGACGACGTCGCCCGTCACGCAGGTGGCGCACACACTGTGCGTCCGCTGAAGCCACAGGTCGGTGGCCCCTCTCCACCGGCTCCGGAAGCACCACGCACTCCACGTGATGCGTCATCGGAAAGACGCCCCAAGGGCTGGAGGTGTGAGCATCCGCAGTTCAGGGGGGGCAGGCCCACCTGGGGCCGGGATCTGAGGCGGCCGGAGTGTCAAACGAGCGTCATGGTCACCCAGGCGGAGCGTGCAGGACTTCCCCCACCTGTACGGCTGCCTTCGCCCGCAACAAAGATCCACGGCACCAGAGAGGCGACCACGTTCGCCGACGGCGTCACGCAGCATCACCTCATCGGCCCGATCCAGCAGGCAGCCGGCGAAGGTGCCCAGCACGGGCTCGCAGCATGTGAAGGCCGCAGCAGTCACCACGGGTCGCCGCCGGTACCCGTGTGACATGAACTCCGGTGGGCCGGGCGTCTGCGAGGCCCGGGCGTTCCACACGGCAGCGGCGCCGGACCGTTCGACGTAGCGGTCGGCCGCCAGGCCCATCCCTTCAGGGCCTCTGTGATGCAATGACATCTGCCGGGCACCGGGCCTGGCGCCGGCCCCTCGCCCACCCGGGACGGAGTCCTGAGCGCCAGCGAGCAGCGAGGAGTCACCGTGACCGTATGTGGGCCTGACGGGGACGGTGGGCCGATCAGTCGTACTCCCGAGAACGGCGGTGGCCGGGACAGAGCGGTGACCTTGGCGGGGACACTGGCGGCGGCGGAGACCGCGGCGCCCGTGGAGTCGCTCGACGTGGTCGCGCGCATGCTCAGGGAACACCTCGGGGCCGCGTCGGTGTCGTTTCTGATCACCGACTTCACCGGCGGCTCGGTCGTACGGCTGGGGATGGCGGGCAGCGTCGAGACCGATGAGCCCGCCCGGCGCATCAAGCTGCGGGGCACCCTGTACGACGACGTGATCCGCACCCAGCGGCCGAGTGTGGAGGACAAGGGCGAGGGCGCGCTGGTGCGGATCGTCGCCCCGGTGACCAACCGCGGGGACGCCATCGGGCTCCTGGAACTGTTCCTGCCCGCGGCGCCCGACGCGGAGGTGATGCGGGAGATCGGCGAGACCGCGCACGCCCTGGCGTACATCGTCATCGCGAACCGGTCCTTCACCGACGTGTACCAGTGGGGCCGCCGTACCATGCCGCTGAGCCTGGCCGCGGAAATCCAGCACCGGCTGCTCCCGGAGTCGCTGGCGTGTGAGGCGGCCCAGTTCGCGGTGGCCGGGGCGCTGGAGCCGGCCGACCACGTCGGGGGTGACACCTTCGATTACGTGATCGACCGGGACACGGTCCAGCTCTCCGTCACCGATGCCATGGGGCACGATGTCGACGCCGCGCTGTTGGCCACTCTCCTGGTGGGCGCCCTGCGCCGGGCGCGGCGGGCCGGTGCCGACCTCGTCGAGCAGGCCCGCCAGGCCGACAAGGCCATGCGCGAGCACGGCCGCCAGGGCTACGTCACCGGCCAGCTCCTGCGTATCAGCCTGATCGACGGCAAGACCGAGTTCATCAACGCCGGGCACCCCTGGCCGCTGCGGATGCGGGACGGACAGGTGCGGGAGATCACTCCGAAGATCGATATGCCGTTCGGCTTCCATGCCCCTCACAGCTACCGGGTCCAGTCGCTGGACATGCGGCCGGGCGACCGGCTGGTGATGCTGACCGACGGCATGCTGGAGCGCAACGCCAACAGCCTCGACCTGCCGGATCTGATCGTCCGCACCCGCGCGCTGCATCCCCGTGAGGCCGCCCGCACCCTCATCGCGGCGGTCGTCGACGCCAACCACGGTCACCTGCAGGACGACGCGACCGTCATGTGCCTGGACTGGCACGGCGTCGGCCACTCCCGGCGGGACGCCGACACCGGCGCCGATCTCGCCGACGCCTCCGCCCCGTCGCGGACGGGGCGGACCACTCCTGGGCGATGACGTCAGGCTGCTTCGACACGCCGCTTCGGCCGGCCCGCCCCCGGGCGGGCGAAGCGGGGTGCTCCGCCCCGGGGTGACCGCGTCACCTGGGCAGGCGCCTGCGGCGGCGCCCCAGGCGCAGGCCGAGGAGGACGAAGTCGGCGACCAGAACCACCACACCGATGACCAACAGGTAGAACAGGCCCTTCGCCACCGCTCCGATGATCCCGAGCACGATGGCCACAATGACCAGCAGGAGGAAGAGAGCCATCCGTGTCACCTCAGGGGGGAGTTGGTGGGAAGTCATCAGCGGCGGGCGAGACGGCGCTCGCCGGCCGCACCCGTTCGGTAGCCCAGCTCGTAGTGCGCGAAGACCGTCTTCTCGTCCTCCGCCAGCAGTTCGCCGTCCGTGCCGATCGAGGGCGCTTCCTTGACCTGCTTCTTGTCGTAGGCGACCTTCAGATAACCGGGACCGACCGTCGCGTCACCCAGGGGGACGAACACCAGCCGGCGCCGGGTCGGCAGGCCGACCGTGACCGTCGCGAACGCGGGCTGGTCCGTGGCCGTGTCGACGTAGACCGCCTCCAGGACGCCGATCTTGTGCCGCTCATGGTCGACCACGTCGTGGCCGCGCCACTCCCTGATGTCTTCCGCCTCGAACACGGGGCCCCCTCTGTCGCAGGTCAGCTGAAGGACCGCTGTCTCGTCTCTCCCTCGCTCTTCCCTCCTTACCTGCCTACGGGGCGTCACACCCGTGAAGAGCCACGCGATCAGTGCCTTTCTGATCGGGCGGCGGAAACTCCTTCACCGGGAAGCGCTTGCGCAATCGCCGCTCCCCGCAATACACGCCCAGCCCGATCCCGGTCCCGGTACCGGATCCCGTTGCCGCATGAACCATGGCTGGACGTGCCGCACGCCGAAAGGCACAGCCCACGCTCCAGAGCCGGTGACGTTCGGCCGCCCCAGGACTTGGTAGGACGGCCGGGGAGGAGTTCCGCAGCCTGGCTGACCCGACGTGAGCAGGATCCACGACGCTGCCGACCGGCACGTCCACGACAGCAGCATCCGGCGTATGCCCTACCCGCTCCGGCGATCGGCGGCGCCGGGTTTGCACCTGCCGGCGTGGATACGTTCGCAGGACCAACTCGCGGGCCGGAAGGGCAGACGCTTTCGCGAGTGGCGCGGCGTCTCGGCGCGGTCGCCCGGCCCGTCGCGGACCAGCGCGGCAACGTGTGTGACGAGCGGCTCGAGCCGGAACGCTGTCGCGGTCAGTAGGTGGCCAGGGAGATGGCGATGTAGTGCGCGGCGAAGGCCGCCATGGTCAGCGCGTGGAAGACCTCGTGGAAGCCGAACCAGCGGGGTGAGGGGTCGGGGCGCTGGAGGGCGTAGACCACCGCGCCGGCGCTGTAGAGGAGACCGCCGACAACGATCAGGACGAGTACGGCCGCACCGCCGGTGTGCAGGAAGTCGGGCAGGTAACACACCGGTGCCCAGCCCAGGGCCAGGTAACACGGGGTGTACAACCAGCGCGGAGCTCCGACCCACAGGACCCGGAACACGATGCCGGCCAACGCGCCCGCCCATACGATCCACAGCAGCATGGAGCGCTCGTCCGGCGGGAGGAGAAGCACGGCCAGGGGGGTACAGGTGCCGGCGATGATCAGGAAGATGTTGGCATGGTCGAGACGTCGCAGAAGAGCCTCACCGAGCGGCCCCCAAGTACCGCGGTGGTAGATGGCGCTCGTCGCGAACAGCAGCCACGCGGTGACCGAATACACAGCGCAGGCCAGGACCGCCTGCGGAGTACGGGCCAGACAGATGAGCACGACGCCTGCGATCAGTGCGGCGGGAACCATTCCGGCATGGAGCCAGCCACGCAACCTCGGCTTGATCGGTTCGGCCAGGTCGGCCGCCTTCTCCACCAGAGCAGCAACCGAGTGATCCCTGTCTCCCGCATCGTCACCTTGTGTTCCGCCGGGCAGCCCGTCTTCACGGCGTTCCCCGCGCGCTGAGGCCACGCGGCTGTATTCGACTTCAGCGGCGTCGCGGGACACGGCTTCCCGGCCTCCCTCGGACTCCTGGGCGTCACTGGCAACCATGCGGTCATGCTAGGAGACCTCACCCGGACGGCATCCTGGGAGGTCGGTCTCGAACCCCCGGGCCGGCTGAGCAAGGGCCGTGGCACCACAGCATCGCGTCGATGGCGTACGGGTGGCCGTGGAGGCCGGAAGCCCGCAGCAGAGCTGCGGCCGACTGCGCGATGGCCTGGGGCACCGGCTCCAATCGCAGCCGGGAACAGAGTGCACTTGTGAGCCGCATCGTTGATCCTCGGGTGGATCACCTCAACCAGGACAGACGCCGAAGTGATCATTAGGAGGTCGGCGTCGCGGGTCGCTGTCGGCCACTCGTGCACGTCCCGATCCCGCTGCACGGCCTTGGCCAGGCCCTCGCTGTCAAGTCGACGATCGTCCGAACGGCCGGCGTCCGCCAGGACGGCTTCGGGGTGGCCCTCGGCCGCGTCGCCCTGGTCGGGAGCGGCATGGGCGTCGGCCGGGGATGGGACGGCCTCTTCAGCCGGGCGTACGTCAGGCAGGCGGGTAAGGACCGATGATACGCGGGAGTTCGGAGACGATCAGGAGGCGGAGGGTGACGCCGTGAACAGCCCATCCGTCGACCGGGTCGCCCCGGTCGCCTGCGTACGGGTCGAACGCGTGAGCAACACGGAGAAACCCCGCCAGGAATCACCTGGCGGGGTTTCACCTTCATCGATCCGTCGAAATCACTGTTCGTGCAACGCGACTCGCAGGGAGGCGATCAGATCACCGGCCGACACCTCGACCCAGGCGGCCCCTGGCACCCCAGCACGCATGATTTCGTAACGCTCGCCGTCCAGCTCATGCACCAGAACCTGACGGCTCGTTACGTCCAACGGATCCACACGCAGGCGGACGGCACCGTGCGTAACCGTTGGAAACATATTCCGCACCACCTCATCCGCATGAAGGCGACGCAGAAGGTTCCATTGCCCCCGCTAGAAGTCGGACGACAGAAGGTCGGACCACTGCAGAGAGGTGGGCTCTCCCGTTTCAAGCGCCCTGGCGAATTCTTCGAGCTCCATGAAATCGAATTTCGCCTCCAACTCCTCGAACGGCATACCTTCCCGCCATGCGGCGACCGCCTCCACGAGCAAACCGAGATCGTCCGTCGAGCCGATCTCCCAGGTGAACCCGGGAATGTGGACTGTCACCCGGAACAGGCGCTCCTCGGTCGCAGGATCGACCGACACGTAACCTCTTGCCGTCTCGATCCTGATGACATCGGTGGCCCAGGGCGACAGCCCGATGTCACAACCGCGCCACGTCGCTGCCTCTTTCATGGCTGGTCCAAGGCCACCCGAAGCAGTCAGGTCCGGGTAAAGGTCTTGCCGATGGGTATCCATGTTCGCTTCCTCAGCAGTGGCAGTATCCGATGATCGAGCCTTTCACGGGTGGAAGCTCCCCCTTCAATACCGATAGATCCGGCATATCTGTCGGGGGATCCAGTCGCATGGATCCATCCGGACCTGACGGGGAGTAGAACTTGATCGAATCCCACGGGCGTTGACCATTGGCGAGAGCTCTCGCAATCATGGACATCTCGTAGTCCGTGGCAGCAGCTCCGGCCGCTCCGCCCCTCAGGCCACGCTGGGCCGCCGCCATGAAGCCTTGGAGTTCGTTCAGCCCCGTCATGTTGATGTGCAGCTTCTCGTTGGGGTCGGCGATGGCCATTTCCGCTATCCGGGCGAAGTCCTTCGGGGACGCGTTGGAGAAGGTGGTGAACTTGTTCTCGGGCCTTGCGGCCCACTCGTCGTAGCGGTCCAGGAGGGCTTCCGAGCGACGAGACGAGTGCGGATGGCCAGTCCGTGCGGGATCACCAGTCCCGGTCACGGCGCTGTCCGGTGGTGCTCCTTCACCAGGCAGTTCTGGGCCGTGTCCGATCATGGCGGAGTGGCTGCGCCCTTCCCTCCCCGGACGTGAGGCCGGTCGCGCCGGCCACGGGCAGGTAGGTCGTTACGGTCATCCGGGCCGTCATCGAAGCCCGGCACGCCGGTGCCGCGTCCAACGCGCCCCTCGGCGCCACCCGGCGCGGCTACGACGCGGGCCTGAGGATCCACCTCCAGGAACTCATGGAGGCCGCAGGCCAGTTCGCCGGCGCACCGGAGACCGTGCAGGGCCGGCAGATCGCCGCCCGGCTCACCGCGCTCGGCTGTCAGATCGACTTCCTCACCGCGAAGTGCACGGACGGCCAAGGACCTCGGCGCGACCGTCGCCGACCTGCCGCCGCCCTACGGGTCCGCCCGCGCCCCGCCGTGGACACCACACCACTCACGCCGTCGCCCCGCGCCACCACCAGCACCGTCCGCCACCGCCAGGCCCGCTCGGACCGGAGGCAGCATCGCCTTCGGCGGGCTGCTCAGCGCCCTGTACGGACGCGGCGTGGAGGCGCGCGGCGGGCCCAGTCGAGTACGTCGCGCACTCCGACTCCACACAGAAAGTCCTCCGCTCGGACCAGCCAAGGACGAAGCCGAGGTATGGATCGCCTGGGCGGCCGAGAGTCAGGCGCAACGATCGAACCCGCTCGACGGTTCACCGTTGATGCCGGAAATCCCCGAGCCCCGGGCCGAGGACCTCAAGCCGTTCATGCACGGCTTGAGCCCCTACGGGTCCCCTACTGAGCCCGCTGCCGCAATCAGCGACGGCGGAACGGGCCGATTTTCTCCAAGCCTCCGCAAAGTCAGACCTCGGAAAGTGAGCTCAGCACCCAGCGCGACCTGCACGGTCCCCTACCTGACGCCACGCCAGATCGAGCGTCATTTGAGCGTCACGAGCGTCATCCCAGCGTCAAGATATCGCCCGTAACGCCCACAGTGCACATAACGCACACTCGGAAAACCAGCGGGTCAGGCGCCCTTTGCGGCAGGCTCCAGGATCGCCACGCACTCCACGTGGTGCGTCATCGGGAACAGGTCGAACGCCCGCAGCGTCCGCGGCCTGTAGCCGTTCTCGGCGAAGTAGGCGAGGTCCCGCGCCAGGGCCGCCGGGTCGCAGGCGACGTAGGCGATCCTCCGCGCGCCCAGCGTGGCCAAGTGCTTGACCGTCTGCTTGCCGGCGCCCGCGCGGGGCGGGTCCAGGACGATCAGGTCGACCTCGGTGATCCCCGTGCGCGGCAGGGCCTGTTCCACCTTGCCCTGTTCGATGCGGACGCGGTCGAAGTGCTGGAGGTTGTGGCGGGCGTCCTCCACCGCGCGCTTGCCCGACTCGATGCCGAGCACCGCGCCCTTGTCGCCCACGCGGTCGGCGAGCGCGCCCGCGAAGAGGCCGACACCGCAGTACAGGTCCAGCGCGGTGTCACCCTTGCGGGGCAGCAGGCCCTGCATCACGGCGCGCACGAGGGTGTCGGCGGCCTTCGGGTGGACCTGCCAGAAGCCGCCGTTGCCCACGCGGTACGTGCGGTCGTCGGCGCGTTCGCGGACGAACGGGCGGCCGTGCACGCGGTGGACACCGCCGTCCTTCTCGTCCACGCGCAGGACCGAGACCGGCTTGTCCAGCTCGACGATCGGCAGTCGGGCGCCCGGGCGCGGGGTGAGGACGACCTGGCGGTCGCCGGAGCCGGTGGCGGCGATGGCCTCGATGGACGCCATGCCCTCCCAGTTCCGCTGCTCGATGCCGAGCTCGCTCACGCCGGGCGCGGCGATCAGGCAGCGGTCGATCGGCTGCACCTCGTGCGAGCGGTGCTTGCGCAGGCCCGCGTGGCCCTCGACGTCGACCGCGTACTGGACGCGGGTCCGCCAGGCCGGCACCTCGCCCGCCGGGACCTTGTCGCCCTCGGCCGGCATGACCGTGCCGTCCCAGCCGGCCTCCTCGGGCGTCAGGCCCGCGAGCCGCTTCAGCTGCTCGGCGATCACCTCGCCCTTGAGTCGGCGCTGCGCACCGGGCTTGGCGTGCTGCCAGTCGCAGCCGCCGCACTTGCCGGGACCGGCGTACGGGCAGGGCGCCTCGACCCGGTCCTTGGACGCCTCCAGGACGCGTACGGCGTCGGCGCGCAGGAAGCGCGCGTCCGCGGCGCCCTCGGTGACGCGGGCGACGACCTTCTCGCCGGGCAGCGCGTGCCGGACGAAGAGGACGCGGCCCTCGTCGGTGCGGGCGATGCAGTGGCCGCCGTGCGCCACGGGACCGACCTCGACCTCGTACTCCTCCCCGATCAGCGAAGAATCAGGTGCGTTCTGCATGACGGGGTGACTCCAGAGGTGAGACGGGGCTGCCGGGGTGGCAGCCCACCAGTCTACGTGGCCCGGAGGTCAGCTCTTCGCAGTCGGCTCCTTCGGGCGCTCGGTGACGGGGCCGCGGCGCACCGAGCCGGGGGCGTTCCAGTCCTGGCGCTTCTTCGCCCGCTTCTTCGCCAGCTCCGAGGACTGGAGCTGGTACGGCACCGAGGTCACCATCACGCCCGGCGTGAACAGCAGCCGGCCCTTGAGGCGCAGGGCGCTCTGGTTGTGGAGCAGGTGCTCGTACCAGTGGCCGACCACGTACTCCGGGATGATCACGCTGACCGCGTCGCGCGGGCTCTCCCGCCGGATGTTCTTGACGTACTCGATGACGGGCCGCGTCACCTCGCGGTACGGGGAGTCGAGGATCTTCAGCGGTACGTTGATGCCGCGCCGCTCCCACTCGGCCTTCAGCGCCTTCGTCTCGGCCGGGTCGACGTTGATGCTGAGCGCCTCCAGCTTGTCCGAGCGCATCAGCTTGGCGTACGCGACGGCGCGCAGCGTCGGCCGGTGCACCTTGGAGACCAGGACGATGGAGTGCACGCGGGACGGGCGGACGGTGTCGTCGCTCGGCTCGTCGGGCGCGGCGATCTCGTCCGCCACCCGGTCGTAGTGCTTACGGATCGCGGTCATCGTCCCGTAGAAGATGACCATGCCGAGCAGGGCGACCCAGGCGCCGTGCGTGAACTTGGTCGCGAGGACGACGACCAGCACCAGGCCGGTGAAGAACGCGCCGAAGGTGTTGATCGCGCGGGAGCGGATCATGCGGCGGCGGGCGGGCGGGTCGGTCTCGGTCCTCAGGTGGCGGTTCCAGTGCCGGACCATGCCGGTCTGGCTGAGCGTGAAGGAGACGAAGACGCCGACGATGTAGAGCTGGATCAGCCTGGTGGAGTCGGCCCCGTACAGCCAGACCAGGAGGATGGCCGCGCCGGCGAGGAGCACGATGCCGTTGGAGAAGGCGAGCCGGTCGCCGCGGGTGTGCAGTTGGCGCGGCAGGTAGCGGTCCTGGGCGAGGATCGATCCGAGGAGCGGGAAGCCGTTGTACGCGGTGTTCGCGGCGAGGAAGAGGACGAGCGCGGTGGCGGCGGCGAGCAGGATGAAGAAGAACGTGCCCTGGCCGAAGACGGCGGCGGCGACCTGCGAGATCACGGGGTTCTGGACGTAGTCCGGGCCGACCGGCACACCGTCGCGGAGCAGGTCGTGCGCGGGCTGCTCGGCCATCTTCACGTCGGTGGCCATGGCCAGGCCGATGATGCCGCAGAACATGGTGACGGCCAGGCCGCCCATGAGGGCGAGGGTCGTGGCGGCGTTCCTGCTCTTGGGCTTGCGGAAGGCGGGTACGCCGTTGCTGATCGCCTCGACGCCGGTGAGCGCGGCGCAGCCGGAGGAGAAGGCGCGCAGGAGGAGGAAGACGAGTGCGAAGCCCGCCAGTCCCTGGTGCTCGGGCTTGATCTCGAAGTCGGCGGTGGGGGCCTTCATGGTGTCGTCAAGGACGAGTCCCTTGAACGCACCGTACATGATCATGATGAAGACGCCGGCGACGAATACGTAGGTGGGGATCGCGAAGAGCTTGCCCGACTCCTTGACTCCCCGCAGGTTCATGAGCGTGAGGAGCAGGATTATGACGATGGCGCTCAGGACCTTGTGTTCGACCACGAACGGGACGGCCGAGCCGAGGTTCTCCACTCCGGAGGAGATGGAGACGGCGACGGTCAGGACGTAGTCGACGAGCAGCGCGCTGGCGACGGTGAGTCCGGCCTTCGGGCCGAGGTTGGTGTTGGCGACTTCGTAGTCACCGCCGCCGCTGGGATAGGCGTGGACGTTCTGCCGGTAGGAGGCGACGACCGTGAACATCAGGACCACGACGGCGAGCGCGATCCAGGGGCTGAAGTGGTACGCCGACACACCCGCGATGGACAGGACCAGCAGGACCTCGCCCGGCGCGTACGCCACGGAGGAGAGCGGGTCGGAGGCGAAGACGGGGAGCGCGATGCGCTTGGGAAGGAGTGTTTCTCCCAGCCTGTCGCTGCGCAGAGCCCGGCCGATCAGGATCCGTTTGGGCACGTCGGTCAGTTTGGACACGCAGAGGATCGTAAGCGTTCGAAAAGGGACGCGCCCACCCACCACCCCCCACCGCCACGGAATCTCTCCTTGTCGTACTCCTGCGCCGATGCGGGCAAGGGGACCTTGGCGGCATAAGCTCGTCATCAGGCAACACCGCACCGCAGGCTGAGAGAGAGAAGTGAGCAGGGTGTTTACGCAGGTCGGCACCGTCGGCAGAGTCACCAGGAGTGCGGGGTAACCGGACGTGCACATCGTCATCATGGGCTGCGGGCGAGTGGGAGCCGCTCTCGCGCAGACCTTGGAACAGCAGGGGCACACGGTCGCCGTCGTCGACCAGGACCCCACGGCGTTCCGGCGCCTGGGAGCGGGGTTCGGCGGGCGGCGCGTCACGGGTGTCGGGTTCGACCAGGACACCCTGCGTGAGGCGGGCATCGAGGAGGCCGGGGCGTTCGCCGCGGTGAGCAGCGGTGACAACTCCAACATCATCGCGGCGCGGGTGGCGCGCGAGATGTTCGGCATCGAGAACGTCGCGGCGCGGATCTACGACCCCCGGCGCGCCGAGGTGTACCAGCGGCTGGGCATCCCCACGGTCGCCACGGTCCGATGGACGGCCGACCAGATGCTGCGGCGGCTGCTGCCGTCCGGCGCGGAGCCGCTGTGGCGGGACCCGAGCGGCGGGGTGCAGCTCGCGGAGGTGCACACGTCGCCGGCGTGGATCGGGCACAAGATCAGCCGGCTGCAGGAGGAGACGGGCGTCCGCGTGGCGTTCCTCACCCGCCTGGGCGAGGCGGTCCTGCCGACGTCGCAGACCGTGCTGCAGGAGGGCGACCTCGTCCACGTGATGATGCGGACGGATGAGATCGAGAAGGTCGAGGCGGCCTTCGCGGAGGGCCCTGAGGAGGGCGGTCACTGATGCGCGTCGCTATCGCGGGCGCCGGCGCGGTGGGCCGTTCCATCGCGGGCGAGCTGCTGGAGAACGGGCACGAGGTGCTCCTGATCGACAAGGCGCCGACCGCCATCTCGGTCGAGCGGGTGCCGCAGGCGGAGTGGCTGCTGGCCGACGCCTGTGAGATCACCTCGCTGGACGAGGCGGCGCTCCAGCGCTGCAACGTGGTCATCGCGGCAACGGGCGACGACAAGGTGAACCTGGTCGTCTCGCTGCTCGCGAAGACCGAGTACGGGGTCCCCCGGGTGGTCGCCCGGGTCAACAACCCGAAGAACGAGTGGCTGTTCACCGAGGCCTGGGGCGTGGACGTCGCCGTCTCCACGCCGCGCCTGATGTCCGCGCTGGTGGAGGAGGCGGTGAGCGTCGGCGACCTCGTACGGCTGCTGCGCTTCAGCCACGGCGACGCGAACCTGGTCGAGCTGACGCTGCCTCCGGAGTCGGCGATCGCCGGTACGTCGGTGGGCGATGTGGCATGGCCGCAGGACACCTCGCTGGTGACGATCATCCGCGGCTCCCGGGTCCTGACCCCGAGCCCGGAGGAAACCCTGGAGGCGGGCGACGAGCTGTTGTTCGTGGCGGCCCAGGCCCGCGAGGAGCAGCTGGAGGACCTGCTGTCGGTCCGCCAGGGCACGGCCGGCTGACGCACGACGCCGACACCGACACCGACGCGCTGGTGCGCGCGAGAGGGCCCGGGGACCAGGTGCTGGTCCCCGGGCCCGTTTCTGTCGCGGGAGGGGGCGGGCGCTGCCGGTGGGGTGCGCGGGCGCCGGCGAAGGGGCTCGAAGGGACGCGCGCGGGGCCCGCACTGTCAGGGGCGATCGGCGGGCCCGCACCGTAAAGCGGGCTCGAAGGGGGCGCGCGGGCGCCCGGCGAGGGGCTCGACGGCTCCTCCCCCACCCGGGGGCCGGCGACGCCGCGCGCGGACCGGGCCGCCCCCGGAAGGGCGGCCGGGTGGCCCGGGTCAGGCCTCCGGGCTGTGGGGGTGCGGGGCCGTGGCCGCCGCGGCCTTGCGGGCCTTCTCCGCCGCTTCCTCCGCCTCCATCTCCGCGAACACGTCGATCGGCGGCGGCGCCTTGGCCAGGAAGACCCAGGTCAGATACACCGCCAGCAGGAACGGCGGGATCTTCAGCGCGATCAGCACCCAGCCGAGCTGGGTCGTGTCGGCCCACCAGTACAGCGGGAAGAGGATCGCGCACTTGGCGAGCAGGATCAGGCCCCACGCCCAGCTGGCCTTCGCGTACGCCTTCTTCCGGCCGGGGTTACGAGTGCGCCAGGAGAGGTTCTCCTTGAACACCGGGCCGAGGATCAGGCCGATCAGCGGCACGCCCGCCAGCGTCGTGGCGATGTACGCGACGCCCAGGCCCAGCGTGTACAGCATGCCCGGGAGGTAGAAGTCCTTGGCGTTGCCGGTCATCATCGCGAAGACCACACCGAAGGCGACGCCGAAGACGCCGCTGAAGGCGTGCTTCACCGTGTCCCGGCGGACCAGCCGGACGGCGACGAGCAGCAGGGACACCGCCAGCGCCGCGATGGCGGAGAGGTGCAGGTCCTTGTTGATCGTGTAGATCGTGACGAAGAGCAGTCCGGGGAGGACCGTCTCCACCATGCCCCGTACGCCGCCGAAGGCGTCGAACAGCGCGGCTTCGGTCACGGCTTTCGTGTCGTGGGCGCCCTGGGCGTCCTGGTCGCTGCTGGTCGGCGTCGGCTTGTCGAGGGACGTCACCGGCTACTCCTGTCCGAGTGGTCGGAGTTCGTATTTCGGATTGAAGAGGACCCTGCGGCCGTGGCTCATGGAGATCCGGCCGGAGGCGATGAGCCTGCGGCCGGGCTCTATGCCCACGATGGATCGCCGGCCCAGCCACACCATGTCCAGCGGAGCCGTGCCGTCGAAGAGCTCGGCCTCCAGCGCCGGCACGCCGGCCCGTGGACGCAGGGTGACCGTCCGCAAGGTACCAGTGACCGTGACGATCTGCCGATCGGCGCAGTCGGAGATGGGGGTGCACCCGGAAGCCTGCGCATCCTCCTGCAGCTCTTCCGACTCCAGGTCACCCTGGGAG
Organism: Streptomyces sp. NPDC006368; assembly: GCF_040612535.1. Classification (NCBI taxonomy): domain Bacteria; kingdom Bacillati; phylum Actinomycetota; class Actinomycetes; order Kitasatosporales; family Streptomycetaceae; genus Streptomyces; species Streptomyces sp. NPDC006368. The sequence continues at coordinate 118,032 of NZ_JBEXQK010000013.1, forward strand.
CTGGACAGCCGGTCGATCATGCGGCGGAAGCGTCCGGCCGGCTTGTCTGTACGCGGTGCGGCACTCATACAGAAAGCCTACCTAGCGCTCGAAGCGGTATCCCATGCCCGGTTCGGTGATGAAGTGGCGCGGGTGGGACGGGTCCGCCTCCAGCTTCCGGCGCAGCTGCGCCATGTAGACCCGCAGGTAGTTGGTCTCGGTGCCGTACGACGGTCCCCAGACCTCCTGGAGCAGCTGTTTCTGGCTGACGAGGCGGCCCCCGTTGCGTACGAGGACTTCGAGCAGGTGCCACTCGGTCGGGGTCAGCCGGACGTCGCGGCCGTCGCGGTTGACCTTCTTCGCCGCCAGGTCGACGGTGAACCCCTCGGTGCGGACCACGACCACGTCACCCTCGCCGCCGCCGACCGGCTCGGCCCTGCGCACGGCGGCGCGCAGCCGTGCCAGCAACTCGTCCATGCCGAACGGCTTGGTGACGTAGTCGTCGGCGCCGGCGTCCAGCGCCTCGACCTTCTCGTCGGAGGTGTGGCGGGCGGAGAGCACGAGGATCGGTACGCGGGTCCAGCCCCGCAGGCCCTTGATGACGTCGACACCGTCCATGTCGGGCAGGCCGAGGTCCAGGACGATCACGTCGGGGTGGCGGGCGGCGGCCAGTTCGAGCGCGGTCGCGCCGTCGGGCGCGGCGTCGACGTCGTACTCGCGTGCCTTCAGGTTGATCACGAGGGCGCGTACGATCTGCGGCTCGTCGTCGACCACGAGCACCCGCGTCATGAGGGGCCTGCTTTCTCTCGGGAGGGTGGGGTGGTGGGAGGCGCGGCGCCGGTCGCCGCCTTGAGCGTGAGGACCATGGTCAGTCCGCCGCCGGGCGTGTCCTCGGCGGTGATGGTGCCGTCCATGGCCTCGACGAAGCCACGGGCGACGGCGAGGCCGAGTCCGACCCCGGAGCCGCGCGGCGCGTCGCCGAGGCGCTGGAAGGGTTCGTAGATCCGTTCCTTGCCGTCGTCGGGGACGCCGGGTCCGCGGTCCACGACCCGTAGCTCCACGCGCCCGCCGAGCGTGGATGCGGAGGCGACGACGGGCGTGCCGGCGGGGCTGTACTTGACGGCGTTCTCGACGATGTTGGCGACGGCCCGCTCCAGCAGGCCCTTGTCGACCGAGACCATCGGGAGGCTTTCGGGGATGTCCAGCTCGACGCTGCCGTCGGGGACGCCGCCGAGCGCCATCGGGACGACCTCGTCGAGGTCGACGGCGCGGATGAGCGGGGTGACGGTGCCGGTCTGGAGGCGGGACATGTCGAGGAGGTTGCCGACGAGGTGGTCGAGCCGGTCGGCGCCGTCCTCGATGCCCGCGAGGAGCTCCGCCCGGTCCTCCTCGGACCATTGGACGTCGTCCGCGCGCAGGGAGCTGACGGCTGCCTTGATGCCGGCGAGCGGCGTGCGCAGGTCATGGCTGACGGCCGCCAGCAGCGACGTGCGGATCTTGTTGCGTTCGGCGAGCCCGCGGGCTTCCTCGGCCTCGCCGACGAGGCGCTGCCGGTCCAGTACGACGGCGGCCTGGGCGGCGAAGGCGCCCAGCACACGGCGGTCCTCGGCGGGCAGGACCCGGCCGGTGAGCGCGAGCGCCATGTGGTCGCCGACGGGCATGTCGACGTCCGCCTCTTCGGGCCGGGCCGCGGGCGTCGGCCCGACACTGGCCGCGCGGGTCCACGGCTCGACGTCGCTCGCCCGCTCCAGCAGGGCCACCGATTCCATGGAGAAGGTCTCGCGGACCCGCTCCAGCAGGGTGTCCAGCACGGTCTCTCCCCCGTGCTGCGCCGCCGGGACCCCCACCCGCAGCACGCTGCCGGCCAGGAAGGACAGCACCTCGGACTCGGCGCGCAGCCGGGCCGCCTGGTGGGTGCGGCGGGCGGCCAGGTCCACGACCGAGGCGACCGAGACGGCGACCCCGAAGAAGACCGCGATCGCGACGATGTTCCTGGGGTCGGCGATCGTGAACCGGTGCAGGGGCGGGGCGAAGAACCAGTTGAGGAGCAGGGAGCCGAAGGCGGCGGAGGCGAGGGACGGGTACAGGCCGCCGAGCAGCGCGGACGCGACGGTCAGTGACAGGAACAGCAGCATGTTGTTGGCGAGGCCGAGGTCGGCGTCGACATGCCTGAGCAGCAGGGTGAGGAGGGCCGGACCGGCCACACCGGTCATCCAGCCCCAGATGATGCGGGAGCGGCCGAGGCGGGCGCCGCGGGCCACGGGCAGCCCCCGGCCCTTGGCGACGGCCTCGTGGGTGACGATGTGGACGTCGAGGTCCGGCCCGGAATCGCGGGCGACGGTGGCGCCGACGCCCGGCCCGAAGACGTACTGCCAGGTCTTGCGACGGCTGGAGCCGAGCACGATCTGGGTGGCGTTGACGCCACGTGCGAATTCGAGCAGCGCGGAGGGGACGTCGTCGCCTATGACGTGGTGGAAGGAGCCGCCGAGGTCCTCGACCAGGGTGCGCTGGACGGCGAGCTCCTTGGGCGACGCGGAGGTCAGGCCGTCGCTGCGGGCGATGTAGACGGCGAGGACCTCGCCGCCCGCGCCCTTCTCGGCGAGACGGACGGCCCGGCGGATCAGGGTGCGGCCCTCGGGCCCCCCGGTGAGACCGACGACGATGCGCTCGCGGGCCTGCCAGGTGGAGCGGATGTTGTGCTCGCCCCTGTACTGCCGCAGGTGTTCGTCGACGCGGTCGGCGGTCCACAGGAGGGCCAGTTCCCGCAGGGCGGTGAGGTTGCCGGGGCGGAAGTAGTTGGAGAGGGCGGCGTCGACCTTGTCGGGTGTGTAGATGTTGCCGTGGGCCATGCGGCGGCGCAGGGCCTGGGGTGACATGTCGACCAGTTCGATCTGGTCGGCGTGGCGGACGATCTCGTCGGGGACGGTCTCCCGCTGGCGTACGCCGGTGATGGACTCGACGACGTCGCCGAGCGATTCGAGGTGCTGGATGTTGAGGGTCGATATGACGTCGATGCCGGCGGCGAGCAGCTCTTCGACGTCCTGCCAGCGCTTGGCGTTGCGCGAGCCGGGGACGTTGGTGTGGGCGAGCTCGTCGACGAGCGCGACGGCGGGGCGGCGCTCCAGGACGGCGTCGACGTCCATCTCGGTGAACCGGCCGCCCCGGTGCTCGATGGTGCGGCGCCGTATCTGTTCGAGTCCGTGCAGCAGTACTTCGGTACGGGGCCGGCCGTGGTGCTCGACGAAGGCCACGGCGCAGTCGGTGCCGCGTTCGACGCGGCGGTGCGCTTCGGCGAGCATCGCGTACGTCTTGCCGACGCCCGGTGCCGCACCGAGGTAGATCCGTAGCTTGCCGCGTCCCATGGCCCCGCTGACTGCGTCTTCACGTGTTGTTCGCTTGCTTGTGCGTCGACCTTACGGCCGAGGACATCGGCCCATCGGACCGGAGGGCCTGTTCCCGGGTCCTCTTGACGGGATTCTGATGCGGGCGGGAGGGAGGGAGGCGGGGCCTACCGGGGCATGGCCGGCGGGTGCGGCGCGTGTGCCTTCGCCGGCTTCGCCAACCGCCGTGCCATGGTCGTCAGTGCTCGGTGAGCTCGCCGTCACCCAGCTCCAGGACGCGGTCCGCGAGGTCCAGGAGCTGTGCGTCGTGCGTCGCCACCAGGGCGGTGACGCCCTCGCTGCGGACGACCGCGCGCAGCAGCTCCATCACCGCGAGACCGGTCTCCGCGTCGAGCCGGCCCGTCGGCTCGTCGGCTATCAGCAGGGAGGGCTGGTTCGCGAGCGCGCGGGCTATCGCCACGCGCTGCTGCTGGCCTCCGGACAGCTCCCCGGGGCGCTGCGCCGCGTGGTCGGCGAGACCCACCAGGGCGAGGAGGAGCTCCACCCGTTCCTCGCGCTCTCGCGGGTCCGCTTCGCGCAGCCGCATCGGTACGCCCACGTTCTCGGCGGCCGTCAGAATGGGGATCAACCCGAACGACTGGAAGATGAAGCCGATCCGGTCGCGCCGCAGCTCCAGCAGCCGCTTCTCGCCCAGGTCGGCGAGGTCGAGGCCGTCGATGGAGATCCGGCCCAGGTCGGGCACGTCCAGGCCGCCGACGAGGTTGAGCAAGGTGGTCTTGCCGGAACCGGATCGGCCCTTGAGCGCGACGAGCTCGCCATGCCCAATCTCGAACGAAACGCCGCGCAGCGCGTGGACGGCGGCGGCCCCCGTCCCGTACGACCGATGCACGTCCTCCACGCGCACCATGGGCGCGCGTCCTTCGGCGACCGCTGTCGCGGCGGCCCCGCCATCACGCACGTGCTCGCTCATGCGTTTCCCCCCGTCGATCCCCCGGTTACTCCGCGCTGTCAGTATGTGCGGCTCCGATTGCGCGCGGCAACGCCTGTGGATAACTCGACGCGTCGGCGGAATACGGCCTGCTGGGGGCGGGGGGCGGGGGGCGGAACGGGGTCGGCGGAGTGGTGACGCCAACGCCCTGTCCATGGTCACCGGTCACCGGTCACCGACGACTGCTTCTTACCGCCGCCCGGCGGTCAGTCCGCCACTCCGGCGGACGCCGAGCGTCGGCCGATGTGTGCCGCCGGGCGTCGGTCGGCAAGGCGGTCAAGGACACCAAGGGCGGTTCCGGCTGCTTGCCGGTTCGTCGGTGTGGCTTACGGTGCGGCTTGGCGCGGTGCCTGATCGCCAGCGCCGACGGGCGGCGCCGTCGGGCGACGCCCACCGCCGGTGACCGGCGCGGCGTCGGCCGGAACCGGACCGCCGACGCCCACGGCGGTTACCGGACGCCCGACCACGCCGACCCGGCGGAGAGCAGCGCCCGCGTCCGTACGCGAAGATCAGCGCCCACCGGCGCGGGACGCCCGCGCTCGCCGACAGGCAGGCAGGCAGGCAGGCAGGCAGGCGAACGGAATGCACGCCGGGGCCGACCGACAGCAGCGGCCGGCACACGCGGACAGCCGACTCCTACGCGCCCCAGCCCAACGGGCGTCCGGGTCAGTCAACCCAGGGCACCCGGCGAGAACCGGCGCCCGACGACAACAGCCGCCGCCCACACCGCGCCCCGGCGCGCAGGCGTTCAGGGGCAGCCGACTCCTACGCGCCCCGGCGCAACGGGCGTCCCGGATCAGCCGACCCGGGGCACCCGGCGAGAACCGGGGCCCGCCGGGGTCAGCGGACCTCGGTGATCTCCGGGCCCCGCTGCAACTGGCCCATACCGCCCGAGAAGCGCGAGCCCTCCTGCTCCTCCTGCTGCACACCCTCGGGCACCATCTGCGCGTCGTTCGGCAGCTTCAGGACGATCGGGTCACGCGGCGCCATCGGCCCCTCGCCCCGTACGACCACGGTGTCGCGGAAGATCTGCTCCAGCAGCCCGGCGGCCTGCGGCTGCACCGCGCCCTGGCCCGAGATGACACCGCGCAGGAACCAGCGCGGCCCGTCCACGCCGACGAAGCGCACCAGCTGCACACCGCCGGTGCCGTCCGGCAGCTGCACCGGGACCTGGGCGCGCAGCTCCCAGCCGAGCGGGCCCTCGACCTCGTCGATGATGCCGCCCTGCTGCGTGATCCCGGAGGCGATCTCCTCGCGGACCTCGCCCCAGATGCCTTCCTTCTTCGGCGCCGCGAACGCCTGCAGCTGGATGGCGCTGTCACGCAGCACCACCGTCGCGGCGACGATCGCGTCGCCCGCGACCTCCACGCGCAGCTCCATGCCCTCGACGCCGGGCACGAACATGCCGCCCAGGTCGACGCGGCCCTCCTCGGGCCGGGAGACCTCGGAGACGTCCCAGGGCCCGTCGGGCCGGGGCGCCGGCGGAAGGTTCACCCGGCGCGGCTCGTCCTGCGCCGCGTCGTCGGTGTCGACCTCGTCGACGACCTGCTCGGCCTCGCGCGCCACGTCCGCTGCGTCCCCAGCGGGACTGCTCTTCTTGCGACGTCCGAACACGTCACTGTCCTTCCCGGTCGGATACGACCGAAGCGTATCGATTCCCACCCGTACAGCCCTCCACGGCGGCATGGCCGCCGGTGGACCCGAAGCCCCCCTCGGCCCGCGCCGAGCCGGGAAGCTCCGCCACCTCGTGGAAACGAACCTTCTCGACTTGCTGAACGACCAGTTGGGCGATCCGGTCGAACCGTTCGAACCGCACGCTCTCGCGCGGGTCCAGGTTGACCACGATCACCTTGATCTCCCCACGGTACCCGGCATCCACGGTCCCCGGGGCATTCACGAGGGCGATGCCCAACCGGGCGGCGAGTCCGGACCGGGGGTGCACGAAGGCCGCGTACCCGTCGGGCAGGGCGATGGACACCCCCGTGGGGAGAATCGCGCGCTCGCCGGGGGCGAGTTCGGCGGCCTCGGTGGTGACGAGATCGGCGCCGGCGTCGCCCGGGTGCCCGTACGACGGAAGCGGCACCTCCGGGTCCACGCGGCGGATCAGTACGTCGACAGGGGTACGCATCAGGGGTTCACCTCGAAGGCGCGGGCGCGCCGGACCTGGTCGGGATCGGCCATCGCCGCCCGGATCTCCTCGGGACGGCCGTTGTCGATGAAGTGATCGACCTTGACCTCGATGAAGAGGGCGTCGGCGCGGACCGCCACGGGGCCCTCGGGACCGCCGATCCGCCCGGTGGCCCGGGAGTAGATCTTGCGGCCGTGTACGGCGGTGACCTCGGCCTCCAGGTGCAGCACCGTCCCGACCGGCACCGGACGCACGAAGTCCGTCTCCAGCCGCCCCGTCACCGCGATGACCCGCAGCAGCCAGCCCAGCGAGCCGAGCGTCTCGTCGAGCGCCGTGGCCAGGACGCCGCCGTGCGCGAGGCCGGGGGCACCCTGGTGGTCGGGGGTGACCGTGAACTCGGCGGTGACGGCCACGCCCTCACCGGCCCGCGCCGCCAGGTGCAGCCCGTGCGGCTGGCCGCCGCCGCAGCCGAAGCAGTGCTCGTAGTGGGCGCCGAGGAGCTCGCCCGGGGCGGGCGCGTCGGGGTGCCGTACCGGCGGTATGGCCTCGGCGGGAGGCGTCAGTGCAGTGCTCACAGGCGCAGACCTTACCCGCGCGGCCGACCCGCGGTCGCGCCGTGCCAAGCTGGGGTGTATGCAACCTTCCGCAACGGCGTCCAGCAGCCCTTACGACGAACGTCTCACCGCCCCGCGCTCCTGGTGGCTGATCGCCGCCCTGATCGGCCTGTCGGGCGGGCTGATCGCGCTGCCGCTGGGCACGCTGCCCCTGCTGGGCGGCCTGATCGTCGCGGGTGCTCTCGCGGCGATCGGGGTCAGTTCGTACGGCTCCGCCCGCATCCGCGTGGTGGCGGGTTCACTGGTCGCGGGGGACGCGCGGATTCCGGTGTCGGCGCTGGGTGAGCCGGAGGTGCTGGACGCCGAGGAGGCGCGCGCCTGGCGTACGTACAAGGCCGATCCGCGCGCGTTCATGGTGCTGCGCGGCTACGTGCCGACGGCGGTCCGGATCGAGGTCACGGATCCGGCCGACCCCACGCCGTACGTCTACCTGTCGACCCGCGACCCGCAGGCTCTCGTGGCGGCGCTGGAAAAGGCCCGTCAGGCCTAGCGGCGCTTTCCGGGGGCCTCGGGAGGGCAGGTCTAGAACCCGAGCTCCTTGGGATTCTCCGGGTACTCCAGCGGGGGAAGCGCGGGCAGGGCGTCCCAGGGCACCTGGCGGCTGCGCAGGTCCTTGCGGATGTGCTCGGCGAGCTTCTTGGTGTCGCGCCGGTTCATCACGGCACCCACGGCGGCGCCGACCATGAACGGTGCCAGGTTGGGCAGGCTGCGCACCATGCGCTTCATGATCCGCTGGCGCAGCTCACGCTTCATCCGGCCGCCGAGCGCGATGTTGAAGGTGGCGGGCTTGGTGACGTCGATGCCCCGCTCCTCCGTCCAGGAGGTCAGGTACGCCATCGCGCGCTCCTTGAGGTTGCCGGGGGGCCGCTGGCCGTAGACCTCGTGGAGCTCGGCGATGAGCTTGAGTTCGATCGCCGCGACGCCCGTGATCTCCGCCGCCAGCTCGGCCGGCATCGCGGGGGGTACGGGAAGCATGGCGGCGGCGCCGACGCCGACGCCCACCGTGGAGGTGGCGTTGGCCGCCCCCGCGATCAGCTTGTCCGCGATCTCCTCGGGCCCGAGCCCGGGGAACTGCCGGCGCAGTGCGGCCAGGTCGCGTACGGGAACGCGCGGGGCGTTCTCGATGAGCCGGTCGGCGAGATGGGCGAGGCCCGCCCGGGCCCCTTCGCCACCCCTCCGCACGCCGCGCCTGACGGCGTCCAGCCGGCGTGCTTTCGTGGCCGGGTGCCGTTCGGCCCGGCCGGTCGGTTCGGCCGCCATGGCCGCCTCGGCTGCTTCGAGCGAGGCCGAACGGCCCCGCTCGTCGTCACGCGCGCCGGGGGAGGGCAGGAGGGCGGAGTGCTCGGCGGGCGCGTCCTTCGCGCCTGGTGCCGGGTCCGTGCCGCCCTGGTACGCCTCCGGCTTCCGATGACCGGAGAGCCGGAAGCGTCGCTTCCGAGACGGGTTGTCGCCTGCCACGGCCGACCGGACCTCAGTCGCAGTCTCGGCAGATCGGCTGGCCGTTCTTCTCACGCGCCAGCTGGCTGCGGTGGTGGACCAGGAAGCAGCTCATGCAGGTGAACTCGTCCGCCTGCTTGGGCAGCACCCGGACGGCGAGTTCCTCGTTCGAAAGGTCCGCGCCCGGCAGCTCCAGGCCCTCGGCGGCCTCGAACTCGTCGACGTCGACCGTGGAGGTCGACTTGTCGTTCCGGCGAGCCTTCAGTTCTTCAAGACTGTCCGAGTCGACGTCGTCGTCGGTCTTGCGTGGGGTGTCGTAATCCGTTGCCATGTCGCTCTCCCCCTCTGGGTGTTTGCGGTGTCTCCAGCGCACGTAACGCGTGGGAGGCCGGTCTTGTGCCCGACCTGAGGCGGAGATTTTGCCTCACATCAAGGTCTGTTACTCAATCGACACCCAACCGGACCCCTCCGGAGTGATCGTGTTTGGGTGGCGAACGGGACCGTACACGGTCCGGGGGCCGCGCCTCTTAGGCGCCACCCCGTGTACTTCCCGTGATCCAGGCCCCTGGAAACCCGGACTTTTCCTGGTTTTCCGGGGGAATTCTTGATCACGGAGAGTGGATGGCCGCAAGCAGTCCCTTGTGATCGATCACACACGGTCAACGCGGGAACAGTTCCCGAAAATTCCGCGTAAGGCGAACACGATGACGGCTTCGGTCGGTGTGTCAAACCGGGAGTGTGACACGCATCATGAGGCCGCCGCCCTCACGGGGCTCCGCGATGATACGGCCCCCGTGGGCCCGCGCGACGGACCGGGCGATCGACAGTCCCAGGCCGACGCCCTTGTCGCTGCCCGTACGCTCCTGCCGCAGCCGCCTGAACGGCTCGAAGAGGTTGTCGATCTCGTAAGCGGGAACCACTGGTCCCGTGTTCGAGACCAACAGTACGGCCTGGCCGTGCCGCGTCTCGGTGGTGACCTCGACCCAGCCCTCCTCGGGGATGTTGTACCGCACGGCGTTCTGCACCAGGTTCAGCGCGATCCGCTCCAGCAGCACACCGTTGCCCTGGACGACGGCGGGCGCCCGCTCGCCGCGGATCTCCACGCCCTTCGCCTCGGCCTCGGTGCGCGTCTGGTCGATGGCGCGCGACGCGACCTCGGCGAGGTCGACCGCCTTGCGCTCGACGATCTCGTTGGCGCTGCGGGCGAGCAGCAGCAGGCCCTCCACCAGCTGCTCGCTGCGCTCGTTGGTGGCCAGCAGCGTCTTGCCGAGCTGCTGGAGCTCCACGGGCGCCCCGGGGTCCGAGAGGTGCACCTCCAGCAGGGTGCGGTTGATCGCCAGCGGTGTGCGCAGCTCGTGCGAGGCGTTGGCGACGAACCGCTGCTGCGCGGTGAACGCCCGCTCCAGGCGGTCCAGCATGTCGTCGAAGGTGTCGGCGAGCTCCTTGAGCTCGTCGTCCGGGCCGTCCAGCTCGATGCGGCGGGACAGGTCCGTGCCGGCCACATTGCGGGCGGTCCGGGTGATCCGGCCCAGCGGGGACAGGACACGGCCCGCCATCGCGTAACCGAACGCGAAGGCGATGACGCTCAGGCCGAGCAGCGCGAACAGGGAACGGCGCAGCAGATCGTCGAGGGCGTGCTGGCGCTGCTCGTTGACGCAGGCGTTCATCACGCGGTTGAACTCGTCGGGCACCGCCCTCTGCGGGAAGTTGCAGACCTCGCTGGTCACGGAGCCGTTCACGATCTTGAACGGCAGCTCGCTGCCGATGTGCAGCGCCTGCGCGGCGAGCAGATAGATGATCGACAGCAACAGGATGCCCGCGATCAGGAACATCCCGCCGTACAGCAGTGTGAGCCGTATCCGGATGGTCGGGCGGAGCCAGGGGCGAACCGGTTCTCTCGGGTCCCAGGTCGGCTTCGGCGGCGCCTGTGGCGGCGCGGGAGTCGTGGCCACGGGTCAGATCCGGTAGCCGGAGCCCGGCACGGTGACGATCACCGGCGGCTCACCCAGCTTGCGGCGCAGGGTCATGACCGTGACGCGCACGACGTTGGTGAACGGGTCGGTGTTCTCGTCCCAGGCCTTCTCCAGCAGCTGCTCGGCCGAGACGACCGCGCCCTCGCTGCGCATCAGCACCTCCAGGACCGCGAACTCCTTGGGCGCCAACTGGATCTCCTTGCCGTCGCGGAACACCTCACGGCGGTTGGGGTCCAGCTTGATGCCGGCCCGCTCCAGGACGGGCGGCAGCGGCACGGTCGTACGCCGGCCCAGCGCCCGTACGCGGGCGATGAGCTCGCTGAACGCGAACGGCTTGGGCAGGTAGTCGTCCGCGCCGATCTCCAGGCCCTCGACGCGGTCGCTGACGTCACCGGAGGCGGTGAGCATCAGGACGCGGGTCGCCATACCAAGGTCGACGATCTTGCGGCAGACGTCGTCACCGTGCACGAGCGGCAGGTCACGGTCGAGGACGACCACGTCGTAGTCGTTGACCCCGATGCGCTCCAGGGCTGCCGCCCCGTCGTACACGACGTCGACGGCCATGGCCTCCCGGCGCAATCCGGTGGCCACCGCATCGGCGAGCAGCTGCTCGTCCTCGACGACGAGTACGCGCACGGCGCTGTTCCTTCCTCCGAGCCCGGATCCGGGCAGATTTTCGGGCAGAGCTTCCGTACCGACCGGCACGGACTGTGGGTATCCATCCTGCCCCTTACGCGCGTAAACCGGCTGTAAGGCGGCCTGGGGCGGGGGCCTGGCAGGCGCGGGTGCGCGGGCGGGGGCGTCACGGAGTCACGGAACCCGCACCGGGAATTCACCGGAATCACGGGCGGCTTGAGGTTTCTGTGAGGTTGCTCTTGGGGAGGACGACTGCACACCCGAGATCACGCCGTGTATGTGGCGCGCCACGAATCGCTCTGTCCCCCAGAGGTGCTGTGCGTGTGTATGCGTGATCGACAACCCGATCGACCACAACCCTCGGCACACCCCCGTGCCACCGACCCATGACGAGGGGGCGCACGATGGACGCTTTCACCGCTGGACTGCTGCAGCGCATAAAGGCCACGGAGTACGACCTCACGCGGGCGCGCGAGACGGGCGACGACTTCCTGGCCGACGTCGAGCAGGAAGAGCTCGACGACCTGCTTCGGCTGGCCGCCGAACACGGCGTGGAGATCGTCGCCAACGCCTGAGCTCGTGCGCGAGGGCCCCGATGTCCGGGTATGACATCGGGGCCCTTTCGCATGCCCTGGCGACGCGGCAGGCCGTCTGCCGGGTCCGCCGACCATTGCCGGGCGGCCCGGGCGGCCTGTGCGGCCCGCCGCGATCAGGGGCGGGCCCGGGGGCGTGCCACCCCGTGCCCGGGCCGCGTACGGCCTGTCCAGGCCCCGCTCGGCCTACCCGCGCCTCGACCGGGTCGCCGGGTCGCCCAGGCCGGGTCCCGGGTGGCCGCCCTCGCCGGGCCCGGTCCGGCAGGGGGGCCGGGCGCGGTCGGGCGCGGTCAGTCGTGCCAGGCGCCGAACTCCTCCAGGAGCTCCTGGAGCGGCTCGAAGACGCCCGGGGACGCCGCGACCGTCAGCTCGCCCGACGGCGGTGCGCCCGGCCGGCCACCGGTCAGGGCGCCGGCCTCGCGGGCGATCAGGGCTCCCGCCGCCAGGTCCCAGGCGCTCAGGCCGCGCTCGTAGTAGCCGTCCAGGCGGCCCGCGGCCACGTCGGCGAGGTCGATCGCGGCCGAACCGCCGCGGCGGATGTCGCGCAGCCTCGGGATGAGCCGCTGCGCCACGTCGGCCTGGTGGGCGCGGACCCCCGCCACGTAGTTGAAGCCGGTCGACACCAGGGCCTGGTCCAGCGGCGGGGCCGGCCGGCAGCGGACGGGGCGGTCGTTCAGGAACGCCCCACCGCCGAGCACCGCGCGGAACGTCTCACCGCGCATCGGGACCTCCACGACCCCGACGAGGGTGCGGCCGTCCCGCTCGGCGGCGATGGACACGGCCCAGGTCGGCAGGCCGTACAGGTAGTTGACCGTGCCGTCCAACGGGTCGACGATCCAGCGGACACCGCTGACACCCTCCGTGACGCCGCCCTCCTCACCGAGGATGCCGTCGTCGGGGCGGTGCTCCGCGAGGAACCCGGTGATCAGTTTCTCGGCGGCGATGTCCATCTCGGTGACGACGTCGATCGGGCTCGACTTGGTGGCCGCCACCCCGAGATCGGCCGGGCGGCCGTCGCGCAGCAGCGCCCCGGCCCGGCGCCCGGCCTCCAGGGCCAGGCCCAAAAGGTCGTCCAGGAGCGGGCCGTCGGTGTCCACGTCGCTCGTCACAGCGTCCCCTGTCACAGCGCCTCCTCAGGCGTACGGGCTGTCGGCGCCCGCCGCCGCGGGCCGCTCGGTCCTGGCCGGGCAGCACCCGACGGGGCAGAGGTCGTGCGAAGGCCCCAGGGCGCCCAGCGCGCACCGCTCCACCACTGTGCCCCGCTCGGCCGCCGCGCGCTCGAGGACGAGGTCGCGGACGGCGGCGGCGAACCGGGGGTCGGCGCCCACGGTGGCCGACCTGCGTACCGGCAGACCCAGCTCGGCCGCCTTCGCGGTCGCCTCGGTGTCCAGGTCGTACAGGACCTCCATGTGGTCCGAGACGAACCCGATCGGGACCATCACGACCGCCGGCGCCCCGGCACCGTGGAGGGCCTCCAGGTGGTCGCAGATGTCCGGCTCCAGCCACGGGATGTGCGGGGCTCCGCTGCGCGACTGGTAGACCAGCTGCCAGGGGTGCTCGATCCCCGTCTCGTCCCGTACGGCGTCGGCGATGAGCCGGGCGACGTCCAGGTGCTGCCTCACATACGCGCCGCCCTCGCCGTGCTCCTCCACCGGGCCGGAGCTGTCGGCGGCGGCACCGGGGATGGAGTGGGTGGTGAAGGCGAGGTGCGCGCCCGCGCGGACGGACTCGTCCAGCTCGGACAGCGACGCCAGGACCCCGTCGACCATGGGCCGTACGAAGCCGGGGTGGTTGAAGTAGTGGCGGAGCTTGTCGATCCGCGGCAGCGGCAGGCCCTCTTCCTCCAGGGTGGCCAGGGCGTCCGCCAGGTTCTCCCGGTACTGGCGGCAGCCGGAGTACGAGGCGTAGGCGCTGGTGGCGAGGACGGCGATGCGGCGGTGGCCCTCCTGGACCATCTCGCGCAGGGTGTCGGTGAGGTACGGCGCCCAGTTGCGGTTGCCCCAGTGGACCGGGAGGTCGAGGCCCGCGTCCTCGAAGTCCTCGCGCAGCGCGGCGAGCAGCGCGCGGTTCTGGTCGTTGATCGGGCTGACGCCGCCGAAGAGGAAGTAGTGCTGCCCCACTTCCTTGAGCCGCTCCTTGGGGATGCCACGGCCCCGCGTCACGTTCTCCAGGAACGGGACCACGTCGTCGGGGCCCTCGGGGCCGCCGAAGGAGAGCAGCAGCAGGGCGTCGTAGGGGGCAGGATCGCGCTGATCGGACATGGTGTCGATCCTGCCACCCGGGTCCGACAGCCGGAAAACCGCCGTGCACGGTCATCCATTCGGACGTAACCTGTGAAGGCTGCCCATACGCCTTACGCGGACGCGGACGCACGTACGCCGACCCGTACGCCGCGTGCCCGCCGGAAGCGCGTAGGCCGCAAGCAGACCCTCGACGCCCTCGCGCCCCGCGCGCACGCCTCACCGGCCGGAGTACCCCTTGCCCAGTCCCTACCGCGCGCTCTTCGCCGCCCCCGGCACCGTGGGGTTCTCCGCCGCGGGCTTCCTCGGCCGGATGCCGCTGGCCATGATGGGCATCGGCATCGTCACGATGGTCTCCCAGCTCACCGGCCGGTACGGCCTGGCCGGCGCGCTCTCCGCGACCCTCGCGATCTCCGCCGCCGTGCTCGGCCCGCAGATCTCCCGGCTCGTCGACCGGTACGGGCAGCGCCGGGTGCTGCGCCCGGCGACGCTGAGCACGGTCGTGGCGGTGGCGGGTCTGCTGATCTGTGCCCAGCAGCGCCTGCCCGACTGGACGATGTTCGTCTTCACCGCCGCCGCCGGGGCCGTGCCGAGCATTGGGGCGATGACCCGTGCCCGCTGGGCGTCGATCTACCGGGGCTCACCGCGTGAGCTGCACACCGCGTACTCCTTCGAGTCGATCATCGACGAGGTGTGCTTCATCTTCGGCCCCATCGTGTCGATCGGGCTGTCGACCATCTGGTTCCCGGAGGCCGGGCCGCTGCTCGCCGCCGGGTTCCTGCTGGTGGGGGTCTGGTGGCTGACCGCGCAGCGCGCGACCGAGCCGAAGCCCCACCCCGTCGAGCAGCACACCGGCGGCAGCGCGCTGCGCTCGCCCGGCCTGCAGGTGCTGGTGGCGGCCTTCGTCGCCACCGGTGCGATCTTCGGCGCCGTGGACGTGGTGACGGTGGCCTTCGCCGAGGAGGAGGGCCACAAGGCGGCGGCCAGCCTGGTGCTGGCGGTGTACGCGCTGGGGTCCTGTCTGGCGGGCGCGGTCTTCGGGCTGCTGCACCTCAAGGGCGAGCCGTCCCGCCGATGGCTGCTGGGTGTCTGCGCGATGGCCGTGAGTATGATCCCCCTCCAACTGGCCGGGAGCCTGCCTGTCCTGGCCGTGGCGCTTTTCGTCGCGGGCCTTGCCATCGCACCGACGATGGTGACGACCATGGCCCTCGTCGAAGCGCACGTACCGCGCACCAAACTGACCGAGGGCATGTCCTGGACGGGTACCGGGCTCGCGGTCGGCGTGGCGCTCGGCTCCTCGGCCGCCGGCTGGGTCGTCGACGCGCACGGAGCGGCGGCGGGGTACGCGGTGCCCGGCGTATCGGGGGTGCTGGCGGCCGTGGTGGCGTTCCTGGGCTACCGCCGGCTGCGCAGGCCGGTGCCGACGCGGGAGGGGCAGCGTGAGCGGGACTCTGAAGGGTCTGAACAGCCGGAGCGGCAGGGGCACGTGGCGTAACTGGGCGGGGAACGTAGCCGTCAGGCCCGTGCGGGAGGCGCGTCCGGCGTCGGTGCGGGAGTTGGCGGACGCGGTGAGGGGTGCGGCCGAGGACGGGCTGCGGGTCAAGACCGTCGGTACGGGCCACTCGTTCACGGCCATCGCCGCCACCGACGGGTTGCTGATCCGGCCCGATCTGCTCACCGGGATCCGGCGGATCGACCGGCGCGGGATGACCGTGACGGTGGAGTCGGGCACGCCGCTGAAGCGGCTGAACGTGGCCCTGGCCCGGGAGGGCCTGTCGCTCACGAACATGGGCGACATCATGGAGCAGACGGTCGCGGGCGCGACCAGCACCGGTACGCACGGGACGGGCCGTGACTCGGCGTCGATCGCCGCCCAGATCAGGGAGTTGGAGCTGGTCACGGCGGACGGCCGGGTGCTGACCTGCTCCGAGAAGGAGAACCCCGAGATCTTCGCCGCGGCCCGGATCGGGCTCGGCGCGCTGGGTGTGGTGTCCGCCCTCACCTTCGCCGTGGAACCGATCTTCCTGCTCACCGCGCGCGAGGAGCCGATGACCTTCGACCGGGTCACATCGGAGTTCGACGCGCTGCACGCGGAGAACGAGCACTTCGAGTTCTACTGGTTCCCGCACACCGGCAACTGCACCACCAAGCGCAACAACCGCAGCGCGGGCCCGGCGGCCCCGCCCGGGCGGTTCGGCGGCTGGATCGAGGACGAGTTTCTGTCGAACGGACTGTTCCAGGTGGTGAACTCGGTGGGCCGGGCGGTGCCCGCGGCCGTTCCGGCGATCGCCCGGGTCTCCAGCCGGGCGCTGTCGGCCCGTACGTACACGGACATCCCGTACAAGGTCTTCACCAGCCCGCGCCGGGTGCGGTTCATGGAGATGGAGTACGCGCTGCCGAGGGAGGCGGCCGTCGGCGCCCTGCGGGAGCTCAAGGCGATGGTGGAGCGGTCGCCGCTGCGGGTGAGTTTCCCGGTGGAGGTGCGCACGGCGCCCGCGGACGACATCACGCTGTCGACGGCGTCGGGCCGGGACACCGCGTACATCGCGGTGCACATGTACCGGGGCACGCCGTACCGGCGGTACTTCACCGCGGCTGAGCGGATCATGACGGCGCACGGGGGCCGGCCGCACTGGGGCAAGGTGCACACGCGGGACGCGGCGTACCTGGCGGAGGCCTACCCGCGGTTCGGCGAGTTCACGGCGCTGCGGGACCGGCTGGACCCGGACCGGCTGTTCGGCAACGACCATCTGCGGCGGGTGCTGGGCGACTGACGGGTCATCCGGCCGTCGCCTCCGGAGCCGGGACCGTAGGGGTCGGGGCCTCGGGCGCCGGGCTCTCGGGAGCGGAGGACGGGGGCGGCGCCGGTGCGGACGGCGTCGGTGCGGGCGGGGACACGGACGGACCGGACGGGGAGGGGTTCGTCGTGGACGGGGGCGGGGTCGGGGAGCCGGTCCCTGGCTCCGGCTGCTCCTCCGGGCTCCGCTCCTGGTCCCCCTTCGGATCGCCGCCGTCCTCGGAAGCAGGGGGCGGTGTGGTGGCCGGCCGGTGCGCCTCGTCGCCGCCGCGTACGACCGAGCTGATGGTCGTGCCCTCGCCGCCACCGAAGTCATGACCGGATATCAGTTCGTACGAGGTGATGCCGGCCATCGCCAGGACGAAGACCAGCGCCGCCCCGACCGCCGAACGCCTTCGCCCGCGCACCCGCGTGCCGTACGTCGTGGGCGCGCCGAAGTCCGCCGGCCCGCCCGGCTCGCCGAACTCCCCGCGCGCCACGCGCGCGTGGCGGGTCCTCGGCCGGGGCACCCGGGCCGGCACCGTCACATCGCGTACCCGCTCCCCCGTGGTCCTGAACACATGCTGGAACACCGAACCCCCGCACGTGGCGATGACGCTGATGACACCGGCACCGAGGACGGTTCCGTACACCCCCATGTTGGAGGCGAGTTTGGCGGCCACGACGGCGGCGACCGCGCTGCCCGCGACCTGTGCGGCGTTCAGATCCAGCCGCTTCGGCTTGTCCGACCTCTGTTCCATTTCGCCCCCTTGGCGACCCATCTGCTCGTACGTGCGAGGAGAAGGGACCTTTGGGCGAAGCGAATAGTTCCGTTTCTGCCGATTCTGTGAAGGATGCCACGTACGGGAATACCGACGAGGATTCAACCGGCGTGTTCGGGGGCACCTTGGACGGCGTGCCGGTCCACCCAGGTGGCCCGAATGGAGTACTGTGACGAACCCTGGGCCCCGGTCCTTCTTGGGTGTCCGGGACCAACGGGAGGGGGCCGGACATGGCACTCGATCCGGCGGCGCCGCGGCACCGCACGGATGCCCGCTGCGCAGAGTGACCACCTCGGTCACCCTGCGTTGCGAATAGGTAACCGTGCCATAACGGCGTACCAGGGCCCATGCCCGACACGCCGGGCAACTCGGCAAGGTTGTGGCAGGCTGCACCCGGGCAGGCCACACTCGACTAGCGGAAGCGGCGACGCAGGTGACGTCGGCAGGCACCACCCGGGAGGTCCCCATGCCCGAACTGCGTGTCGTGGCCGTCTCCAACGACGGCACACGACTGGTGCTGAAGGCTGCCGACAACACGGAGTACACGCTTCCGATCGACGAGCGGCTGCGCGCCGCCGTGCGCAACGACCGTGCCCGTCTCGGCCAGATCGAGATCGAGGTGGAGAGCCACCTCCGCCCCCGCGACATCCAGGCGCGTATACGCGCGGGTGCCTCCGCGGAGGAGGTCGCGCAGCTCGCCGGCATCCCCGTCGAGCGGGTACGCCGCTTCGAGGGGCCCGTGCTCGCGGAGCGCGCCTTCATGGCCGAGCGGGCCCGCAAGACCCCCGTACGGCGACCCGGTGAGAACACCGGACCCCAGCTCGGCGAGGCGGTGCAGGAGCGGTTGCTGCTGCGCGGCGCCGACAAGGACACCACGATGTGGGACTCGTGGCGCCGGGACGACGGCACCTGGGAGGTGCTGCTGGTCTACCGGGTCGCGGGCGAGGTGCACTCGGCGAGCTGGACCTACGACCCGCCCAGGCGGCTGGTCCAGGCGGTGGACGACGAGGCGCGCGCGCTGATCGGTGAGTCCGACGACGCGGTCGCGGTCCAGGAGCCCAGCTTCCCGTTCGTACCGCGGATCGCGCGGCTGCCGCGTGACCGGCCGCTGGACCGGACCCCGGCGCCCCCGCCGGCTCCGGAGCCCGAGGAGGCGTCCGAGCGGGACTCGCTGACCAGCCTGCTGGAGGCGGTGCCGAGCTTCCGGGGCGACATGGTGGTGCCCGAGCGCGCGGCCTCGGCGGACCCGTCCGCGACCGATCCCGACCTGGAACCGGACGCGGAGGAGCCTCCGGCCCCGGCCGCCTCGGCGGGCGCCGGCTCGGCGTACGCGGATGTGCTGATGCCGCGCGCGGTGAGCGGTCACCGCGACCGGCTCACCGGCACCACGGACCGCCAGGCGGAGGCGGACGGCGTCCGCCCGGGGCGCCGGGCGGCGGTGCCGAGCTGGGACGAGATCGTCTTCGGGACGCGCCGCAAGAAGCAGGAGTAGGACCAGCGGGGAGGCGGGGCCTCCCCGCCTCCGCCGAACCGGCCGTCAGCCCCTCGTGGGGCCCTTGGTGATGGCGCGGTTGGGGTCGCTCGACCAGTCGGACCAGGAGCCCGCGTAGAGGGCCGCCCGGATGCCGGCGATTTCGAGCGCGAGGATCTCCTGGGCCGCCGAGACGCCCGAGCCGCAGTAGACGCCGACCTGTGGCGCGTCGGTCGCGCCGAGGGTCTTGAAGCGGGCCGCGAGGGCCTCGGCGGGCAGGAAGCGGCCCTCCTCGTCGACGTTCTCCATGGTCGGGGCCGACACCGCGCCCGGGATGTGGCCGCCCACCCGGTCGATCGGTTCCACGTCCCCCCGGTACCGCTCCGCCGCCCGGGCGTCCAGCAGCAGGCCCGTGCCCGCGAGGGCAGCCGCACCGTCCGCGTCCAGCAGCGGCAGCGAGCCCGGCCGGGGCCTGAAGTCCCCGACGGCCGGCGTGGGCGTCGCGGTCGACAGCTCCCCTTGCCAGGCCGCCAGGCCGCCGTCCAGCACCCGTACGTCCGTGTGCCCCGTCCAGCGCAGCAGCCACCAGGCCCGGGCCGCCGCCCACCCCTGGGAGCCGTCGTACGCCACCACCGGCGAGGACGCGGAGACACCGGCGCGGCGCATCACGGCGCCGAACTCCGCCACGTCCGGCAGCGGATGGCGGCCGCCGCGGCCTCCCGGACCGGGCGTGCCCGCCAGTTCCGTGTCGAGGTCGACGTAGACCGCACCCGGGATGTGTCCCGCCTCGTACTCAGGACGCCCGGGCGGGCCGCCGAGCGTGTAGCGGACGTCCAGGAGGACCGGGGGGCGGGGCCCGGCGAGCTCGGTCGCCAGTTCGGCTGCGGAGATGATGGGGTTCATACGAGCCATCCTCGCTCAGGCCCCGGCGCCGGTGACCGTCACAGCGCGGATGGCCGACGAGAATTCGGGCAGCCTCCTGCGGGATCGCGCCATATCCCGGCGCGGCCCGAGCGCGCCACGCGGCCAGTGGTGCGAGCATCTGTCAAGGCGTGAAGGCCTGTCACGAACGGCGCTCACGCCCGGTCCCCCCGCACGGCCACCACGATGGTCCGAGGAGAGAGTGACGATGACCGAGGCGGCTCGCCGCAAACCCGGTACACCCTGCTGGGTGAGCCTGATGGTGCACGACCTTGACGCGACGCAGGAGTTCTACGGGGCGCTGTTCGGCTGGCGGTTCAGACCGGGGCCGCACCAGCTCGGCCCGTACGTGCGCGGGCTGATGGACGACCGGGAGGTCGCCGGCATCGGGCGGCTGCCGGGCGAGCGGAGCCTGCCGGTCGCCTGGACTCCGTACCTGGCGTCCGACGACGCCGACGAGACGGCGGAATCGATCCGGTGCAGCGGCGGCACGGTCGCCGTCGGCCCGCTGGACGCCGCCCACGCCGGTCGCATGGTGATCTGCTCCGACCCGACGGGCGCCGTCTTCGGCGTCTGGCAGGCCGCCGCGCACCTCGGTACGGCCGTGGCGGGCACGCACGGCACCCCCGCGTGGCACGAGCTGCTGACGCAGGAGACGGAAGCCGTCAGCAAGTTCTACAAGACGGTGTTCGGTTACGAGCTGGACCCGCTGGTCTCGGCCGATCTCGACCTGGTGACCCTGAGGGTGGGCGACCGTGCGGTGGCCTCGCTGCACGGCGTCGGCGCCGCCCTGCCGCGCGACCGGGGCGCGCACTGGATGACCTGGTTCCGGGTGGCGGACACCGACGAGTCCGCGCGACTCGTCACCGAGCTGGGCGGTCAGGTCCTGGAGCCGCCCCGCGACGACCCCGCCGGGCGGCTCGCGACGGTCGCGGACCCGGAGGGCGCGGTCTTCACGATCGTACGGTCCTCGACCGGTCGCTGATCTCCTCTGCCACCGGCAGGACGTCCGGGGACAGCGCCGCCGCGTGCGCGGTGGCGGCCGTCATACGGCGCCGGTGGTGGCGCCGGCACAGCACCTCGTACCCGATCTCGTCCCCGGCGTTGACGTCACCGACGACGACCTGGGCCCCCTCGACGACCATCTCGCCGCCGACGGTGCGCGCGTTGTGCGTGGCGCGCGCACCGCACCAGCACAGCGCCTCGACCTGAAGCCGCTCCATGCGGTCGGCCAGCTCGACCAGCCGCTGGGAGCCGGGGAAGAGCTTGGAGCGGAAGTCGGTGGTGATGCCGAAGGCGAAGACGTCGAGGTCGAGGTCGTCGACGACGCGGGCGAGCTGGTCGATCTGCTCGGCGGCGAGGAACTGCGCCTCGTCCACGATCACATAGTCGCAGCGCCCGCCCTTGGAGAGGTGGCTCACGAGGTACGCGTAGAAGTCGAAGCCCTCGGCGGCCTCGACGGCGTCCGTGACCAGACCCAGGCGCGAGGACAGCTTGCCCGCACCCGCGCGGTCGTCACGCGTGAAGATCATCCCCTGGAGGCCGCGGGCGGAGCGGTTGTGCTCGATCTGCAGAGCGAGGGTGCTCTTTCCGCAGTCCATCGTTCCGGAGAAGAACACCAGCTCGGGCATGGCGAAGTGACGACCTTTCGGGTCAGGTGGGTCCGGCGGGGGTTACGAACGTACTTCGAGGAGCGGGACGAGCTGCTCGGCCGGGGTCATCGAGCCGTGCACGCCCGCCATCGCCGACTCGTGCGGCTCGTTGACGGAGGCGGTGATCACGACGTCGGCGTGCGCGGCGGCGACGACGTCACCGATCCGGCCGTACACCCGCTCGTCGATCCGAGGTCCGAACCAGCCCGCGGCGATCGCCTCGTCGCGGCTCGCCACCCAGAACTGCTCGCCGAGCACCTCACGCCAGCAGGCCAGCACGTCGGCCTCGGCGCCCCGCACCGCGTAGACGTGGCGGGCCCTGCCCTCACCGCCCAGCAGGGCGACTCCGGCGCGCAGCTCCCAGTCCTCGTCGAAGTCGATGCGCGACTGCTCGTCGAACGGGATGTCGACCATGCCGTGGTCGGCCGTCACGTACAGCGCGGCGCGCGGCGGCAGCTGCTCGGCCAGGCGCTGGACGAGCCGGTCGACGCACATCAGCTGGCCGCGCCAGGAGTCGGAGTCGACGCCGTGGCGGTGGCCGCTGCCGTCCAGCTCGCTGTAGTACGTGTAAACCAGCGACCGGTCGCCTGCGGCCAGCTGCTCGGCGGCGAAGTCCATGCGCTCGTCACCGGAGAGCCGCCCGTGGAACGTTCCGCCGGAGAGCGCGACCTTGGTCAGCGGGGTGTCCTGGAACGCCGGGGAGGAGACCTGCGCGGTGTGGACGCCGGCCGCGTCGGCGAGCTGGAAGATCGTGGGGTACGGCTGCCAGACGTGCGGCGGCGTCCAGGGCCGCCAGCGCAGCTGGTTCATCAGCGCGCCGTTGTCCGGGTCGAGCACGGTGTAGCCGGGCAGGCCGTGGGCGCCGGGCGGGAGTCCCGTACCGACGGAGGCCAGCGAGGTGGCGGTGGTGGCGGGGAACCCGGCCGTCAGGGGCCGGCCCGTGCCGCCGCGCGAGGTGGTGAGCAGCGAGGTGAGGTAGGGCGCCTCGTCCGGGTGGGCCTTGAGCTGCTCCCAGCCGAGGCCGTCGATCAGGAACACGCAGTTCCGGTCGGCGGGCTCCAGCTCCGTGATGCGGTGCTCGCAGCCCGGTACGCCCTGTGCCGCGCCGATCGTCGGCAGCAGGTCGGCGAGGGAGCCGGAGCCGTACTCGGGGACGGGCGCGGTGTCGAGGGCGAGCGGGACGGGGTCGTCGGGCCAGGCGGCGGCCGCCGCGGTGGGCTGCGCCATCAGCGGGTGGCCGCGGTGGCTTCGGACAGCGCCTGTGCGAAGGCCAGGGCCTGGCGGACCGTCTCGGGGCCGTCGCCGGCCTCGCTGACGCGCAGGCTCAGGTCGTCGGCGGTGGAGCTGCCGGTGTAGCCGTGGTCGGCCTCGCAGTTCGGGTCGCCGCAGGCGGCGGGCTCCAGGTCGATACGGGAGACCGCGCCCCAGCCGATGTTCAGCACGACCTCGCGCGGCAGCGTGCCGGGGGTGTACGACTCGGGGTTGGCGACGACCCGGCTGAGGACCACGGAGGAGATCCGGCCCAGCTTGACCGACTCGGTGGAGGTGGTCGCGTACGGAGTGGGGGAGCTGGTGTCGGCGTTCTGCTCGTCGGTGTGGCTGACGATGAACCGCGTGGCCGTCAGGACCAGGACGGTGACGTGACGGCGCACCTCATTGGCGTCGAAGGTGGTCTCCTGGTGGACCAAGTACGACGCGATCGGCTCCCCGCCGACGGCGGCCTCCACCGCCTCGGCCACGAGGGCCGGGTAGTAGCCGCTGCGCTCGATCGCCGCGCGCAGCCCCTGGGTCGTCGTACCGGTCTTCGCCATGGGCTCCATCCTACGGGGCCGGTCGGGCACGGCTGCCCCCTCAGTAACTGGGGAGCCGCCGTGGCCCGAGATCGGTGCGGGCGGGGGGCGGGGCGAGCCGGACGGTCGCGCCGAGGACGCTCAGGCCGCGCGACGCGACGACGACCGGCTCAAGCACGACGGTGACGATCTCCGGATGGTCGTCGACCAGCCGCGACACCCGGAGCAGCAGCTCTTCGAGAGCGGCGGTGTCCACGGGGTCCGAGCCGCGCCAGCCGAAGAGGAGCGGCGCGGTGCGGATGGAGCGGATCTGCTCGGCGACGTCCCGGTCGGTCGCCGGGACGAGCCGGTGGGCGGTGTCGCCGAGCAGCTCGGAGGGGGCGCCGGCGAGGCCGAAGGACAGCACGGCGCCGACGCCGGGGTCGATGGCGGCGCGGACGACGGTGTCCACGCCGCGCGGCGCCATGGCCTGGATGACCGGCTGGAGCTCCTCCGGCTTGCCGAGGGCCTCGGTCAGCTCGGCGTACGCGGCGCGCAGCTGCTGTTCGGTGGCGAGGTCGAGGCGTACGCCGCCGAGGTCGGGGCGGTGGCGCAGGTGCGGGGCGGTCGTCTTGAGCGCGACGGGGTAGCCGAGGCTGCCGGCGGCGCGGACGGCGGCGTCCGGGGTGGGCGCGAGGAGAGCGGGTCGTACGTCGATGCCGTACCGCCCGAGCAGGTCGCGGGCGGCCTCGGTGTCCAGGGTGATGCCCCGCTCCCCCACGGTCCGGCCTCCGCCCCCGTCTCCGCCGAGGGCCCGCTTCATCTGCTCGGCCGCGCCGTCCTCGTCGATGCCTTCGTAGTGGGGCACCCGCCCCGGCTCGGCGGCCTGCCGCCGCCACTGCGCGTACCGCACGGCCTCGGCGAGCGCGCGGGCGGCCCGCTCGGCGGCGGGGTAGGCGGGGATGCGGGTGTTGTCGGTCCCCGGTGACGGGTCGGGTGCGGACGGGGCGGGGGGTGGGGTGGCCGGAGCTGCGGACGGGTCGGCCGGAGTCCCGTGTGGCCCGTCCGCGGGGACGGCCTGGCGTGGTGGCGCCGTGCTCGCGGCGGCCGGGTCCGCGACCGTGCCGGCCGGTTGCGGCGCGGTGCTCGCGGCGGCCGGTTGCGGCGCGGTGCTCGCGGCGGCGGCCAGGGCGTCCGCGAGGGCGCCCATTTCGACGTGGACCACGAGGACCGGCTTCGCCGGGGTCGTGGCGGAGGCGGCGCGCAGGGCGTCCGCCAGCACCTCGCCGTCGCCCGACTCGGTCACTCCGTTCTCGCCGACCCAGGGGATCGCGGTCACCACGACCGCGTCGCACGCGTCGTCCCGGAGGGCTTCGGACAGGGCCGCGCGGAAGTCCTGCGGTGTGGCGGCGGTCGTCAGATCGAGCGGGCGCAGCGGGCGCAGGCCCTCGGTCAGGCACGCGTCGTACGTCAGCAGCCCGAGCGACTCGGAGTTGCCGAGGATCGCCACGCGCGGGCCGGCCGGGAGCGGTTGCCCGGCCAGCAGGAGGCCCGCGTCGACCAGCTCGGTGACCGTGTCGACGCGGATGACGCCCGCCTGGCGCAGGAGGGCCGACACGGTGGCGTAGGGGATGCGGGTGACCGGCACGGCGTGGCCCGGCGGGGCGCTGCCGCTGTGGCGCGCGCCCTGGACGACGACCACGGGCTTGACCGCCGCCGTGCGGCGTGCGAGCCGGGTGAACTTGCTCGGGTTGCCGATCGACTCGAGGTACATCAGGACGACGTCCGTGTCGGGGTCGTCGTACCAGTACTGCAGGATGTCGTTGCCCGACACGTCCGCACGGTTGCCGGCCGACACGAACGACGACAGGCCCGCCCCGCGCCGGTGCAGTCCGGAGAGCAGGGCGATGCCGATCGCGCCGGACTGGGTGAACAGGCCGATCCGCCCCTGTGCCGGGGGGTGCGGCGCGAGGGAGGCGTTCAGGCGGACGCCGGGGGCGGTGTTGATGACGCCGAAGGCGTTGGGGCCGATGATGCGCATGCCGTACGAGCGGGCCTGGCGGACGAGCTCGCGCTGGCGCTCCCGTCCTTCGGCGCCCTGCTCGGCGTACCCGGCGGAGAGGACGACCAGCCCCTGGACGCCGTGCGCGCCGCAGTCGGCGACGACCTCCTCCACCCGGTCGGCGGGGACGGTGACGATCCCGAGGTCGACGGGTTCGCCGATGTCGGCGACCGAGCGGAAGGCGGGCACCCCGTCCATGGTGCTCCGCCCCTGGGGCAGGGCGCGGTTCACGGCGTACGCGCGGCCGCCGAAGCCGGCGTCGAGGAGGTTGCGCAGGACCGTGCGGCCGACGCCGCCGGGGGCGCGGCCGGCGCCGATGACGGCGACGGAGCCGGGGGCCAGGAGCCGCTGTACGGAGCGGGCCTCGGCGCGCTGTTCCCGCGCGCGCTGGACGGCGAGCGACCGGTCGGTGGGCTCGAGGTCGAGGTGGAGGCGTACGGCGCCGTCCTCGAAGCTGCGCTTCTGGGTGTACCCGGCGTCCGTGAAGACCTTGATCATTTTGTTGTTGGCGGGCAGCACCTCGGCCGCGAACCGCCGGATGTCCCGCTCCCGCGCCACGGCCGCGATGTGCTCCAGGAGCGCGGAGGCGACACCCCTGCCCTGGTGGGCGTCCTGGACGAGGAAGGCGACCTCCGCCTCGTCGGCGGGGGCGCTCGCGGGATGCCCCTGGTCGTTGATCCGGTCGTAGCGGACGGTGGCGATGAACTCGCCGCCCACCGTCGCCGCGAGGCCCACCCGGTCCACGTAGTCGTGGTGGGTGAAGCGGTGCACGTCCTTGGCGGAGAGCCGGGGGTAGGGTGCGAAGAACCGGTAGTACTTCGACTCGTCGGAGACCTGTTCGTAGAAGCTGACCAGCCGCTCCGCGTCGTCCGGGGTGATGGGCCTGATCCGCGCGGTGCCGCCGTCGCGCAGCACGACGTCGGCTTCCCAGTGGTCGGGGTAGTCATGCTCCGGCTGATCCGACGGGGTCCGCATGGGGCCAGGGTACGGTGCGGGGCACCGGTCGCGGAGGGCCTGTGGACGAGGCACGGCCGGGAGTCCCCGAGCACTCCGCGCACTATGGGAGACTGGTCTAGACAACCCCCGGACTCGAAGGGCAACACCATGGCAGAGCGCCGCGTCAACGTCGGCTGGGCCGAGGGCCTGCACGCCCGCCCCGCCTCCATCTTCGTCCGTGCCGCCACGGCCTCCGGCGTCCCCGTGACGATCGCCAAGGCCGATGGCAACCCGGTGAACGCCGCGTCGATGCTCGCGGTGCTCGGCCTGGGCGCGCAGGGCGGCGAGGAGATCGTGCTCGCTTCGGACGCGGAGGGCGCGGACGCCGCCCTGGACCGCCTGGCGAAGCTGGTCTCCGAGGGCCTCGAGGAACTGCCCGAGACCGTCTGACCCCGCCGTCACGACAAGAATTCAACGGCTGAGCCGTGCGGACCGGAATTCCGGGCTCGTCGGCGTGCAGCGGGTGTCGCCGGACGAGGCCGCGCAGATCGGCCGCATCATGAACCTGTCGCGCG
>NZ_JBEXQK010000014.1:0-140973 GCF_040612535.1 Streptomyces sp. NPDC006368
TTGTTAGGTTTGTTCTAAGGTTTTAAATAACGCTGGGGCCGGGGCCGGGCCCCGGCGGCCCGGCCGGCCACGCCGTCGAAAGACCCGAGAGGAACCGAGAGGAGGGACAGCACATGGAGCTCACCGTTGAGGAGATGCAGGAACTCGAGGACATCGTCGTGCGCACTGAAGAGGCCGCCGACGGTATCCGCCCGGGTGTGGTCGAGTAATCCGGGCCCAACCCACCGGTGGTGGCGGAAGGCTTCCGGCCCTCCGCCACCACCCCCCTCGTGCGCAGGCAGCGGAATCCAACACCTACGGAGAATCATGAGGTTGCGACGAACTGTTCCCCTGCTGGGACGGAGCACGTCGGACGGGCGTCCGGTGCTGCTGCTGGACAGGGTCGAGGCGAGACTCGAAGCCGCCGGCAACTCCGCCTTCTTCGACAAGGTCCGGTCGAGCCTCGTGGTGGGCGCCCCCGGTGACTGCCTGACCGCCGCGCAGGTGGAGGAGCTGGTCCAGCGGCAGTACGAGGCGTGCCTGGAGTACGTGTACTCGCACCCGGTGTGGCGGAAGGTCCGCAAGGACGGCGACGGCCGGTTCATCCGGGCCTACCTGCTGGAGACCCGGCACTATCTGTCCGCCGCGCCGTTCCGCATGGCCAGTGGGGTCGGCTGTGGACCGCGGCCCGCCAGGCTCATCGAGCTTCAGGCCCGCCACGTCGTCGAGGAGGCGGACCACGACACCTTCTTCGAGAACGCGCTGGCGGAACTGGGCTGCGACCGGGACCTGGTCCGCGCCACCCGCCCCGCGCCGGCCACGGTCGAGTGGATCCACCTGATGCGGACGGTGGCCGAATCCGGTCCCCTGACGGCCGCGATATGTTCCGGACTGCTGGAGTTCACCGCCGGCAACCGCGACGCGGTGGTCGGCTGGCACGACCACCTGGCCGCCAGTGACCAGCTCGCGCCCGAGGCCGTCGAGGCCATCTTCGAACATGTGAAGACCGATCTCGGGCTGGGGCACGGCTCCAACTGGCGCCACGCGTTGGAAGCCGCGGTCGTGATCCCGGCCGAACACGTCGCGGACATGCTCAACGAGGTCACCACCGTCGCCGAGATGATCGTGCGCTGGATCGACTCCCTGGCCCAGGGGCCGCAGGGCGAGCTCGTCGCCCGTCTGCCTGTTCTGACGCCGGGCCCGGGCCTGTCACGACCGCGCCTGGGCGGGGAGACCGACGGTCTGCCGGTATGGCCGGCCACGGTGTACGACATCGTGACGCACGGCTCCGACAGCGGGGGCGAGGCGCTGCGCACCGCGCTGGCCGAGGCGTACGCCTTCCGCCCCGGCAGCACCCCCGCGCAGATGCGGAAGGGCGCGGCCCCCGAAGGGTCCCCCGAAAAGGCCGCCGCGGAGCTCACGGCGCGGCTGACGGAACCGGTCGGCAGGCCGGCTGACGCGGACGCACTGGAGTCCCTGGTGCGCGGCTGGATGCGCGCCATCGACGGCCACAGCCTGTGGGACGACATGAGGGAACGCCCGACCTATGCCCTTGTGTACGGCTGGCTCGTCGAGAACCAGCACTATGTGGCCGCCATCTGGCAGCACTGCGGCGCCGCCGTCGCCTCCTGCCCGGATCCGCGGCTGCGCCTGGAGCTGGTCCGCCACCTGGAGGAGGAGTTCGACCACGGCGCGATGTTCCGCAAGGGCATCGAAGAGGGGCGGGCCCACCACTACGCGCACCTCCCGGTGGACCGCATGCGTCCGCTGCCCACCACCCGCGCGTTCGTCGGGGCGCTGCGGGGGCTGGCGCAACGCGACTGGAAGGCGTACGTCCTGGCGGTCGCCTTCCTGCAGCTGACCCTCGGCGCGGGCGAGTCCGGCGTGGCGGAACGGCATGTGTCCTTCTACCGGCGGGTGGCCGAGCGGCTGAGCGACGCCGCCCCGCTGCTGGACGTCATGCGCCGGCACGACGCCGAGGACAGCGAGCTGGGCCACGCCGACGACGTGGCCACGATGCTCGGCCTGCTGGCCGAGCACGCCGTTGGGGAGGAGTCGATCGCCGCCGCGGCGCTCATTCCCCAGCTCACCTGGAGCTTCCTCGACGGTGTCCGTGAGCACTACGCGCACGGGGACGCCGCCGTCCTGCAGCGGGTCGGCTGGCACGTCGAGGGCGCCCGGTGACGAGCTTGTCGAAGACGGCGAGCGGGCACCCGGCACCGCGCGGAGAGGCCACGGTCCGCGGTCGGCCGTTCCGGCTGCTGTGGGGCGGGCAGACCGTGTCCGTACTCGGGGACGGCATCGCGCTGCTCGCCTTGCCGCTGCTGGTCCTGGACCACTCCGGAGGACCGGTGCTGGTCGCCCTCGCCGCGGCTCCCCAGCCCGTCGCCTACGCCCTGGCGGGGCTGTTGGCGGGACCCCTCGTCGACCGGCTCGACGTCCGGCGGACCATGGTGGTCTGCGACTGCGCGCGGGCCGCGTTGTTCGCCCTGCTGACCTGGCTGGTGTGGACGGGGCAGGGTCAGATCTGGTCCGTACTCGGTCTGGCCGTGCTGGCCGCCGTCTTCGGGGTCATCTTCGATACGGCGCACGCCGCCCTCGTCCAGGAACTCCTGGACGAGGACAACCTGGTGGCGGGTAGTTCACGTCTGGAGGTGAGCAGCCAGACGGGACTCCTCCTGGGGCCGGTCCTCGCCGGTCTGCTGACGGCTCTGGTCGGTCTCGAAGCCTGCCTGCTCGCCAATACGGTCTCGTACGCGGCCTCGATCGCCGCCGTCGTGGCCATCTCGGGGAGACGGCGTGGGACGGCGCAGGCCGTGGGCCTGAGCTGGGAGACGGTCCGCACCGACCTGAAACAGGGGCTGCGCCACCTCTGGTCGCACCGTCTGATCCGGTCCGTCTCCGGCCTGCAGATGATCATCAACTTCGCCGTGGCGGTCGAGGCGCTCATCGTCTTCTTCGCCGCGCGGACCCTGCACGGCAGCTCGTCGGCGGTCAGCTTCGTGGTCTGCACGGCAGCGGTCGGTGGGATCGCGGGGGCCGCGGTGGCGGAGATGGCCGGCCGCCGATGGGACTCCCTGAAAATCATCCCCGCGGCGGTCCTGGCCCTCGGCTGCGCGCTGGTGCTGGCCGCCACGGCGACGCGTATCGCCTGGCTGGCGGCAGCCAACCTGGCTGTCGGGCTCGCGACGGTGCTGTGCACCGTACACATCCGGGCGCTACGGCTGCGAATCGTCCCCCCCGAGTTCATCGGCAGGGTGACGAGCGCGGCCCGGACAGCCGCTGTCATCGCCTACCCGCTCGGTGTCCTGCTCGCGGGCGCGCTCACCGAGGCCCTGCACAACGATCCCCGCTACGCCTTCGCCGCGGCGGGCGTGCTGATGGCCGGGTGCGCGCTCACGGCGCACCGGGTGCTCGGCCGCACCGCCGCCCGGGGTTCGTCCGCATCGCCGATCCCGGGGCAACCGTCATGACGGAAGGAAGCACCGTGAGCACCGTGGTCGGACCGGACGGGACGACGCAGACCGAGAGCCTCCGCTTCTTCGGCGTGTTCGAACTGCTGCGGACGATGAATCTGCCGCGCACGCGCGTCCTGCCCGTGTACTCCGGTTATTTCGCGGCGCTCTACGACGCCCTGTCGCAGGAGTACGTCTGGGACTTTCCCCTGGTACGGGAGCTCACCTCCGACGGGCCGAAGGACATCCTGGAGCTGGGCTGTGGCAGCGGACGGATCGCCCTGCCGCTGGCCCGGGCCGGTCACCGCGTGGTCGGTGTGGACCGTTCCACCGACATGCTCACCCTGTTCCGGCGCAAACTGTCCGCGGAGGACCAGCGGGTGGCCGACAGGGTGGAGCTGCTCCAGCAGGACATGCGAGCTGTCACGGCCGGCCGTACCTTCGACCTCGTCCTGTTGCCGGCCAACAACGTGAGCCTGCTCGCCTCGGCGGCCGACCGCCTCGCCGTCTTCACCAAGGCCCGTGAACACCTGGCGCCGCACGGCCGGTTCGTGTTCGACAACGCGCTCCTGGAGCCCGAGAGGCTGTTGCGGCAGAACCAGGACCTGTCGGTCGTCCCCGCGTCGACGGCCTCCGCCCAGCAGTTCGTCATCTCCGCGCACCGGTACTTCCCCGACGAGCGCGCGCAGGTGATGAACTTCTACGCCGAGTCGGTCGCGCCGGACGGCATGACCGAGCGGCACCTCGGCAGTTGGACGAAGGCCGTGCTCGACGAGGAGCAGGTACTCGACCTCGTCGGTGCTGCGGGAATGCGCGTGGTCGACTGCCGGGTGTGCGAGGTGGACCACGACCACCGGCGCATGAAGCTCTACGTGTGCGCACCTGCTTGACACGACGGAAACCTTCCCCGCCCCCCCCACGCTCGCGGGCCCACCGGTGAGCGACCTCGTGAACGCAAGGAGGAATACCGTGCAGTCAGGTCCCCGCCCTCCCCGGCTGTCCCCGCACGCCGCCGAACTGCGGGAGCGCGTCCGCCGACTACTCGGCCTCGACGACGACATCGCCGTGGTGATCCGAGAGTTCGCCGGCGTGAACAGGGCGGAACCGGGCCGCTCGTCGGCGGAGACGAGCGTGACCATCATGCCCATGGACGGCCCGGCCCGGCGCTGGGTCGTCCACAGACGTCCGGACCAGATCACGGAGAAGGACCTGCACACCGCGTTCGCGACCCACTCGGACGGAGCCTGACTCACCTCGCCCCCGGATACCGGCACCGGCAGACACCGCTCGGGCCGCTCACGAGGCTCCCAGGTGACGGGGAGCCCAGGAGGAGCCTGTGCCCCGCAGGGAAAATGGCCGCCGCCTTCTCGACGAAGTCCTTCTCCGCGTGCCCGCCCCACCGCGGGTCGCTCGCGATCTTGTACAGGCGACTCGCGATCGTGTAGAGCTGACACGTTGTGAGCGGGGGTGAGGGGCGGTCGGCGGGGCCGAGCGCCCCGCAGTGCCCGTCACACGCGACTGCTTGTGCCCGCACGCCGTCGGGGCGCAGGATGCCGACCGAGTTGTGTACGCCCCTTACTTCACGCGTGTCGCGGATCGGGAGAAGACCACACAGGCGGCGGCCGGCACCGGCACCGCGCCGGCGCGGCGCAGTTGCCCGCTCTCCGGGTCCACGTCGAACCACGTCACGTCCCCGGACCACTCGTTGGCGACGTACAGGCGGCGCCCCGTGGGATCGGACACGAGATCGCGCGGCCAGCTGCCACCGCACTCCACGCTGTCCGTGAGCCGCGGCTTGTCGGGTCCGTCGGCGAGGGAGAACGTGAGGAGCGTGTTGCTGCCGCGCACCGCCGCCCAGACGAACCGTCCCTGGGGTGCGACGCAGACGACCGAGGGGTAGAGCCGTACGCCGTCCGGAACACCGTCGGAGCCGATCGCGATTTCCGAGAGGGGGTCGAGACGACCGGACGCCGGGTCCCAGCGGCAGACGGTCAGCTGCGGTTCCAGCTCGTGCAGTACGTAGACCGTCTCGCCGTCCGGGTGGAAGGCGAGATGACGAGGCCCGGACCCGGCACGCAGCACGGTCTCGGCGTGGCCCCGCAGCTCCCCGGTGGCCCCGTCCGGAGCGCAGACCCGCACCGAATCGGTACCCAGGTCCACGCTGAGCACCCACTGGCCGCTGGGGTCGGGCAGCACCTGATGGGCGTGCGGACCTTCCTGCCTGTCGGCATCGGGACCGGAACCCCGGTGCGCGAAGACGGTCGCGGGCCCCGCCGGGCTGCCGTCGGCTGCCACCCGCAGGCTGCCGACGCTGCCCGAGGTGTAGTTGGCGGTCAGCAGCAGGTTCCCGGCGACGCTGAGGTGGGTGGGGCCGGAAGCACCCACCTCGACGACCGGGCCGAGAGCGGTCAGGCCCTCGTCGCCGTGCCGGAACGCACCGACCGCACCCTGTTCCGTCTCGCTCACCGCGTAGAGCACCCCGGTGTCCGGGGCGAGGGTGAGACATGAAGGGTTCACGAGCGGATCGATGGCTGAGTCCGGCACCAGTGCTCCGGTCACCGGGTCCACGGCCGCGACAGTGATGCCGCGGCCGCCGCCCGAGGTGAACGAGCCGATGTACGCCCACTGACCGCCGCTCCGGTCCGTCCGGTTACCACGCTGCGTGCCGCTCACAGGATGCCCTCTTCGCCGTCTGATGCGCTGGATTCATCGGGTCGGGTTCGATGCGCTGGTTGCATTGATTGCATTGGATGCGTTGGATGCTGGGACGCACAACGATCGGCTGGGCCCTGCGGTCACCGTCCCCTTACGCCACTCGGCGCCCGGCTCCGCGCGAAGCGGACGGGCGGCGGTGGTCGTTCCGGCCGGTCAGTGGGTGACGCGTCCGGTGCCGTTATGACGCCTCACGCGGATGGCCGAGGATGTCGGCGGTGATGTCGGCCAGGGTCCGCCCCGTGCCGAAGGCCCGGGCGCGCATGAGCGCCAGGGCGTCCTCGGCATTGACGCCCTGGCGCGAGGCCACGATTCCGATGGCGCGGTGGGTGTCGAACCAGTGGGCGCGGGTTTCGTCCGCCGGCTCCCAAGTGGGCGCCTCCTTCCCCGTGAGCAGGTGTTCCCGGGCCGGTACGAGGGCGGCCGCGACGGCGTCGGTCACCTCCGGCGCCTGCTGCAGGGCGTCCTCGGACAGGGCGTCGTGCCGCAGACCGAGGAGGTCCATCGACCCGAGCACGTAGTCACCGAAGTACACCGGGAAGGCGTACACGGCTTTGACGCGGGGCAGCTTCTCCCGCATGCTCGCGCCGAACAGAGGCCATGGCGTGGGCGTACGGTCCAGGTCCTCCACGATCACGGGCTCGCCGTCGGCCGCCGCACTGATGCAGGGCCCCTCCAACACGGTGAACTGGATTTCCTCCAGCAGCAGCGCGGTGGAGTCCGAGGCTGCCAGAAGCTGGCGGGAGGGGGTGTCGGTCAGCAGCGACAGCGTTGCCCCGTCCGCCCCGAGCGCATCGCGGGCCGCGGCGCACAGGCGTCGCGGAAGCTCCTCCGGCGCGGCACCCGCGGCGGCCTCCGCCACCAGGCGCGCGGCCCGCACCTCGTCGGCCGTCACCGGATGCTCCCGGGCTGCGCTGGCACAGCCCTGGACGGGCTGCGGGGGGCGGCGGCTGAGCGCGCGTTCACGTTGGACCTCTCCCGGTGGTGCCGGGGCGGGAGCAACGCGATGTTGTGATCGTCTGCCATGCGTTGCGGATACCCGTCAGAAGCGACGCGAGTCGTCGGTTCGGCACCCGTCCGTCACGAAGGGGGCGGTGGTGCGCCGCGGTGTGTGAGCGCCCGGAGGCGGGCTGCTGCGGTGCCGGTGTCCGCCGGTGGCACAGTCGTGCAGGGCCCGGCCGTCCGGTAGCTCGAGCCCCGCCGGCTGCCCACCGACGTCGAGGACGGCGACGGGTCCGCGGAGTGGGCGCGGTACGGGCTTCGCCGCCATGGGAAACGCCGCACGGGTCGTACTTCGGCGTTTCCCCGTAGCCGGTAGGGCTACTCGCTGCTCCAGGGGCGCGGACCGCGTCCGGCATCCGGTCGATGTCACGACCACGGCGCTGCGACGTCGGCGTCCGCGCACCGGAGCAGGGAAGGGAGCGGATCGGCATGGTTGGCAAAGCGATGTCGAGGTGGCAGGCCCCCGTGGCCCCCGAGACACGTCGGATACTGCGGGAGGGGCAGCGGGACCAGATCATCAGCCTGCTGATGCTGCTCACGGCGATCGCCCTGTTCGTCGCGCCGTGGATCAACGGTGAACCGGACAGCGCCAAGGACGGTCACCGCAATGAGCTGGGCGTGGGCATGATCGTGTTGTTCGTGGCGATGGCCAGGTTCAAGTGGCACCTGGGCAGGTGGTCGGATCTCACTGTCCTGGCGGCCGGCGCCTGGCTCGTCGCCGCGCCCTGGCTGCTGGGGCTCCGTGACACCGTCGTCTTCGCCGACGGGTCCCACGTGTTCCACGTGGCGGCGGGGAGCGTCCTGATCGTCCTCTCCATCGCCTCCCTGCTGCTGTACAACGCCTCCCTGCAGGAGGGCACCAGCAGAGGGCAACACCGCAAACAGTGAGTCCCGGTACCGCGTAGGGCACGCGAGTGCGGCCGTTCGGCCGGGCTGAAATCGCGACGGGCGCGGACCGGGCCGAGTGGTCGCAGGCGTGCGGCCGGGACGGTCCGGTCGGTCAGAGAAGTCGCATGAGATGTCTGTTCCCGAAACGCCTCATTAACCGCGTCATCGCGTGCGTCTCTCTGTAGCGTTGGCCATGTCGCGACGGGGGTGCGCAGTCGCGCGTGTTCACCTGCCCATCGCCCGGATGAGGTTTCCCATGGCCATCACCACCGAGCCGACCACAATCGTCCCTGTGAAAGGGCGAGGCTTGGGGCGGATTGCCGTCGACTGGCTGACCACTACGGACCACAAGAAGATCGGGCACCTGTACCTGATCACGTCATTCGCGTTCTTCCTCTTCGGCGGTGCGCTGGCTCTGATGCTCCGCGCGGAGCTCGCCCGGCCCGGTATCCAGCTCATCTCGAATGAGCAGTACAACCAGACCTTCACGCTGCACGGCACCATCATGCTGCTCCTGTTCGCCACGCCGACGTTCGCCGGCTTCGCGAACGCGATCATGCCGCTGCAGATCGGCGCCCCGGATGTGGCTTTCCCGCGGCTGAACATGTTCTCGTACTGGCTGTTCCTCTTCGGCGGCCTCATCGTCGTCAGCGGCCTGCTGACCACCCAGGGGACGGCGGACTTCGGCTGGACCGCCTATACGCCGCTCAGCGGCGGTGAACGCACACCGTACCTGGGCGGCGATATGTGGATCATGGGCCTCGCCCTCTCCGGTTTCGGCACCATCCTCGGCGCGGTGAACTTCATGACGACGATCATCTGCATGCG
This sequence comes from Streptomyces sp. NPDC006368, assembly GCF_040612535.1. Taxonomy (NCBI): domain Bacteria; kingdom Bacillati; phylum Actinomycetota; class Actinomycetes; order Kitasatosporales; family Streptomycetaceae; genus Streptomyces; species Streptomyces sp. NPDC006368. Next base: position 8,865 of record NZ_JBEXQK010000014.1, read on the forward strand.
CGCCCCGGGTATGACGATGTTCCGGATGCCGATCTTCACCTGGAACGTCCTGCTCACCTCCGTCCTGGTCCTGCTCGCGTTTCCCGTCCTCGCCGCCGCTCTCTTCGCCCTGGAGGCGGACCGCCGCTTCGGCGCGCAGGTGTTCGCGCCAGAAAACGGTGGGGCGATGCTGTGGCAGCACCTGTTCTGGTTCTTCGGCCATCCCGAGGTGTACATCCTGGCGCTGCCGTTCTTCGGGGTGGTCACCGAAATCCTGCCGGTCTTTTCCCGGAAGCCGCTCTTCGGCTATATCGGCCTTGTGGGTGCCACCATCGCCATCACCGGCCTCTCGGTAACCGTGTGGGCGCACCACATGTTCGCCACCGGTGGTGTCCTGCTGCCGTTCTTCTCCTTCATGACTTTCCTCATCGCCGTGCCGACGGGAGTCAAGTTCTTCAACTGGATCGGCACCATGTGGAAAGGGTCCCTCAGCTTCGAGACCCCGATGCTGTGGGCGGTGGGATTCCTCGTCACCTTCCTCTTCGGGGGGCTGACCGGGGTGATCCTCGGCTCACCGCCCCTGGATTTCCACGTCACCGATACGTACTTCGTCGTCGCCCATTTCCACTACGTTCTGTTCGGGACGATCGTGTTCGCGATGTTCGCGGGCTTCCATTTCTGGTGGCCAAAGATGACCGGCACCATGCTCGACGAACGCCTGGGGAAGATCCACTTCTGGACGCTGTTCGTCGGCTTCCACATGACCTTCCTCGTGCAGCACTGGCTGGGCGCGGAAGGCATGCCCCGCCGTTACGCCGACTACCTCGCCGCCGACGGGTTCACCGCACTCAACACCCTGTCGTCCGTCGGTTCCTTCGTCCTCGGCCTGTCCACCCTGCCGTTCCTCTACAACGTGTGGAAGACCGCCAAGGTCGGCAAGCGGATCGACGTCGACGACCCGTGGGGTTACGGCCGCTCCCTGGAGTGGGCAACGTCCTGCCCGCCGCCGCGGCACAACTTCCTCACCATGCCGCAGATCCGCTCCGAATCCCCCGCCTTCGACCTGCACCACCCGGTGATCGCCGCCTTGACGGAGTCCGAGACGGGCGGCCGCCGGGACGTCGTCGAACCGGGTAAGGGCGTGGCCCCCATGTCGGGCGGCGAGGACGACCGGTGACGAGGGCCCACTCCGCCATGGACAGCCAAACGGCCGCCGACATCAATCGCGTCGAGGGCTATCTCCTCCGCCAGGCGGAACTGCGCAACGCCCGCGAGGAGGGCGAGGCGTTCGCCGGCCGTATGCCATGGCTTACCACCGCCCAGCACGAGGAGGTCGCGCGCCTCTACGCACAGGACCGTGTCGAGCTGTCGAAGAAGGTGCTGAGGGCGATCGCGCACCGCTGCGAGGAGCTGCGCGGCGAGTACACCGCGCGCTACGCCCACCTGCGGCAGCGGCTCCTCTGTATGAGCGTCGCCTCGCTCATCAGCTCGGTCTCCCTGTGCGTGGTGGCCTGGCTCGTCCTCCGGTGACGGGCCAGCCTCCGCGAGAGTGTCGATGACGCGGCTCAGCGGCCCCGTCGGCGACCAGGCCGGCCCGAATGGCCACGGACGTGGCTCGCTCTTCCATCCCCGGGCCGGGCCGGCAACCGGTCATGGCCGAGCATCCCCAGCCGTTGCACACCGTATTGGACACAACCGGGCCCAGGGAGCTCGCCGAGTCCTACCGCGTTTCCCGGGATGTCGTACCGGCCCGGTGACGAACCGCCCGCGGACGGGGCTCCTGGCGACCGGCCGGACCGGCTCGTACTCCCGAGCTCCGATGGCGTCAACACGCTGGATTCGAGCAGGTCGACCGGCTGCCTCGTGCGACGTGGCCCACGCATGGCATCCCGATGCGATCGCGCGTCGATTCCGCGGCTCCGAGCGAAGTCACGGGGCGCCGAGCTCCTTCCCGACCGGCACGACGACGCCGGCAAACCGTTGTACGTGCTCGCGGATCCTTCAGGTCGCCCCTCCCGCCTCTTCGTCGCCTGACGAACCCCGGCGGTCCACGTCTTCCACCCAGGCCTCTCCTTCTTGCCGTACCTATCGAATCTCGATAGGTTTCCATCGTGGCTCGATCGAAGGAGAGGCAATGGGAAAGCTGACCGTTAATGCGTTGCGCGCCGTGCTGGTCGCACTGCTCGCCGGCTCGCTGTTCGTGCAGGCGGTGATGGTGCCGCTGCTGGCCGCCGACCTGAAGGGGCTCGACCCGGACTTCGCGTACCTGCGCACCCCGTTCCTCGTGATCACCGTCCTGGGCATCGTGACAGTGCAGGTCGTGCTGGTCTGCGTGTGGCGGCTGGTGACCATGGTGCGACGCGGAACCGTCTTCTCCCACGCCGCCTTCCGGTACGTGCACATCGTGATCGGCGCGATGGTGGCAGCCGCCCTCCTGGTGTTCGCGCTCGGGGTCGTCCTGGCTCCGGGCGAAGCCGTCGCCCCGGGCGTGGTCCTCCTGCTGGGCGGGGTTGGTCTGGCGATCCTGGGGGTCGCGCTCATCGTGCTCGTGCTGCGGATGCTGCTCGCTCAGGCTGTCGCGCGCGACGTCGAGGCGGCGCGGATGCGGGCCGAGCTCGAAGAGGTGATCTGATGCCGATCGTCGTCGACATCGACGTGATGCTGGCCAGGCGGAAGATGTCCGTGGGTGAGCTCGCGGACCGCGTCGGGATCACGCCCGCCAACCTGGCGGTGCTCAAGAACGGCCGTGCCAAGGCGGTGCGCTTCGCGACGCTCGCCGCGCTCTGTGAAGCGCTCGCATGCCAGCCGGGGGACCTGCTGCGCTGGGAGCCCGAGGGTGCTGCGGCGCCGTCGGCCCCGGCCGCCGTCGCCGAGAGCTGACGCCACCCGTTCACGCCCGTGGGGGACAGGGTGATGTCGGGCAGCGGTGGCGGCTGGGAGATCACTGCCCGGGTGTACGGCGCAAGGGGGTCGTCTCGGCCACCGTGTCTCAGCCGCACGCGGGTCCGGCGCCCGGACATCGGGTGCCGTCCGCCGTCACCGTCGGCGCCGGGCCCGGCCGGCTTGGGCGCGAGTCCCGCGAGCCGGGGTGTCGGTCAGGGGAATGCGGGCATCCGGATCAAGCCGTCATGCTTCCCTCGACAGAGCGTTATGGGTGATGTTTGGCCAATGATCCATTATGTGAAGTGTGTCCTACTGGCCAGTAGGCCTTGCGGCTAACTTCTGGGGCCATGACCAAAGCCAAGAAGACAACAGCGGGCACACGTCGGGTGCTGGTCGCGGCGGCCGCGGCCATCGGTGTGGCCACGATGGTTCCGGGCGCGGGCGAGGCGCACGCCGCGGCGGCTCAGCGCCTCGTGGTCGACAGCGTGATTGATGCGCCGGACGCGTCCACCCGGGATGGGAAGTGCCTGTCGACCAAGGGGGGATGCACCCTGCGTGCGGCAGTCATGGAGGCCAACGCGCACCCGGGTTCGACGATCACCCTCCCCGCGGGCCGCTACAGCCTCGGCATCCCGCCCCTCCTCGGCCGGGCCTTCACCGACTACACGGCGGCCGATACGGCGCACGGCAACCTGAAGATCTTCGCGCCCACCACGATCACCGGGGCCGGGGCGGACACCACCGTCATCGACGGACGCGGGATCGACCGGGTGTTCACCGTCATGCGACCGGCGACGATCTCGGACCTCACCATCACCCGCGGCCGCTCCGAACCCACGGCGTCCCTCTACAACTACTACGGCGGCGGTGCCGCGCTGAACTCCTCGCAGCTGACCATGGAGCGGGTGCACCTCACCAGGAACACCGGCAGGATCGGCGGCGCCGTACAGAACATCCCCTTCAGCTCCTTCACCCTGCGCGACAGCCTCGTCGACCACAACGAGGCCGGCGAAGCCGGCGGCATCCGGTTCGACTCGGCGGGCCTGGTCGAACGGTCCACGATCACCGGCAACCGGGTCGTCGACCCTTACGACCCCACCCGGCCGGGCGAACTCGCGGGCTACGGCGGCGGTATCGACGTACGAGGAGTCAGGGACGTCACCCTCGTGGACACGAAGGTGACCGGCAACTACGCCGAGAAGGGCGGGGGTGGCATCAACATCACCCTCGGCTACACCCCCGCCCCTCCGGTTCGGATCGGCCCCGGCAGCGTCCGGCTGAAGAACTCCACCGTCACCGACAACTCCCGCCTGGAGGGCGCGGACAACTGCCGTGCCGTCCTCGCGAGGTTCGTCGACCTCGGCGGCAACACCGACTCCGACGGCACCTGCGGGCTGAACCCCTGACCGTCGCCACTCGGCTCGGTGCGGTCGTCGCGCTCGATGTCCATGTGCAGCAGCCTCGCGCTGTCCGGACGATCGGTGCGGGTGCGGGTGCGGGTGCGGGTGCGGGTGCGGGCCAGGGCGCTGTGGGCGTGGTCCGGCGTCCGCCCCGTACCCCTTGCTGTAAAGGCGTGCGAGGGTGCGACGGCCGCGTTCGGTGAACCTCATGGGATCCGCTGCCGTCCCGAGTATGCCGTCGAGTTCCTTCACGACGGAGGCCGCGGTGCTGGTCGTCGACGAGACCGGGGGCATGAAGGACGCCGGGACGGTCGGGGTTGAGCGCCGGTCCGCCGGCGCCCGGGGACACGCGGCGGTGGACGGAAGCGGCGAGCAAGGCATGCGCATGATCAGGGTGCCAGATGAGACGGGCACCAAGTCCACTTCTCTCGCCGCCCTCCGCGACCTTTTGGACGGTGGCTCCTCGGCTCACAGGGTGATCAACGGAACCGAGCCGTAACGTTTCCTTCTTGGCCTTACGGCTGCTTATTTCTCGGGCGGATGCCAGATGCCCAGCCGTTGAAGACGCTGCTGTCGAACACGTTCCCCGTAAGCCGTCAGACCGAAAGCGAAGTACACGGCGACGCATGTGGCGAGCACGAAGAAGAAATCGCCGATTGTGTTGATGGTTCGCCAACTCGCAAGAAGGACGATGAGTCCGACAGGTGTCCCTGAGAACAGAGCCAGGAGGACGGGGTGACGAGCGGCGAACTGCTGCACGGAAGTGGGTGGTTTCCTGCCCCTGGCCCCATTCATGGTCTGATATGTCCGGGCTATGAGTTCAAGGGCCTGCCCAGCCGTGTGACGTAAGGAAGCCATGCCCACACTCTAGTGGCGCGGGTAACGCAATTCTGGATGTCCTCGGCGCCCATGTATCCGATGTCGGCCATGCGCAGGCAGTCCCGAATGGAGATGGGCAATGCCAGCAGTACCAGCCGTCGGGTGACAGTCGGGTCGTGGGCAAGATGGCCGGTCAACTCGCCCTGCAGAGCGGACTCCAGCAGCCGCTTCGTCAGCTGCTGGAGTCCCCCCGCCCTCGCCCGTCAGCCGCAGGCCCTCGGCTGAGCCCGGGTCACGAGCTCGTGCACGAACTGGTCATCGACAGCCGGCGGCGGTCTTAGAGGGGGCCGAGGAGCTTGGATCCGGCGGCGCTGTTGTCGCTGGAGTGGTAGTACTCGCGGATGGCCCGGAGGAACTCCTGCCGGGAGATGGACCCGTCTCCGTCCGTGTCCAGCTGTGTGAAGGAGTCCATGGCGTCGGGGGCGGTGACCTGCCAGATGTCCTTGATGTAGCGGGCGTACTCGTCCTTGCTGATCTCGTCGTCCCCGTCGGTGTCGATGCAGTCGAAGACCGCGTGGGCGGAGCCCTCGACGATGTTGAGCCTGCTGGTGTCGATAGTGGTCAGGCGCGCGGCCACGATGTACTGCTCGCGGTTGAGGCGGTCACCTTCGACGCCCGCGTGACGGAGCAGCTCGAGCCACTGCATCTGGTAGATGGCCTGCAGCGCCCGGGCGCGGCGGTCGTCTTTGCTCAAGTTGTAGACGTTGAGGAAACGGTCGATCAGGGCCTGGAGGTCGGCCCACTCCAGGCTGCCGTTGCCATTGCTGTCCAGGCCGTCGAAGGCCTGTCCGAACTTTTCGCTGATGAGGTCGTTCGCTGCGTTGGCCATGCCGGACTCTCTTTCAACGTGCATACCGGATCGGTCAGAAGCATGCTCGTCGATCTTCACGTCGAAGAAAAGCTAATCTCCTTGAAACCGCCCGTTAGGGTGGTCTGCAGTACGTCACTGAGCCACAGGATGCAGTTGAGGTTTTCCCGTAATTCCTTATCGCCATGTGCTGTTGAGGACGAGGGTGGCTTCGCTGATCGCGCCGATGCGGCTGAAAATGAGCGTGATGTGCCGGAGGGGTGCGGCAGTGGCCTTTCGGTTCGGCCATGGCGCGCTCGCCGCGGCAGCGGATTCCGCGCCGAAGTTTGTTGTGGGCGCGGTTGTCGTCCGCCAGTGACTGCGACAGGTCGGGATGTCTCCTGAAGGGGATGTGGACGCCTTCGCTTCACGATCTGACCGGCAACCGTCGTCACCCACTGCCCGCGCTCTAGGCGGCAGCCCGCCAGGGCCTGCCCACCCTTGCTGACATCGGATACGTCGGCGCCGAGGCACCGTCCTCCAAGCGGGGCGCACCCCTGTACCCGGGTCAGGCAAGCCGCGTGCCGAGGCCGAAAAAGTCCACGTACAGGTCCAGTTGGTGGGCCAACATCGCGGCACCATGGTGCACGACGAGGCCGTGCTTCTCGGCCCTTCGGAGGAGCGCGGTGCGCCGGGGCTTCATCACGATGTCGACCACCACCGTGCTGCTGGGAAGGAGCGCGGGATCGAAGGGCAGGGGATCCTCGGGGCGCATGCCCAGCGGGGTCGCGTTCACCACCAGATCCGCCGCCCCGGGGCCCGCGGCGCTGTGGAGACGCCCCGGGAAGTGCGGTGACAGCCGCTCGATGAGAGTGCGCACCCGGCGCTCGTCCCGGTCGGTGACCGTGAGTTCGGCACCGGCCGACAACAGGGAAACGGCGATGGCGCTGCCCGCCCCGCCCGCGCCGACAAGCCGGACGTGCCGGCCCGCCGGTTCGTGTCCGGCCGCGCGCAACCCCCGCACGAAGCCCTCACCATCGAAGTTGTCGGCCCGCCACCGGCCGCCCGGGGCCCGGCGCATCGCATTCGCGCCGTTGCTGAGCGCCGCCGTGGGACTCACCTCGTCGGCCAGGTCCAGGACGGCCCTCTTGTGCGGCACGGTGACGAGCAGTCCGTCGACGTTTCCGGTGCTCTGCAGTCCCCGGACCACGGCGGCGAGGCGTGCTGGTGTGGCGTGCGCCGGCACCAGCACCGCGTCGATGCCGAGCCGGGCGAACAGCGGGTTCATCATCGAGGGCGCCTGCACCTGCTCGACCGGATCTCCGATCACGGCGAACAATCGGGTACTGCCGGTGATGCGCTGCTGTTCCGTTGTCATACCGAACTCTCCGACATCCTTGGCCAGGTTCCGGTGCACCCCGAAGCCCGGAAACCATAACCGTGAGTGGTGGAGGGATCAACGGGGCCTCGTCCACGGGCATACTGAACGGCGGCGGGTGTCCGACCGGTCGAGGGAACCAAGGAGGGCAGGACGGGTGAGTCTCTCTGACGAGCCCCGGCGCGGCGCGGGGCAGGGCCGGCGGTTCCATGACACCCGGATGCTGGATGTGAAGGTCGCCGGCGTGCGCGACGTCACCCCGGGCATGCGGGAGCTGACTCTCACGGGGCCCGCGCTCGCGGTCGTGCGCAGCAAACCGGGCGCGCACCTGCCCCTGGAGGTGCCGGACGCGGACGGCGTGCCGCGGCTGCGGACGTACTCCGTGTGGGCGCACAGTCCGTCGCGCGCCACGCTGACGCTGCGGATCGCACTCCACCGGCCGGGCGGGCCGGGCAGCCGGTGGGCGGGTTCCGCGGTGACGGGGGACCGGACGCGCGTAGGTGTGCCGCGCAATCGGATCACGCTGGACCCCCGGGCCCGCCACCACGTCTTCATCGGTGAGGAGACCGGCGCCGTACCGCTGCTGACCATGCTGGCCGCGCTGCCCGCCGGGGCGGCGGCCTGCGGGGTACTGGAGACGACCGGGCCGGACGGTGAGTTCTCCGCCCCGTACGGTCCGCGCGGTCTTCCCTGGGTGCACCGGGGCCGGACCTCCGCCGTGGGGTCGCGGGTGCTGCTGGAGGCCGTACGGCGGCTGAGGTTGCCGCCCGAGCCGGGCATCGCCTATGTCGCGGGTGAGGCGACGACCTGCCGGGCCGTGGTGCGTCATCTGTGCGGTGAGCGGGCCTGGCCGCGTTACGCGGTGAAGACCCAGGTCCACTGGGCGGCGGGGCGGACCGGCATCCTCTGAGCCGGCGGTGCCGGAAGGCGCTCTCGCGCGGGGCGCACGGGGCGCGTTATAAAGAGACGCATGACGCGTACACGGCACGCAGCTGAGGTACAGCGCATCGACGTGGCACTGGGAGCGCGCTCCTACTCCGTGCACATCGGCCCCGGAGCCCGCGCCCTGCTCGCGGGGCTCGTCCGGGACCTCGGAGCACGCCGGGCCGCCGTCGTCACCGCCCGGCCCGCGGGCGAGGCGCCCGATCCGGGCGTTCCGGCGCTGCGGCTGCGGCTGCCCGACGGCGAGGACAACAAGACACTGGCCACGGTGGAACGGCTCTGCGGCGCGTTCGCCGACTTCGGGCTGACCCGGACCGATGTCGTGGTCTCCTGCGGGGGCGGGACCACCACCGACACCGTGGGCCTCGCGGCTGCCCTGTACCACCGCGGCGTTCCCGTGATCCATCTGCCCACCACCCTGCTCGCCCAGGTCGACGCGAGCGTCGGCGGCAAGACGGCGGTGAACCTCCCCCAGGGCAAGAACCTCGTCGGCGCCTACTGGCAGCCCGCCGCGGTGCTCTGCGACACCGACAGTCTGCGCACCCTGCCCGAGCGCGAGTGGCGCAACGGTTACGGCGAGATCGCCCGCTGCCACTTCATCGGCGCCGGCGACCTGCGCGGGCTGCCGCTCGCCGAGCAGATCGCCGCGAGCGTACGGCTGAAGGCCTCCGTGGTGGCCGCGGACGAACGCGACGCGGGCCTGCGGCACACGCTCAACTACGGCCACACGCTCGGCCACGCGCTGGAGCGCGCCACCGACTACGCGCTGCGGCACGGTGAGTGCGTGGCGATCGGCACCGTGTTCGCGGGTCGCCTCGCCGGTGTCCTCGGGCGGATCGGGCCCGACCGGGTCGCGGAGCACGAGGAGGTGGTACGCGCCTACGGGCTGCCTGACGCGCTGCCCCCGGACGTCGACCCCGCGACCCTGATCCCGCTGATGCGGCTCGACAAGAAGGCGACGCGCGGCCTGAGTTTCGTGCTCGACGGGCCGGGCGGCGTGGAACTGGTGCAGGACGTACCGGAGGCCGAGGTGGCCCGCACGCTCGCCGGCATGCCCCGCGCCGGGCGGCCGTGGCGAGCCGTGCCCTGATCAGCAGTCGAGACGACCGGAGGGCGAAAGACGCATGGAACGACGCATCCTCGGCGGCACCGGGATGTCGGTCAGCGAACTGGCCCTGGGCACCATGATGTTCGGTTCCTGGGGCAACCCCGACCGGCAGGAGGCGCACAGGGTGATCGGCACGGCCCTGGACGCCGGGATCAACCTGGTCGACACCGCCGACATCTACGGCGAGGGCGGCACCGAGGAGATCGTCGGCGAGGCGCTCAAGGGCCGGCGCGACGATGTCGTCCTCGCCACCAAGTTCCACGGCCCCATGGGACCGGACCCCAACCACCGCGGAAACTCGCGGCGTTGGATCATGCGGGCCGTCGAGGACAGCCTGCGCCGGCTCGGCACCGACCACATCGACCTCTACCAGGTGCACGGAACCGACCCCGACACCGACATCGACGAGACGCTCTCCGCGCTGTCGGACCTGGTGCGGGCCGGCAAGGTCCGGGCGATCGGCACCTCCAACTTCCCCGCCGACCAGCTGGTCGAGGCCCGCTGGACCGCCGAGCGCCGCGGCCACATACACTTCCGCTCCGAACAGCCCGCGTACTCCGTCCTCAGCCGGAGCGTGGAGACGCACATCCTGCCGACCGCCCAGCGGCACGGCATGGGCGTCCTCGCCTGGGGGCCGCTGAGCGCGGGCTGGCTCTCGGACCGCGACGCCACGCCCGGGCAGGGCCGTACGGTCCTGGAACCGCAGCGGTTCGACCCCACCGTGCCCGCGAACGCGGCCAAGGCCCGGGCGGTGAGCCGGCTGCGCGCGCTGGCGGCCGAGGCCGGGATGCCGCTCACCCATCTCGCCGTGGGCTTCGTCCAGGCCCACCCCGCCGTGACCTCGGTGATCATCGGGCCCCGGACCATGGACCAGCTCACCGACCTGCTCGCCGGTGCCGGGACGGTCCTGGACGACGAGATCCTCGACCGGATCGACGAGATCGTGCCGCCCGGCAGTGACCTCAACCCCGCCGACAACCACGCCGTGCGGCGGCTGCTCGCCGACACGGCGCGGCGCCGGCGGCCGGGCCCCCGCGGGGTCGTACGGCAGACGGCCCGTCACTGAACGAGGGGGCCCCGCACGGAAACCCGGGGTCCGTGCGGGGCTCCGGCCGCTCGGGCTCTCAGGCCCGGACCGTCTCCAGAATCCGCAGATCGCCGCCGACCGGGATGCTGCGCCGCACCGTGAGGCCCGCCCGCTCGGCCAGTGCCCGGTAGTCCGACTCGGGCCGGTCCTGGCCGCCGACCAGCACGGTCAGCAACAGCCCCCGGAAGAGCGCCTCCTGGTCGGAGTCCTCGTCCACCATGCTCTCCATGATCAGCAGCGGTACGCCCGGGCGCATCGACTCCCGGATCCGGGCCAGGATGCGCACGATGGTGTCGTCGTCCCAGTCGTGCAGCGCGCGCTTGATCGTGTACACGTCCCCGCCCGCCGGTACCTCCTCGAAGAAGTCCCCGGCGACCGTCTCGTACCGCCCGTCGACGCCCGCCTTCGCGAGGAGTTCCTCGGCCAGCGGCACGATCTCCGGACGCTCCAGGACCGTGCCGCGGACCGTCGGGTGCTCGGTGAGGATCCCGGCCAGCAGACTGCCGAGCCCGCCGGCGACGTCCACCACGTGCGCCCCGGCCGGGAAGTCGTAGGCGCGGGCTATGCCGGCGCTCTCCGCCTCCGAGACCGTGCTCATCGCCGCGTTGAACCGCTGCTTGGCGTCGGGGTCGCTCTTGGTCAGCTCCCAGAAGGAGATCCCGTTCGCCTTCTCGAAGGACGACTCACCGGTGCGCACCGTGTGCAGCAGGTCTCCCCACGCCGCCCAGTGCCAGTTCGCCGCCATGAACCGGGCGTCGGTCGACTCCGGACTGCGCGGCTCGGTGACCAGCACGGCCGACAGCGGCGTCTGGGCGTAGGTCTGCCCATCCGGCAGCCGCCGGAACACCCCGAACGTGCTCAGCGCCCGCAGCAGCCGGCCCAGGGTCGGTGCGTGCGTGCCGGTGTGCTCGGCCAGGTCGGCCACCGTCCGCTCACCCTGGGCCAGCAGGTCGGGGATGCCCAGTTCGGAGGCGACATGGACGGCCCGCGCCCGCCACGCCCCTTGAAGCAGCTCCACCATCCGCCGGTTGGCGCCCTGGTCCACGGTCTTGACGTGCTCGGTCATGGAAACCTCCGCAATCGCTCGTCGGGTGGGATCGGCTGGGCAGAGCGGGGCGCGCCGTCGCGCCGGGAAGGCCGAGGCCTGGGTCGTGTCTTCAAAGTCCCGTCTGCCCGTCGCCTCACGGGCGGACGACGCCACTTTGAAGACCCTCCCTAGTTCCCGGACGCCCGCGGCGGGATGTTGTGGTTGAAGCGGAACATGTTGCCCGGGTCCCAGACGGTCTTCAGGTCGACCAGACGCTCATACGCCTCAGCCGCGTACGCCTCCCGCACATCCGCCGGGTCGGTGTGGGCGATGCCCGCCATGAAGTTGAGCAGGCGGGTGCCGGTCGCCCACGGCGCGAGGGTCGCCACGACCCGGTCGTGGCCCTCGTACACCGCCTCGTCCTCGCCGACGCCGAGGACCCCGGCCGAGTACACCTGGAACCGCGCCTCGGGGAAGTGCGGGACCGCGTTGGGCACCCGCGGCGGGCGGGCCAGGGCGCCGCCGAGGTTGCGGATCTCCAGGCTGACCGCGCTCTTCGTGCCGGGTCCCACCAGCCCCAGGATCGCCTCGACCGTGTCCTCGTCCAGCGTGCTGAGCTGGAAGTTGTTGATGTGGTACGAGCCCGGGACCGGCGGGTCGTTGTGGATGGTGCCGACCTGCGTGTACGGAATGTCGGTGACCGTGTCGAGCAGGACCGGCGCCACCTGTCGCAGCGGCCGGATCAGCCGCTCGCCCTCCGCCGGGTCTCCGAGGTAGCTCAGCCGCAGGTGCAGGGCGAAGCGTCCGCGCAGCTCCTCGGGTACGCCGTCGACGTCCGGCCAGTCCAACATGAAGAAGGACGAGGCCATCTCCTCCGGCATCTCGGTGACCCAGGTGCGGTACAGGTGCAGCGCGTCCCGCACCGACTCGGCCGGGTACCACAGGCCGCCGCCGTACAGCCGGGTGACCTCCATCAGCTCGACCTCGAGCGCGGTCACCACACCGAAGTTGCCCTTGCCGCCGCGCAGCGCCCAGAACAGGTCCGGGTTCTCGTCCTGGTCGGCGACGCGGAGTTCGCCGTCGGCGGTGACCACCTCGATGCGCCGGACGTGGTCGGCGGCGTAGCCGTAGCGCCGGGAGAGGACACCGATGCCGCCGCCCAGCACATAGGAGACGGCACCGATGAAGGGGGCCGAGCCGTTCAGCGGGGCGAGCCCGTGCTCGGCGGTGAGCGGGATGACGTCCTGCCACAGCACACCGGCCTCCAGCCGTGCGGTGCGCCGCTCGGGGTCCACCCGGACGCCGTCCATCGCTCGGGTGGACAGGTACACCGAGTGCTCGTCGGCGGGCAGGCAGGCGCCGTGCCCGGTGGCCTGGACGGCGACGCCCAGCCCGTGGTCGCGGGCGAAGCGGACCGAGGTCACCACGTCGTCGGCGTTCGCCACGGCCACGACCAGCGCGGGCCGGTGCTCGACGGCCCGGTCGAAGCCGTCGATGTGCTCGGCGTAGCCGGACTCGCCCGGCAGGAACACGGGGCCCATGACGTTCTCGGTGAGTCTCCGGAGGTCTTCCGGGGTCGGGGCCGTTCCGTTCGCCGGGTTCAACTTGCTCACTGGCCTTCCTCTTCCTCGTCGGCTGACGCTGTGCTGGTGCCGGGGGCACCCGTGCGGTACACCGGCCCGGGGCCCGCCATGCAGGCGGCGAGCGTACTGCCGTCGGCCGGGTCGATGAGCAGTAATGAGCCAGTGCGCCGGGAGTCCCGGTAGGCGTCCGGAGCGAGGGGTTCGGCCGTGTGCAGCACCACGCGTCCGATGCCGCCCGCGTCGAGCCGGTCAGGTGCCGGCTCCTCGTCGAGCAGGCTCGGGCCGAGCCGAGCGGGGATGTCGGCGACCACGGCGCGCACGGTTCTCGTGGTGTGCTTGACCAGGACCCGGTCGCCCGGGCGCAGCGGGCGTTCGTGCAGATGGCACACGGTGGCCTCGACGGTGCGGGTGAGCGGTGGCTCCTGCCCGGCGGGCACGATCAGGTCGCCGCGCGCCACATCGAGGCTGTCGGCGAGCAGCAGCGTGACCGACTGCGGCGCCGAGGCCCGCTCCACCGGCACCCCGAGGGCGTCGATGCCGCTGATGGTGGTGGCCGACCCGGAGGGCAGGACGGTCACCCGGTCGCCGACGCGGAACGTGCCCGCGGCGATCCGGCCCGCGTAGCCCCGGTAGTCGGGGTGTCGGGCGGTGCGCGGCTGGATGACGTACTGGACCGGGAACCGGGCCGCCGCCCCGGCCGCTTCGCGGGCCGGCGGCACGGCCTCCAGGTGGTGCAGCAACGTGGGGCCGCCGTACCAGGACAGCCGTCCGGAAGGGGTGACGACCTGGTCGCCGAGGAGCGCCGACATCGGGATCGCGGTCGTCTCCGGGATGCCCAACCCGCGTGCCAGCGCGGTGAACTCCCGCGCGACCACGGTGAATTCGCTTTTCCCGTAGCCCACCAGGTCCATCTTGTTGACGGCGAGGACGACGTGCGGGATCCGCAGCAGCGCGGCCACCGCGGCGTGCCGGCGGGTCTGCTCCACGACGCCGTTGCGGACGTCGACGAGGATCACCATGAGGTCGGCGGTGGACGCGCCGGTGACCGTGTTGGGGATGTACTGCGCGTGCCCCGGGGTGTCGGCCATGATGAACCGGCGCCGGGGCGTGGCGAAGTAGCGGTGCGCCACGTCGAGGGTGATGCCCTGCTCGCGCTCGGCGCGCAGCCCGTCGGTGAGCAGCGCCAGGTCGGGGCCGGCACCGGAGGCCCGCCCGATCGCCGTCAGCTGGTCGGCGAGGACGTTCGCGGAGTCGTACAACAGGCGCCCGGCGAGCGTGGACTTGCCGTCGTCCACGCTGCCGGCGAGGGCGAACCGCAGCAGCGCGGTGTCCGCGGGGAGAGGCTCCGCGTCCGCGGGCCCCGTCGTGATCGGCATGGCTAGAAGTACCCCTCCCGCTTGCGGTCCTCCATGGCGGCGTCGGAGACCTTGTCGTCGGCGCGGGAGGCGCCGCGTTCGGTCAGGGGGGAGGCCGCGATCTCCCGGAGGACCTCCGCGACCGTGGTCGCCGCGGAGTCGACGGCCCCGGTGCACGACATGTCGCCGACCGTGCGGTAGCGCACCTGCCGCTTCTCCACGCGCTCGCCGCGCCCGGGCCCGCCCCACTCGCCGGCGGTGAGCCACATGCCGTCGCGCCGGAAAACCTCCCGGCGGTGGGCGAAGTAGATCTCCGGCAGCTCGATGCGCTCGCCGCCGATGTACTGCCAGACGTCCAGCTCCGTCCAGTTGGACAGGGGGAACACCCGGACGTGCTCGCCCGGGGCGTGTCGGCTGTTGTACAGCTCCCACAGCTCGGGGCGCTGCCGCCGGGGATCCCAGCCGCCCCGCTCGTCGCGCAGGCTGAACACCCGTTCCTTCGCACGGGACTTCTCCTCGTCGCGCCGAGCGCCGCCGAACACCGCGTCGAAGCGGTGCGCCTCGATGGCGCGCCGCAGGCACGGGCTCTGCAGGGCGTTGCGGCTGCCGTCGGGGCGTTCCGCCAGCTCCCCGCTGTCGATGCGCTCCTGCACCGAGGCCACGTGCAGCCGCAGCCCGTAGCCGGCCACCGTCCGGTCGCGGTAGGCGATCACCTCGGGGAAGTTGTGCCCGGTGTCCACGTGCAGCAGAGGGAACGGCAGCGGCGCGGGGGCGAAGGCCTTCAGCGCGAGATGCAGCACGACGGCGGAGTCCTTGCCGCCGGAGAACAGCAGCACCGGCCGCTCGCACTCGCCGACCGCCTCCCGGATGATGTGGACGGCCTCCGACTCCAGCTGGGCGGTGTGGTTCACGCGAGCCCCCGCTCCCTGAGCAGACCCAGCAGCAGGGCGGCCGACTCCTCCGGGCGCTGCAGATGGGCCGGGAGGGCGAGGTCGGGTGCGCCGGGTGCCTCGTACGGGTCGTCGACGCCGGTCAGCCCGGCCAGGTCGCCCGCCGCCTGGCGGGCGTACAGCCCCTTCACGTCCCGCTCGGCGCACACCTGGACCGGGGTGGCGACATGAATCTCCAGGTAGGGGGTGCCGGACTGCTCGTGGCGCTTGCGAACGGCCTCCCGGGCGTCGGTGTAGGGGGCGATCACCGGGACCAGGGCGAGGATGCCGTTGCGGGCCAGGATCTCCGCGATCAGGCCGATGCGCTGGACGTTGGCGAACCGGTCCTCCCGGCTGAACCCCAGGTCGGCGGTGAGCAGGGACCGGTTCTCGTCACCGTCGAGGACCTCCACCCTGCGGCCCTGAGACGTCAGCCGGCGGGCCAACTCCGTGGCAATGGTCGACTTGCCGGCACTCGGCAGCCCGGTCAGCCACACGGTCGCACCGGGCCAGCAGGTGCAGTAGGAGCTTGAGTGCTTCATCGGCCACTCCGCAGCGTCAGGGGATGGGTGCCGGTGCGGACCGCGACCGGGCGGAGGATACTCCGGACGGCCGTGGCCAGCAGATGGTGTCGCCGGGCCCCGGTCGGGGGCGCGGCGGCGGTGCAGCGCCAGGCCACGAAGCCGTCCGGCCGCACCAGCAGGGCGCCGCCCGGGCCGGTGCCGCAGGCCTCGGCGAGGGGCACCGGGGGGCGCAGGACCCGTCCGGTGACCGGGACCGCCAGCTCCCGGGCGACCTCGTCCGCCGTCTGCCGCCAGCCGTCGTCGCCGGCGAGCAGGAGCAGCCGGGGGCCGCCGGCGGGCGGCGCGCACAGATCGAGGGTGGAGCCCTGCCCGGGCCCGCCGTCCGGCCCCGGGGAGAGCGGCAGATGCGGCAGCCGGGTGCCGGGCGCGCCGGACAGGTCGAAGGTGTCGGGAAAGGGGCCGCCGGACCCGGCCGGGCAGCCGATCACGGCGCCCGAGCGGTACCGGTAGCCCATGGTGATGGTGCGCGGGTCGCGCACCTCGGCGCCGAGCTCGCCCGGGACGCCGTCGAGCAGCAGGGCCTGTTCGGCGGTCGCGAGGCCGACCGGGCGGCGTTCGGCGTCGTAGCTGTCGAGCAGCGGGGAACCGGCCCAGCCGTGCAGCACCGCGGCGAGTTTCCAGGCGAGGTTGTGCGCGTCCTGGATACCCGCGTTGGAGCCGTAGCCGCCGGCGGGCGGGTGCAGATGGGCGGCGTCGCCGACGAGGAAGACGGGCCCCTCGGAAAAGCGCTCCGCGATTCGGTGCCGGGCCCGCCAGTGGAAGATCGCCGTCAGCTCCACCGGGATGTCGTCGGTCCCGAGCGCGGCCCGCACCAGCTCCAGGCAGCGCCCGGGGTCCGGCTCCCGGCCGGGGCCGCCGACGGCCTCGCTCTCCACGGCAGCCGCCCACCGGTGGTCCGCGTCGAGCTGCATGACCGCGCCCGAGAACCCCGGGTTCTCAATCATGCTCATGAAGAACCGGCGGCCCTTCAGAAGCGGGGTGAGGTCGGCGCGGAACAGGATGCTGGTGCGGCGCGCGATCGTGCCCAGGCCGCCGCGCCTGATGCCGGCGGCCTCGGGTATCCGGCCGTGCGCGCCGTCCGCGGCGACCAGATACCGCGCCGTCACGGTCTCCGTACGTCCGTCCGCGCGGCGGATCCGAGCCACCACACCGTCGTCGCGCACCGACAGCCCGGTCAGCTCCTCCCCGAACCGGACGTCCGCGCCCGCCCGTACGGCGGCCTCGCGCAGCAGCGGTTCCGTGCGGTCCTGCCCGCACCAGAACGGCGGACACGGTCCCGGCACCGCGAGTTCCTCCTCCCCGGTCTCCAGCACCTCGGCGGCGTCGAGACCGGACAGCGAGGGAACGCCGACCACCGTGCGGGGCAGCACCCGGTCCGGCTCGGCGAGCGCGCGCGGATCGTCGCCGGCGACCACCTCGAAACCGGCCGCCGCCATCGCCTCCTGGAGCCCGGCCTCGCGCAGCAACTCCATGGTCCGCCGGGTGACATGGGTGGCGCGGGGCAGGGTGGAGGTGCGGGGCCGGCGTTCCACGAGCCGCACCGCGACCCCGGCGCGAGCCAGGAAGAGCGCGGTCGCCAGTCCGGTCGGCCCGCCCCCGACGACCAGTACGGTCATGGCCGCAGCCCCTCCGCTCAGGCCTTGCTCACCAACTGGTCGCCGACGACGAGATGATCCAGGTTCATGGACGCGAAGGCCTCGACGGCCTCCTCGGGGGTCTCCACGATGGGCTGCCCCGCCACGTTGAAGGAGGTGTTGAGCAGCACCGGACAACCGGTCAGCCGCTCGAACTCGCCCAGCAGCCGGTACACCGCCGGGTTCTGGTGTTCCTCCAGCGTCTGGTGCCGGGCCGTGCCGTCCACATGGGCCGCCGCCGGGATGGCGTCGGGACGGGTGACCTTCGTGACGATCAGCATGTAGGGCGAGGGCTGCCCGAGGTCGAAGAACTCGTCGCTGCGCTCGGCGCGGATGATCGGCGCGTACGGCCGGAACCACTCGCGGAACTTGACGTTCTCGTTGAGGTGGTCGCGCACGGACGCCGGGAACGGGGCGGCGAAGATGCTGCGGTGCCCGAGCGCCCGCGGACCGAACTCGCTGCGCCCGTCCCACCAGCCCACGATCCGGCCCTCGGCCAGCAGCGCGGCGACCTCACCCGGCAGGTCCTCGGGGGTGCGGGCGGGCAGCCCCGAGGCGGCGACGGCCTCCCTGGCCCGGGAGCGCGGGTACTCGGGACCCAGGTAGGCGTTGCGCAGGGCGGGCAGATCCGCCATCGGCACGCCCTCCAACTCGTGCAGCCCGTAGTAGGCGCAGCCGAGGCTGATGCCGTTGTCCCCGGCGGCGGGCACCACGAAGAGCCGCCGGAACGGGGTCTCCTTCAGGATCCGGCCGTTGGCGACGCTGTTGAGGCCGACACCGCCCGCGATGCACAGGTCGGTCAGCCCGGTCCGCTCGTGCAGGGCGCGGGCGCAGTGCACCAGGGCCCGCTCCAGCACCTCCTGGGCGGCGCGGGCGATGGCCGCCCGGGTGTCGAAGTCGGCGTCCTGCGCCAGCCGCCCCAGCAGATGCGAGACCTTGCTCGCGGAGATGCTGACGCCGCCCCCGGGCAGCAGGGTGACCAGCTCCGCCAGGTCGTCCACGAATCGCTCGTCGCCGTACGGCGCGAGGCCCATGGTCTTGCCGTCCTCGCTGACCGGGAAGCGGGTCTTCGGCCCGGTGTAGGCGAGCCCGACGGCGAGGCTCGCGGTGCGGTACAGGTGCCCGAGCGAGTTGTCGGTCTCGCCGGGCTGGTAGTAGGCGCTCTCCGAGTCGGCGTCCACCACATGCGCCCCGCTGACCCGGTCGAGCAGGCGTACGCCCTGCTCGTCGGCGACGAAGGAGCTGATGGTCTCCGCTTCACGGGCGGCGGACCCCGACTTGTCGCCGACGGCGAGACTGCCGGAGTTGTCGCACACCAGCACCGCGGCCCGGGACATGCCGGAGGCGCCGAACGCACTGTAGGCATGGGCCAGATGATGGTTGATCACCGTCACCCGCCGCCGGAAGGAGTGGTAGAAGGGCCGGGGCACCAGCTCGCAGGCGACCACGTGCTCCACCTCGGCCGCGGTGGTGCCCAGCTGCCCCAGGCACGCCTGCCGGCTGACGCCCGCCAGCAGATCCGCGCCCAGGCCGTACTTGCTGCGCATGAGCCGCTCCTCGTCCACCGCGACGAGCCGGCTGCCGTCGGTGGCGCAGGAGGCCCAGTCGTGCCCGGATCCACCCAAGCCCAACACGGTCATATCGTGTCCTTTCCGGTGTGAGGGACATCGATCGGGACATGAGACGGCTGACGCCCCGGCGGAGATCCGCCATGGACGGCCGGACGGTGGTCGAACGGTCCGGCCCCGCGCCGAAAAGGGGTCGACGTGCCGCCGGTCCGCGACGCGTGCGCCGGCCCCGCTGGGAACGCGAAGGGCGTGAGCGAGGTACGGACAGCCTGCGGACGGCGAAAGGCACGCTCCGCGGGAACGGCGGCGAACGGGAAAACGGGAAAGTGAACGGACAGCCCGCACTGTAGTCAACCGGCGTCGAGCACTGTCAAGGAGGCGTCCGCTCCGCCATCCGCAGTTGACCGAAACCCCCATCCTCAGCAGCCGGTTGAGGACCGATTCCGTGCCACCGCCGCCCGGTTGCGGCCTTGTACCAGCGGTAGGGGGAATTCCTTTCGGCCATCATCATCCGTAGGGCATACGCCACACGGATCCGCATGTACCGTGCAGTTCTGTCGGCATGGCATCTGGACGTGCGACCCGCCCCGTCCCCCTTGGCCCGCCAGGTGCCCGAAGCGCAGTCCACCACCGTTCCCACTCCGCAAGCGCGATCCCTGTTCGGCTGGACGAGGGAGTACTGGGTGACGAAGCAGCATCGAACGATAGTGATCATCACAGAGGGCGCGGCTCCCGCCCTGCTGGACCGCTGGTGTCAGGCGGGCGCACTCCCCGGCTTCGCCCGGCTGCGCCGCGAGGGCGCGCACGGCCCCCTCTCCGCCGAGGGCACCCCCTACGAACCACCCGGCCTGCTCAGCGTGCTCACCGGCAGACGAGCCGCCGACCACGGCTTCTTCTCGTACTGGACCTGCCACGACCCCGAGTATCGCCCGCAGGTTCTCGGCTCCAAGGACCGCCGCCACCCGCTGCTCTGGCAGCACCAGGCGTTCGCGGGGCTCAGGTTCGCCAGTATCGGGGTGTTCGGCACCCATCCGGTCGAGCCGATGGACGGCGCGCTGATCAGCTATCCGATGTACGCCACCCTGCACGCCTGCCACCCGCGCGATCTGCAGCGCCGGCTGGCGAAGCAGGGCATCCGGCCCGTGCACGACGTCTCCATCTTCTGGACCGGCCAGCCGCGCGAGCAACTGCTGCCCCGGCTGCTGGAGGCCGACCGCCAGCGCGGCAAGGCCGCCCTCGCGCTGTTGCCCGAGTCCGACGTCGTCATCGTCAACCTGACCAGCATCGACCGCACCTCGCACATCTACTGGCAGGAACTGGACCACGGCCCCGAACACGACGGGGAGAGCGCGGTGTTCGCCGCGTACCGCACCTGTGACCAGGTGATCCAGGACGCCCTCGCCGTCGCCGGCGATCACACCGACGTGCTGGCCTTCTCCGAGATCGGCTTCGGACCACTGCGCGCCTACTGCTCGATCAACGACCACCTGGCCGAGGCCGGCCTCCTCGCCACCGGCGCGGAAGGCCGCGTCGACTGGTCCGGCACCCGGGCCTTCGAGGCCGTCCAGGGCACCCACGGCATCAACATCAACGTCCGCGACCGGTACAAGAACGGCACGGTCGGCCAGGGCGAGTACGAGCAGGTCCGCGACGAGGTGCGCGGCGTGCTGCTGGACACGGTCAACCCCCGTACCGGGCGGCCGTACTTCGCCGCCGTGCGGACCCGGGAGGAGGTGTACCCCGGGACCGCGACCGCGGGGGCGCCCGACCTGGTCCTGGAACCCGCCGACTGGCGCTACCTCCCGCTCGGCGACCCGCAGTGGGCCGGCCACGTCCACCGGACCTGGCAGAGCGGCTGGCACCGCAGAGAGTCCTACTGGGCCGGGCTCGGCCCCGGTTTCGCCCCCGCGCACACCGACGACACCCCCGCCGCCCCGGTCGACATCCCGGCCACCCTCGCCACCCTCCACGGCCGCCCGGTCCCGGCCGACTGGCCGGGCCGCCCACTGGGTGCCTCCGCCTGAACGTCCGACGGGGCTCATCCGCCCGGCTGTCCGTCGTCCCGTCTGTTTCGTCCCTCTTCCCCTGGAGGTCCGCGCATGCGCGACATTCGACCACCCGAACGGCGGCGCGAACGGCGCCGGACCGTGACCGAACCCCCGGCCGGGGTGGACCGGGACGCGCTGGCCCGCAAGGCGGCGTACGTCGCGTGGGACCCGCACTCGGCCGACACCCTCCCCTGGGCGGTGCCCGCCGGCCGGACGCCGGAGGATCTGCTGCGCGCCGCGCTCACGGACGGGGCGCTCGGCGGGCCCTGGGAGCGCGACTTCCCGCGGTACGCCTGGTACCGCACCGGCGACGTCGTCCAGGAGTTCCGGCTGGCCGGCGCGGACCCGGGCCGCTACACCGGCTACACCCTGCACCCGAGCGAATGGCCGGAGGGGCTCGCATGAGCACACTGCCCGAGTTCTCGCTCAGCTGGAAATGGCACGAGCCCATTACGGACGTCCGCGACGAACGGACCGTGACCTGGGCCGATGTCGAGATGAGCATCGGCACCCACACCCCGCTGACCACCGTGGAGGACCCGGCCACCGGCACGGTACGGCCGTACACGACCGGCTCGCTGTACCCGCTCGCCGAGTGGATCGCCTTCAACTGGTGGTCGCTGACGGCGGACGCCCGCCCCGGCACCCAGATCTCCCAGCTGCGCTTCGCCTACAAGAACGGCGTCGGCGACCAGCGCGGCTCCTGGTGGCAGCGGTCACGGCGGCACGTCATGCGGGCCGCCTGTGACGGATTCCGCTGGCCGGACGTGCTGTTGGTGCCCGAGGGACGGCAGACCCGGATCGTGTGGATGCCGGACGGCGGCCCCGATCCCCGGCCCGGCCCCCGCTACCTCGCGCGCGGCAACCTCGTCGTCGGTTCCGAGGCACTCACCGAGACCCTGCGCGGCCTCGTGGACGCGGTCGTCGCCCGGCTGACCGAGTGGGGCTTCGACGACACGCCGCTCCAGCAGGAGTGGACCGCGCTGCGCGGCACCGGTGAGGACGAGGCCGCCTTCTGCCGCGCTGCGGCCCGACTCGGACTGGACCCCTACACGGAGGCCGAACCCTACGCCGACGCCATCCGGCGGGTGGTACGGGAGCTGCCCGAGTCGCACGCCTTCGACTTCCTCAACGGCGTGCGCCCCGAGCGCATCACCGACCAGCTCGCCTGGCTCGAACGCGCCCGTGAGGTGGCGGGTACCGCACCGGCCGGCCGGCCGGCCGACCCCGCCGTCGCCGAACTCCGCGAGGTGTGCGCCGACGTCCGCGAGACGTTCCTCGACCCGGGCCGCCTCGACAACGCCTGGCACCTCGGCTACGAACTCGCCCGCCGGGTCCGTGCCTGGGCGGGGGTGGGGGACACCGAGCGGTTCGAGACCGACGCGCTGCTCACCTACGTCACCGAGCCGACGCCGTACGTCGACCGGGGACTGGTCGCCTTCGGCCGCCGCGAGGGCGCCCAGGGACCTGTGCTGGTCTCCAGCCGGCGCTACACCGAGCGGCCCCGCCGCTTCCTCCAGGCCCGCGCCATCTGCCACTTCATCTGCGACAACGACCCGGACTTCCTCATCGTCGCCGCGCACACCCACCGCCAGCACCTGGCCCGCGGCTTCGCCCTCGAACTGCTCGCTCCCGCCCGGGGCGTGGCCGAGCTGCTGGGCCGGCCGGACGGGCTGGTCACGGCGGAGGACGTCGAGCAGATCTCGGAGGACTACGGCGCCGGCACCATCGTGGTGGAACACCAGCTGGACAACCAGGTGCTGGCCCAGGACTTCCCCTTCACGCCGGTGGAACCGACCGTACGGCGCGCCGCGCCCGGATACCCGCTGGGGACGGCCCGGTGAGCACCACCGCCGACGGCCCGGTGAACACCGCCGCGGACGAGGTCTTCCCCTATCCGGCGGGCCCCGGCGGCACCGTTCCACCGCGGTACGCCCGGCTGCTCGCCGAGGAGCCGGTCTCCCGGGTGCGGCTCGCCGACGGCACCGCCATCTGGCTCGTCACCAGGGACGCCGACGTCCGGACCGTCCTGACCGACCCGGTGTTCAGCCGGGCCCGGGCCGCCGCCCTGCCGGGCACCGGCTTCGGGCGGAGCCAGGGGGCCGGGATCGTGGACCTCGACCCGCCCCGGCACACCGCCTTCCGTACCCCGGTCGCCGCGGCCTTCTCCGCCGCGCGCACGGCCCGGTGGCGGGCGCGCATCGAGGAGATCGCCGGGCACCTGGCCGCGTCCCTCGGGGAGATCCCGGAGCCCGTCGACCTGGTGGGCTCCTACACCGCCCCGTTCGCCGGCCGGGTCGTCTGCGAGCTGCTGGGGTTCGACGGCGACCGGTGGCGGGAGATCACCGGTGACGTCGAGAGCCTGCTGATGTCCGGCGACGCCGACGGACCGGAGCAGGAGGCCTGCCGGACCCGGCTGGCGAAGGCGTTCACCGGCCTCCTCGACGAGCGCCGCTCCCGCGACGGCGACGACGTCGCCGGAGTCCTGCTGGGGCAGGACGACCCGGACGCCGGGGGCGGGAAACTGACCGACGAGGAGCGGGTCGTCCTGCTCCACGGGCTGGTCATCTCCGGCTTCATCGGGGTGCGCGACCTGCTCGCCCGCCATCTTTACGGCGTGCTGGCCGACCCCGGCGTCCGGGACCGGCTGGTGCGGCGGCCGGAGCTGATCCCGGGCGCCGTGGCCGAGCTGCTGCGGTTCTACCCGTCCAGCAACGACGGCCTGCTGCGGATGGCCACCGAGGACGTCGAGCTCTCCGGGGTGCGCGTCCCGGCCGGCGCCGCGGTGCTGCCCCTGGTCTCGGCCGCCTGCCGGGACCCGCGCGTGCTCGACCGGCCCGGCGAACTCGACATCGAGCGGCCCGAGACGCCCACGCTCTCCTTCGGCGCCGGACCCCATCGGTGCCCCGCCACCGACCTGGTCCTGGTCCAGCACGCCGCCGGAATCGGCGAGTTGCTCGCCGCCCACCCCCGTATCGGGCTGGCGGTGGCGCCCGGCGACGTGGCGCACACCTCCCAGTTGCTGCCGCTCGGGGTGGCGGCGCTCCCGGCACGGCTCGACACACCACCGTGAGCACGCAGGCCGCGCCCGTGCTGCTGTGGTGCGTCTCCACCCGGGCGCCGGACCGGGTGGTGCGCACCGCACGGATGCTGCTGCCCGCGGCCGACCGCGAGCGGATGGCGCAGCTGAGGTCCCGGGCGGACCAGGACGCCTTCGCCCTCAACCAGGCCCTGCTGCGCCGGTGCCTGGGCGCCCTCACCGGCGAGGCCCCCGCGGCGCTGCGGTTCACCCGGCGGAAGAACGGCAAACCCGAGGTGGCCGGCGTCGGGCGGGGCTCGGGCCTGGCCTTCAACCTCTCGCACACGGCGGGCCTGACGTTGCTGGCGGTCACCTGGGGCGAACCGGTCGGCACCGACATCGAACGCGTACGGCGGGTCGCCGCCGCGCGGATCGCCGCTCGATTCTTCCCCGCCGACGAGGCCGCCGCCGTCGCGGCCCGGGCCGGGCACGAGGCCTGGGACCTGTTCTTCCGGCTGTGGGTGCGCAAGGAGGCCTGCGTCAAGGCCTGGGGCGGCCGGCTGCGGGAGGGCATGCGAACGCCCGTACACCTGGCGGACCCCGGCCCGGCGACCGTGCGGGGCCCGGACGGGCGGCCGTGGCGGGTGTGGGACCTGGAGTGCGTGCCCGCCCCCTACCGCGCCGCAGTCGCCCTGTCCCGGTGCACCCGCCCCGGCGCACTGACGGTGCGCCGGGTGACCGTCACCGAACTGCTGGAGAGCGGGCCGACCGCCGGGCGGGGCCTGCGCTGCGACCTGGCCGCACCCTGACCGCACCAAGCGAGTGGACCGACCCGACGAGGAGGAGGCAGATGGCAGAGCACTTCCCGAGGTACGTGGACGGCGGTCCGGCCCCGGCCCGGGACGGCGCGACCTTCCGCACGTTCGAGCCGGCCACCCGCCGGCACCTCGCCGACGTGCCACGGTGCGGCCCGGCGGACGTCGAGACGGCGGTGGCGGCGGCCCGCCGCGCCTTCGACCGGGGCCCCTGGCCCCGGATGACGCCCGGCGAACGCGCCGCGGTGCTCCGCCGGATCGCCGATCGGCTCTCCGCGGAGTCCGGCCGCCTCGCCGAGCTGGAGGTCCGCGACAACGGCACCACCCTGCGCAAGGCCCTCGGCGCCGACGTCCCCGGAGCGCGTGCCGCGTTCGCCTGGAGCGCCTGGTGGGCCGAGCGGCTGCCCGCACGGCTCGGCCGGCCCGGCGCCACCGAGGACCGGCCGCCGCACTATCTGTGCTGGCACCCGCTCGGCGTGGTCGCCGCGATCATCCCCTGGAACCTGCCGCTGCTGCTGGCGGCCTGGCGCATCGCCCCGGCCCTCGCGGCGGGCAACACGTGCGTGGTCAAACCGGCGTCCTTCACCTCGCTCACGGCCCTGGAACTGGTCCGGCTGATGCACGAGTGCGGCCTGCCCCCCGGCGTCGTCAACGTCGTCACCGGACCCGGCGGCACCACCGGGGACAGCCTGGTACGGGCCCCCGGCGTCGATCTGGTGGCGTTCACCGGCTCGGACGCCGTGGGGGAGAGCGTGCGCGTCGGCGCCGCGGGGACCGGGGTGAGCACCCGACTGGACCTCGGCGGCAAGTCACCGAACGTGGTCCTCGCCGACGCCGACCTCGACCGGGCCGCCGCCGGCGTGGCCTGGGGCATCTTCCTGCACAACGGGCAGGTGTGCATGGCCGGTTCCCGGGCCGTGGTGCACACCGACGTGTACGACGAGTTCGTCGACCGGGTACGGGAACGGGCCGGCGCCCTGCGCCTCGGCAACCCGCTGGACCCGGACACCGACCTCGGCCCGCTGGTCTCCCGCAACCAGGCCCGCACCGCCCGGCACTTCACCGAGCGCGGTCTCGCGGAGGGCGCGCGGCTGGTGTGCGGGGGCCGGATGCCCGAGCCGGGGGAACTGCCCGGGGGACTGGACCCGGGCGCCTACTTCCTGCCGACGGTGCTCGCGGACGTGTCGCCCGAGGACACCGTGGCCCAGGAGGAGATCTTCGGCCCCGTGCTGTCCGTCCTTCGGGCCCGCGACGACGCCGACGCCGTCCGCGTCGCCAACGCCTCCCGGTACGGGCTCAGCGCCGGAGTCTGGTCGGCGGACGCCGGGCACGCGCGTACGGTCGCCGAGGCACTGCACGCCGAACGGGTGTGGGTGAACGACTACCGGCTGGTCGACCTCGAGCTGCCGCCCGAGGCGAGCGGCTCGGCCGGGACGGCCTGGGACCGGGTGACCAACGAACTCGACGCCTACCGCCGCCGCCAGGTCGTCGTCGACAGCACCGACGGACCGCCCGGCCTCGCCCCGACCCCCTACCACCTGCTCGGTTCCGACCGGCCGTCGGCCGTGTCCCGTCAGCGGAGCACACCATGAAGATCGGCATCGCGTTCCCCAACACCGTCCCAGGCGCCTCCGGGGCACTCCAGACCCGGTGGGCGGTGCGGGCCGAGGAGCGCGGCTTCTCGTCCGTCGCCGCGACCCACCGGCTGTGCTACCCCGGTCACGAGCCGCTCGCCGTGCTGGCCGCCGCGGCCGGGGTCACCTCGCGCATCGGGTTGTCCACCAACATCCTCGTCGCCCCGCTGACCACCGCCGCGGTGCTCGCCAAAGAGGCCGCCACCGTCGCCTCCCTCGCCGGGGACCGGCTCACGCTCGGACTGGGGCCCGGGGTGCGCGCCGACGACTTCCGGGCGGCCGGGCGGGACTTCACGAGCAGGGCCGCGGTGTTCGACGCCCAGCTCGCCGAACTGGCCCGGCTCCGCGCGAAGGGCGACACCGGCGAACTGCCGGGCACCGTACCGCCGCTGCTGGTCGGCGGGGTCAGCCGGGCCGCCGTACGGCGAACGGTGCGCTGGGCCGACGGCTGGACCGCGCCCGGTCTGGAGCCCGAACGCGTGGCGCCCTGGGCCGAGGAGGTCCGCGCCGCCTGGGACCGCGCGGGCCGTACCGGGCGGCCCCGGCTCGTCGCGCTCTCCCGGTTCTGGCTCGGCGAGGACGTGGCCGAGGAGGCCGCCGCGTTCGTCCGGCAGTACTTCGGGGTGCTCGGGGACGAGGCCGAATCGTTTGTCGCGAAAACCCCGCGCACACCGGAAGGCGTCCGCGAACAGGTGGACCGGCTGACCGCCGCGGGATTCGACGAGGTGATCTTCCATCCGACCGCGGCACGGCTCACGCAGGTGGACCGGCTCGCCGAGGTCCTGCTGTCCTGAACTCCGTTTCCGTCTCTTCCGCGCGCCCCGTCCCGCTGATAAATTCGCTTTTATGTCTGCCAACCTGACGAGCAGCAAACTCAAGGCTGCGGAGGATCTTCAGGAATACGGCTACTGCCTCCTTGAATGCCCGCTCACCGAGCGGGAGTTCAAACAACTGCGAAAACGCCTCCTCGACGTGGCGGAAAAGGAACGGGAAGACGGCAGCGCCTTTCTCTACGACGGCGGAAACCAGCGGGTGTTCAGTCTGCTCAACAAGGGCGAGGAATTCGAGCGCAGCGTCCGGGAACCCTTGGTTCTGGAGCTGATGGAGGAGGTGCTGGGGTTCAACTTCCTGCTGTCCAGCACCCATGCGAACATAGCGGGCCCCGGCGGCGTCTCCATGAACGTCCACGCGGACCAGACGTTCGCCCGGCCGCCCTGGCCGCCGTACGCGCTCGTCGCCAACAGCATGTGGATGCTGGACGACTTCACCGAGGACAACGGCGCCACCCGGCTGGTCCCGGGCAGCCATCTGCTCGGCCGGCAGCCGGACTACGACCGCGGCGAGGGGGACGTGGAGACGATCCCGGTCTGCGCCCCCGCGGGCAGCATCATGATCTTCGACGGGCGGCTGTGGCACCAGACCGGCGCCAACGTCACCGACCGGCCTCGGCACGGCATCCTGAACTACTACTGCCGCGGCTACGTCCGGCAGCAGCAGAACTTCTTCGCCGGGCTGAAACCGGAGGTCGTCGAGCGCTGCGACGCCCGGATGCGGCGGCTGCTGGGCTTCGAGAACTACTTCGCCCTCGGACTCGCGGACGGACTCGAATGAGCACGGCGGCCATGGACGTCAGCCGGTTCCTCCAGGTGCCGGGCCCGGATCCGGTGCTGCGGCTGGTGGTGCTGGACCCGGCCGGCGCCCTCGGGCCGGCGCTGCGCGGGGCACTGCGGCCGGAGACCGCGGTGCTGTCGGCCACCCCGGGACACCCGCTCCCGCCCCGGTCCGGGACGGCCGAGGGCCTGCCCTGGGCGCTGCTCGCCGTGGCGGGCGCGGGCCCCGCCGGCGAGACCCTGCCGGCCGCCGTGGTCCGGGCGGTAAGGGCGGCGCGGGCGGCCGGAGCGCCACCGGCCCGGGTGCTGGTCTGGCCGGGGCCGGCGCCGGCCTACGGCCCCGGTGACGCGGCGGCGCCGTCCGGCGACCCATTGCCGTGTCCGGTCACCCTGCTGCTGACCGGCCCGGACACGGGGGCCGTGGGCGCCTGGCAGCGGCTCTCCCCGGACGGCTTCACCGTCCGCCTTCTCGGCCCCGACGCCTGGACCCCGGCCGGGGGCCTGCCGGTCACGGCCCGGCTCCTCAAGGAGGAACTGCGCATCTGGCCGGCGTGAGCGCTTCGCCGGGTGCCGCGAGGTGCTGGGTGGTGCCGCGAGTGCCGTCGTCCGTCCGCGGCGGCGCCGTGGCCGGTCGCGCCCACCCGGTGGCAGCCGGATGCCGGACGCGGGCCGGCGCCCCTGCGGGGGGCTGCCCATGGGCCGGTGTCTCGGCCGTCAGGCCGTCAGGACCCCGTACAGCTCCTGTGGGCTGCATTTGCGGAGATCCAGGTCGGGCGGGAGGTCCAGGCCGAGTTCCTCCTCCAGGAGGATGGCCAGTTCGATCATGCGTACGGACTCCACGGAGACCTGGGTGCCCAGCGGTACATCCGGGTCGAGTTCCGTACCCTCCAGCCCGAGTCCCGTCACGACGGCGGTCAGGAACTCCGCCATGCTCGGCTGGCCGGGCGATTCGTCGGTCACGGCCGGGGTCTCCTCTCGCTCGTGGACCGGCAACACCGCGTCCCCGGGGCGGCCCGGTGCGCGCAGCGGCACGTCCTGGACATAGGAAAGGCCGAGGCGCAGGGCGGTCTCGGCCTTGGTCAGCTCGCCGCCGAGGTAGCCGGCGTGGGCCGGGTCGGTGATCACCCCGGCGCGCAACAGCCCCAGCAGCATGGATTCCGCCCGGACGCCGGTCATCTCGTGCCGGGGCGTCAGATCGTTGTCGTAGTGCCGCAGGACGATCCGCCGAGCACGCCGGTCCAGGCTGATCACGACGAACCCCTCCAGCACCTGGCTGAGCCCCACGCGCCTGCCGCCCGCCCGCAGCCGCCGAAAGCCCGGCACCGGGCCGTAGGGGCCGTCCTGCGAAGCCGCCGGGCCGCCCGAAACCGCCCGGCCGCCCGAGGCCGGCGGGGGAGCGGCGCAGACGCGGGCCCGCAGCTTCTGCACGATCTCGCCGAGCACCAGCGGATCGCACTCCCCGCGCGCGTCCACGACCTCCACCCGGGCCCGCAGCCGCTCCACCTCGTGCAGCGGGACGGAGCGGAGCAGCGGCAGGTAGCCCGCCGCTCCGACGATGCTGCGGCACTCGGGGTCG
Source organism: Streptomyces sp. NPDC006368 (assembly GCF_040612535.1). NCBI lineage: Bacteria > Bacillati > Actinomycetota > Actinomycetes > Kitasatosporales > Streptomycetaceae > Streptomyces > Streptomyces sp. NPDC006368. Next base: position 38,690 of record NZ_JBEXQK010000014.1, read on the forward strand.
ACCCCGTCCCGGAAGAGGGCGAGCAGGCTCTGTCCGGCGAGGAAGCGCGGCGAGTCCCGGCCGCAGACGATCAGCCCCCGGATCGCGGGCCGGCGCGCGAGGGTGCGCAGCAGCTCCTCGATCCCGAGGTTGGCCGTCATCAGCGTGCCGGCCAGCGCCACGCCCGGCAGTGCGGAGAGGGGAGCGACCAGCTCCCGGCTGCTCAGGCTGCAGACCGCGACCTGGCCCTCTCCGGCCCGTTCACCACGTGGCACCGGTGCCCTCGCCGGTGTACGTGCGCGGCAGGCCACCCGGACGCACCGGCGGCAGCGTGGAGCTGACCTCGGTCACCCGCGCTCCGAGCCGGGTGAGCCGCTTGCCCACCCGCAGCTGCTCGGAGCGCAGTTGGTCGAGCCGGTCGCGGAAGTACTGTTCGACCTCGACGACCTGGCGCTCCTGCTTGTCGGCGTCCAGCGAGTCGTTCAGCACCGCTTCGAGGTTCGCCATGAAGAAGGCGTAGTTGAACTGCCCCATCTCCTGGCGGACGGCGTGCACCTGCTCCTTGAACTCCTCCATCACCTCGTCCACGCCGGGCAGCGCGCGGAAGCGGCGCTGCAGCCGGGAGATGAAGGTCTGCAGGACCACGTTGTACGTCTCGAACTCGAACACCGCGGACTGCTCGGTGATGACCCCGCGCCGGTGGTAGTCCTCGTTGTTGTAGAGCCGCGCGAAGTGCTTGGCCAGCAGCCCGACCTTCTCGTCCGCGTAGGAGTAGCCGTACGGGTCGAGACTGTCGTGGAAGCTGTGATCGAGCAGGTCGTCGGACTCCAGGCGGCGCACGATCGTCGTACCCGGGTAGATCTCCAGCCGTTCGGTCATCCGGCGCAGGTTGTGCCCGGAGTTGTCCCGGAGGAACCGGGCGTTGGCCGTCAGAGTGTCGACGGTGGCGTACGGATGGAACGGGATGAACCCCATCGCCAGGTAGATGCCGTGCTCGCGCAGCATCCGGATGATGGTGACGTTGTCCTCGACCGTAGCGCGCTTCTCCCACAGCAGGAGTTCCTCGGCGGTGCCGGCCTCGATGCCGACGTTCACCTTCTCCAGGCCGGAGGCGGTGAGCAGGTCGAGCAGCGCGTGGTCCTCGGGGGTGTCGTGCCAGTTCTCGGCCCGCATGCAGACGTTGTAGTAGATGTCCAGCCCGCGGTCGAGGAGGCCCTGGGCGATGGCGGCGACCCGCTTCTTGCCGACCCGGCCGCCGTCGGGGTCCTCGAAGGTGGAGTCCACGAAGTCGAACGTGCGGAACTTGTGCCGCTCGACGATCTGCGCGACCTCCTCGACGATCTGCTCGGGCCCGCGCCCGCGCCACGCCTTGCCGGCCTGCACGCGGTTCTTGAGATGGGGTGCCGAGCAGAAGGCGCAGTTGGCGACGCAGCCGCGGCTGGTGCTGACCCGTACGTACTCCAGCTTGTCGCCGTGCTGGCTGAGCTGGTCCCGGGCCGGGAAGGGCAGCACCTCCAGGTCGTGGATCAGGGGCCGGGCCGGGTTCTGGTGGATGCCGCCCTCCTCGTCCCGGTAGCAGACGCCGGGGCAGTCGGTCAGCGGTTCCTTCAGATACAGCCGCTGGGCGAGGTCGAGGATGGTGGGCTCGCCCTCGCCGACGGCGACGATGTCCGCGTACGGGTTGTTGCGCAGCACGTCCTGGCCGGCGAACGTACCGGCCGGGCCGCCGCAGGCGATCGGGGTGTCCGGCAGGGCCTCGCGCAGCTGCCGGCACAGGCTGACGCAGCTGGTCACATTGAGGCTCATCAGCGTGAAGCACACCAGGTCCGGCCGGAACTCCCGCAGATGGGCGACCGCCGCCGCATGGTGCTCCTCGCCGTGCTCCACCTCCCGGATCTCGGCGGTGAAGCCGACGTGCCGCAGGGCGCTGGCCATGTAGGCGACGCCGAGGTGCTCCGGCGACATCACGAGATCGCCGTCCAGCAGGATGAGGAAGCTGACCTTGAACGAGGCGGGATCGGTGACACGAGGGTCCAGGGAGAGCTCGAACTCTCCCGGTTTCCGGCGGGGGCTGCGCGTTTCGAGGTTGATGTCCTGAATCATCGACTCTCCCAGGAGGCGGGGCCCGGGCGCTCAGGCCGGCTCGTTGGCGGGCTCGCCCTTCCGCACCCGGTTGTTGACGTACTCGGCGAGCAGGTCGAGGTCGTCGATCAGCTTGATCGAGAGGTCTTCGTCGGCGATCTCCACGCCGAACTCGCTCTCCACCCAGATCAGGAACTCGATGGTGTTGATCGAATCCAGTCCCAGCGTCTGGACGAGTCCTCTGTCCGGGACCTCGGACGGGTCGATGGACAGTTCGAGGGAGTCGACGAGCACCTTGCGCAGCCGGGCCTTCGTCTCCTCTGGTTCCATGTCGCGCATCCCTTCGTGTCGGTGATCGCTCACAGGTAGCCCATCTCGCGCAGCCGGCTGCTGGTGTAGTCGTCCTCGCCCGAGTCCTCCGTCGCGTCCGCCGGGCCGGGCGCGGACGGCCCCGCGGACGGCAGGGCCAGGCGCCCGTCCGGTCCGGGGACGGGCACGTCCTCGGCGAACACCTCGGTGCGCGGGCGGCCGTCGACGTCCTCCGGCCAGGCGGCCCCGAGGTCCGTCAGCAGCGTTGGCATCGCGTCGGTCAGCGGGATCGTGCCGGGCAGCCGGCCGGGGCGGACGCGCGGAGAGCGCTGGGCCCAGATGCCCTCGTGCCGGTGGAGTCCGGTCTGAGCGCTGGGAGTCCACAGCGTTCCGGTCAGCGAGGTGACCGGAAGCACGGACTCGTCCGCCGGGACCAGCAGCAGATCGGGGGCGCGCTCGCCGTTGCCGCCCGGATAGGCCTCCTGCCGGGGCAGGACCGCCTGGAACACAGGGTCTCCGGTGGGGCCCTTCAGCCCGCCGAGCAGGTCGGTCACCTCCGCGGTGACCCGGTCCCGGTCCCGGGGGGCCACCGTGCCCCGGGCCTGCCGTGCCTTGAGATTGATGTTGAGGCCGTATGAGCCGGGGACCGGCATGTAGACGGCCGTCCGGGAGAAGTCGACCCGCCGTCCGCCGTCGGCGAACCAGCTGGCGGTGCCGTCGGCGGGCCCCTCACCGGGCTCGGTGGCGAGCAGGCCCGCCTCTTCGAGTACCTGGTGCACGGAGAACGCGTACCGGCCCCGGCCGAGACCGTGGTCGGAGACGAGCGTCACCACGGTGTCCTCGTCCACCAGGGCCAGCAGCTCGCCCACCGCGGTGTCCAAGGCCTGGTGGACCCGGGTGAGGGCGCGCTCCCAGCCCGTGTCCGCCGGGGCGCCCTCGTGCCGGGGGTGCCCTGCGTCCTCGTAGTGCCAGTAGTGGTGTCCGACCCGGTCGGCTTCGGTCAGGACGACCATGACGACGTCCGTGGGCCGGGTGGTCATCAGATGCCGTACGGACCGGATCCGGGCCTTGACATTGCGCTCGGCCTGGTCCAGATAGCCCATGTCGCCGCGGAACATCGTGGCGAGGTCGGACTGGAAGTGCGCCCGGGCCGTGGCGAGTTCGCGCAGCAGCCCGTCGGGGCGGCAGTGCCGCAGAGTGCGCTCCAGGGGCCAGGTGATCTGGTAACCGGGCAGTTCCGCCGGCGGATGGGACATCGGGATGTTGACGAGCCCGAGCGTGTACGACTGTCTCGCCAGCCAGTCCCATGCCGAGGACCGCCCCAGGTCGCCGGCCTGGGTGACCCGGGCGCCGTAGTCGGGGTCCTGGGTGTCGTAGAACTGGTAGATGCCGTGGTTGCCGGGGTCCGCCGCGCTGACGAAGGTGGACCAGCCCGGAGCGGTGTGGGCCGGCCAGGTGCAGGTGGTCCTGCTGCTGGCCGAGGCGGTCAAGAGACTTTTGATGTTCGGGAGCAGTCCCCGCTCCATCATGGGGTCGATGAGATCGAACGTGCCCCCGTCGATCCCGATGACGAGGGCGAGCGGCGAGGGTGGCACGTGATTGCCTCCAGCTGTGTCCGCCGGTGATCGGACCTGACCGTAACACTGAAGCAATCCGACATTATGCGAAAGGCCATTGTCAGAGCATCTTGACCGAAAATCGAGGCTCGGGTGGCCCCGGGCGCCGATCGGTTCGTGCTCCGCCGTTCGGTTCCGGTCGACCGCAGACGCGCATGACGAGCTCCGTCCGGACGCGCCGGACGCGGATCGGCTTCCGCGTTGTTATGGCCTGAAGGAATCGCCCGGCGGGACCGCTCCGGCGTCCGCGCGTGCTTTCCGATCATGCGGCCTTTCCGAATTCCGCATGCCCGGTTGACTTCCCCGGCTCCGTCGGTGGAGCCTTCCCAGGCGGGCTATTCGCGGACGGTCCCACGTCATCCCGTGTCTTCCTCAGTCGTTCACGCCGGTTTCCGCAGCGCACCCGCATGGTTTCCCGCGTTCCGGAGCGCGCCGGGACTTCGCCGGGTGGTGCGGATTCCCCTGTCGACGGAAAGGCCGATGCATGTCTCCGCCCCTGCCATCCGCTCCGATCACCCTGGCCGTGGTGGTCCCCACCCGGGGCGACCATCAGCGGCTGCGCGTCACGCTCGCCTGTCTCGCCGCCCAAACCGACGCACCCGCCCACGAGGTGATCGTGGTCGACGACAACGCCCCCGACGGCCGTCCGGCACTCGCCGAGGTCCTCGCCGAGGCGCGCGACCGGCTGCCGTTGCGCGTGGTGCCCGGTCCCGGACAAGGGCGCGCGGCCGCCCGGAACGCCGGTGCCGGCGTGGCCGAGGCCGCCTGGGTGGTCTTCCTCGACGCCGACGTCGTCGTCGGCCCCCGCTTCCTGCGGGCGTACGCCGACGCCGCCCGGCCCGGGTTCTTCCTGCATGGCCGGATGCGTGAACTCCCCACAGCGGCGCGCCTGCTGACGGCGCTGGAGGACGCGCCCCGGTCGGAAATCCAGCGGGTCGCCGCCGAGTTGGACGGATCCGTAGCGGAAGCCCGCAGCCGGGATCCCCTGCGCCGCACGATGGCGAACGCCCTGGAGCGCGCCGTCGAGGCGATGGACGCGGGGTCCCTGCCGGACGTCGCCCCCTGGCTCGGCTTGGTCGGCGCCAACTCGGCTGTCGAGAAGGCAGCCTGGCGCTCCGTGGGCGGCTTCGACGAGGAGTTCGGGCGCGACTGGGGCTGTGAGGACATCGAGTTCGGGCTGCGGCTGCACACCGCGGGGCTGCGGCGTTCCCTGGTTCCCGAGGCGTACGGCATCCATCTCAGCCACGCCCGGACGGGCCGCTGGGACCAGCACGGACGGAACATGGAGCGGTTCGCGATGCTGCATCCCCTGCCCGCGGTACGCGCCCTGACCGCCCTGCTCGGCCCCGATGGGACTCCCGAGCGCTATGTGGCCGCCGTCCAGGCCGAGGCGGCCCGGGTCCGGCCGACCGGCACCCGATGAGCGCGCAGCGCGAGGCTCGCGCCCAGGTGGTGGTCTCCCCGCACCCGGACGATGCGGTCTGGTCCCTCGGCGGCCGGCTCGCCCACTGGGTCGCGCGGGGGGTGCCGGTCACGGTGGTCACGGTCTTCGACGGGCCGGCGCAGGAGGTCGATCCGGCCGTCGAGCCGGCATCCGGGTCCGCGCTGGAGGAGGCGGCACCGGCCACCGCCGGAGCACCGGCCCCCGACGCGCGCCGCCCCGACGGCCTCGACACCCGGCGGCACACCTCGAACCCGGTACGTCTCCGCCCGGCCCCGGCCTCCGGCGCCCTCGACCCACCCGGCGCCCGGCGGCAAGCCGCCCAGCCCCTGCTGTGCCGCCACCCCCACGCCCCCGCTCCGTCCGACGCCTGGCGGCACGTCGCCCACTCCGCGGTCCGGCGTCGTGAGGACCGTGCCGCGCTCGGCGAACTCGGTGTCGCGCACGTCTCGCTCGGCTTCACCGACGCCGCGCTGCGTACGACGGACGGCCGGTACCGCTACCGCTCGGCACCCCGGGTCTTCGCCGCGCGCCACCCGGACGACGACGACCTGCCCGGCGCGATCCGGGACGCCCTGCGTCCGCTGTGCCCGCCGGGCACCCAGGTGCACGGCCCCCTGGCCGCCGGCCGGCATGTCGACCACGTGGTGTCCCGGATCGCCGTGGAGCACCTCGCCGCGCCCGGCACCGCCTGGTACGAGGACTTCCCCTACCCCTTGCGCGGGCGGGACCACGACGGCCTCGCTGCCCGCTGCCAGCCCCTCACCGACGCCGAGGTCGAGCGCTGGCTGGCCGCCGCCCTGCACTACGCCAGCCAGGCCGAGACCCTGTTCGGTGGCGCGGACGGGCTGCGCCGGGCCCTCCTCGCCCGGGCCCGCGCCCATGGAGCCGAGGCGGGGACGCCGCACGCCGACCGTCACTGGCTGCGCGCCGAGCCGGACGGCCCCTAGCAGGCCACTGGTTCGGAGCCGGCCCCGCGTACGACCGCGCGTCACGTGCCCCGTCGGACGACCGTGAAAGGACCCCCAGATGCCTCCCCTCCCCCCGCTGCCGCTGATCGGCAACGACCTGGTCATCAACGAGGACTCCTGCAACCTCAGTTGCACTTACTGCCTGACCGGGCAGAGCAACCTCAAGGAGGGCCACTCCCTCAAGCTCATCTTCGACCCGCCCAAGCGCGACGACTACTCCCCGGCCTCGGGCCTCGGCCAACGCATCAACACCGTCGCCGACCGGCTCGGCGACCGCTTCGACCTGCCGCTGCTGAAAGTCACCGGCGGCGAGGTCTTCCTGGTCCGCGGCATCATGGACTTCCTGGAGGAGCAGTCCTCCCGGTACGAGGTCCTCGTCGTCCAGACCAACGGCGTGCTCGTCACCGAGGAGCACCTCGCACGCATGCGGTCCTGGGGCAACGTCGTCCTGCAGGTCTCCCTGGACAGCCACCTCTACCCGGGCAACAGCTACCGCGTGCAGTCGCAGTCGCTGCACACCAAGGTGATCCGGGCCATCAGCCGGATCCTCGACTCCGGCCTGCCGGTGGAGATCTACGGCGTCCTCAACGACCGCAGCGTCGGCGAGCTGGCCGACTTCGCCGGCTGGCTCGCGGCCTTCGACACCGCGCCCACCTTCTTCCCCTTCCCGGTCCGCGGCCCGGACGCCGAGAAGTTCGCCGTCCGGCGCGACCAGATCGGGCACATCGAGGAACTCGCGAGGCGCTACGACGAGTTCAGCCGAGTGCTGCCGCCCCGCGCCTACTTCGACCGGCTGCTCAGCTTCTACCACGAGGGCAGGCGCACCTTCCGCTGCCATCTGCCCCGGCTGGTCGTCTCCAGCTTCAGCGACGGCGTTGTCACCCCCTGCCCCAACATCTGGTTCTCCGACATGGGCAACATCCTCGGCGACGAGGCCGAGCACCTCCTCGACCGGCTCGGCACCAGCGGCCTCTACCAGGCCCTCCTCGCGCCCAAACCGAGGCTGAGCGCCTGCCACGGCTGCTTCACCCCCTGGGACACGCTCTCCATGTACTTCGAGGACGAGATCACCCTCGACGAGCTGTGCGCCGCCCCCACCTACGCCCCGCCCCGGATCCGCGACATGATCGAGCGCGCCAAGGCCGACTACCTTGCGAGCAGCGATGGCTGAGGGCACCGAACGGGCCGAGGACACGCTTCCGCGAACGCTCCCGGACACCCTCCTGGACGCCGTCGGGCGCCTCGCCCCGGACACCGGGATCCTGCCCGGTCGCACCGCGGCCGAGCTGTCGGCCGAGGCGCACCGGGTCGCCGACGCCCTCAAGGCCCAGGGAGCCGAGGGCGAGGTGGTGGTACTCCGGCTGCCCAACGGGCCCGGCTGGGTGGTGCACTTCCTGGGCCTGCTCGCCGCGGGCGCCCGGCCGCTGCCCGTGGCACCCGACACCCCCGACCCCGAGGTCCGCAGACTGCTGGGGCTGGCGGGCGGCGGCCGGGTGCTGACGCCCGCCGACCGGCCCGGCCGGGCGCCCCGGCTCGACGGCACCCCGGGAACCCCCGCCGACGACGGCCCCGGCGTCCTGCTGCCCACCTCGGGCTCCACGGGCGCCCCCAAACTGGTCTGGCGCCCCGAAGCGAGCTGGCTGTCCGAGGCCCGCCGCTACCGCGACGGCGTCGGCCTCACCGCCGAGGACGTACTGCTGCTGCCCATACCGCTCTCGCACGCGTACGCCCTCGGCTGGATGTGCGGCGCGCTGCTCACCGGGGCCGCCCTCAACCCCGTACCTCCCACCGGACTCGGCGAGGCGGCCCGGGCACTCGCGGCCGGGGCCACCGTCGTCGCCCTGGTGCCCGCCACCGCACGGCTGCTGGCCACCCGGCAGCGGCTGCGCGCCCGCCGCGCCGGGCCCGGAGCGGCCCCGCCGGCCCCCCGGCTGCGGATCGCCATGACGGGCGCGGGACCGGTCGACCACCTGCTCGACGCGCTGTTCCGCGAGACCTACGGCGTGGGGCTCGCCCGGAACTACGGCTCCACCGAACTCGGCGCGGTCCTCTCCGGCCCGGCCGGGCTGCCGCCGCTGAGCGTGGGCGCGCCCCTGCCCGGAGTCGGCATCCGCCTCCTGGACCGCACCACCCGCGCCGAGACGGCGGACGGCCCCGGAATCCTCCAGATCCGCACCGACGTGCTGCCCGACTGGCACGACACCGGCGACCTGGCCGTGTCCGAGCAGGGTTTCTGGCGCATCCTCGGCCGCGAGGGCACCGCCGTCCGGCGCGGCGCCCGCTGGGTGGCGCCGCTGGAGATCGAGTCGGTGCTGCGCGCCCACGACGGCGTGCGGGACGTACGGGTCGCCGCCCGGCGCCGGCCCCACGAGGGTGAGGACGGACTGGTCGCCGAGGTCGTCGTGGCCGACGAGGGAACCGGCGAGGAGGAGCTGCGCGCCCACGCGGCCCGGCACCTCGCCCCCTACAAGGTCCCCGACACCTTCCTGCTGCGCACCGCCCTGCCGAAGACCGCCGTCGGCAAGACCGCCGCCCCGGTCCGCTACCGCCTCACCCCGCGGGCACTGCGGGCCGCCCGCGCCTACAAGGAGTCCGAGTTGCTCTTCGCGCTCCACGACCTCGGCGCCCTGACCGCCCTGGCCCAGGGCGCCGACCTCGCCGAGATCAGCGCCGGACTCGGCTGCGACACCCGGGCGCTGGAGCTGCTGCTGGACACCGCGTCGGCCCTCGGTCTGGTCTCGACCGCGCCCGAACCCAGCGGCCCCGCGGTCCCCGCCGACGAACTCGCCGCCTTCGTGGAGCTGGAGAAACGCCTCTCCCGCGATCTGGTGAGCCGGGAGGCGCTGGCCGCCGTGGCGCGTACGGGCATACGGGACCGGCCGTTCGAACAGCGCCCGTACGACGCCGAGTTGGCGCGTGTCTACCAGGGCGCCATGAGCGGCCCCTCCGCCCGCGCCCGCACCGCCCTCGGGCTGCGACTGGTCCGGCCGCGCCCCGGCACCCGGCTGGTGGAGGTCACCGCCGGACCCGGCCGCTACCTGGAGCGGCTGCTCGCCGGCGACCCCACGGCCACCGGCCATCTGTGGCAGACCGGCCGGCTCGCGGGCCCGGTGAGCGAACCGGTGCGCGCGGCCGTCGCCGCCGGCCGGATCACCACCGGGCCGGAGCTGCCGCACGGCTCCGCCGACGTCTGCGTCGTCGCCAACAGCGTCCACGACCCCGCCGGCGGCGCCCCCCTCGCACCGCTGCTGCGGACCCTGAAGCCCGGCGGCCGGCTGCTGGTCGACGACGTCTTCCTGCCCTGCGGCACCCCGGGAGGGGAGCCCGGCGAGGGCGCCGAGCTGGCGCTGGACTGGCTCACGCACGGCGGCACCCGCTGGCCCACCCTCGCGGCGCTCACCGCCGGCCTGGCCGAGGCGGGCGCGGACCTCGTCCGCGACCTGCGATTCGAAGGCTCCCCCTGTCATCTCGTCCTAGCCAAGGAGGCCGACTGATGGGTGATCCCATCGTCCGTATCGCCGAAACCATGGGACAGCGCGGCCGAGTCGTCGTGGTCTCCGGAGCGTCCGGGACCATCGGCAGCGCCTGCGCCCGCCATCTGGCCGAACTCGGCGCCACCGTGGTCGCCGGCTACCACAGCGGCGAGGACCGGGTGGGCAAGCTCGCCGCCCAGGTCGAGGAGGCCGGCGGCACGCTCGTGCCCGTCCGGGCCGACCTGTCGGCGCCGGACGGCCCGGCCCGGCTCGTCTCGGCCGCCCTCGACCGCTTCGGCCGGATCGACGGCCTGGTCGCCGCCGCCGGACTGCGCACCCGGCGCCTCGCCATGGCCACCGACACCGATACCCTCGCCGAACTGCTCGACGTCAACCTGGCCGGCTCGGTCAACCTCGCCAAGGCCTGCCTGAAGCCGATGATGCGGGCCCGCTACGGCCGTATCGTCCTCTTCGGCTCCCGGGCCGGCACCAGCGGCCTGCCCGGCCACAGCGCGTACGCGGCGACCAAGGGTGCCCTGCAGCCGTGGGCCGCCTCGCTCGCCGGCGAGGTCGGCAAGCACGGCATCACGGTCAACGTGGTGGCACCGGGCGCCATCCGGGCCGAAATCATGGACTTCTCGCCCGAGGAGCGTGACCTCGTGCTGAAGTTCATCGGCGCCGGGCGGCTCGGCGAACCGGAGGAGGTCGCCGCGGCGGTCTCGTTCCTGCTCTCCCCGGCGGCCTCGTACGTGAACGGCAACACCCTCGTCGTGGACGGCGGTGCACGTTTTTGATGGCCGGCACATCCAACGCACCCTCCGACCCCGGCGCGACCACCGCGCCTTCCCAGCCCCGTGCAGCCGACGCGCCGCCCCTGCGCACGGCCGTCCTCGGCGCGGGCTGGGTCTCGCGCACGGTCTGGGTGCCGCTGCTCGAGGCGCACCCCGCCTTCGAGGTGACGGCGCTCGTGGACGCCGACCCGGCCGCGGCCCGTGCCCTGGCGCCGCCCGGACGCGAGGTCGTCGTCGGCACCAGCCCGGACGACCTCGCCGGCCTGCCCATGGACCTCGCCGTCGTCGCACTGCCCAACCACCTCCATGTGCCCGTCGCCCGCACCCTGCTCGGCCGCGGGATCCCGGTGTTCGTGGAGAAGCCGGTCTGTCGCACCGCCGCCGAGGCCCGGGCCCTGGCCGAGGCCGCCGGGGGCGGCGCGGGCGTGTACGCCGGGAGCGCGGCCCGTCATCGCGCCGACGTCCAGGCCCTCGCCGCGCTGCTGCCCTCGCTCGGCGATCTGCGCGCCCTCGGCCTCGACTGGACCCGGGCGTCCGGGATCCCGCAGCGCGACGGCTGGTTCACCGACCGCCGGCTGGCCGGCGGCGGCGCCCTGCTCGACCTCGGCTGGCATCTGCTGGACGTCGGTCTCGACCTGCTCGGCTGGCCCGGGGTGACGGCCGCCCTGGGTGCCGTCTCCGGCGATTGGCTCGGGGACGCCGGCGCCACCGCCGACTGGAGCCCGCGCGACCGGGACGGCGACACCCCGGCCCGCACGGCAGGCGACCCGGTGGAGGACACCGCGCGCGGATTCCTGCTCACCGACACCGGCGTCGCCATCTCCGTGCAGGCGCGCTGGGCCTCGCACCAGGCGGTGGACAGCACCACCCTCACCGTCGAGGGCACCAAGGGCGTCGCCGTCCTGCGCGGCACCTTCGGCTTCAGCCCGCACCGCGTCCCGCGCTCCTCGCTGACCGTGCTGCGGCGCGGCGAGCGCACTGAGGTACCGCTGCCCGACGAACCCGTCGGCATCGAGTACGAACGCCTCGTCGAGCACCTCGCCCGGCGGCTCACCGGCCCGGCGAGGGCGGCCGCACCCGGCGCGGACGGCGGCTCGCTCGCCGAGATCGGCGTACTCGCCTCCTGCGTCGACCGGCTCTACACGGCGGCCGGCCGCCCCGGCCCTTCCCCGAAGACCCCGCAAACCCAGGCATCCCCGGAACCCGCCCGCTCTCAGGCCCGGAGTGCACCATGAAATTCGCGTACTTCACCCATGTATGGGGACGGGAGAACCTCACCGTCCGCCAGCGGTACGAGGAGCTGTGGCAGGAGGTCGAGGCGGCGGACCGGCTCGGCTTCGACTACGCCTTCTCCGTCGAACACCACTGCACCCCCGAGGAGAGCTGGATGTCCTCGCCCGCGGTGTTCTGCACCGGCGCGGCGCTGCGCACCGAGCGCATCCGGGTGGGGCCGATGGGCTGGGTGCCGCCGCTGCACCACCCGCTGCACATCGTGGAGCAGGCCGCCACGCTCGACCGGCTCCTCGGCGGCCGGCTGGAGGTGGGCCTCGCCTCCGGGGTCAGCGACCAGCCGTTCCGGCCTTTCGGCGCCGACTTCGCCGGCCGCAAGGAGCGCACCCGGGAGTGCGCCGACCTGCTGCGCACCGCGTTCACGAGCAAGGGCCCCTTCGACTTCGACGGGCCCGTGCACCGACTGCGTGACATCACCCTGTCGTTCGGCGCTGAGCAGAGCCCGCACCCACCGCTGTGGATCCCCACCACGGACCGCGCGACCCTGCGCTACCTCGCGAGGACCGGCGGCCACACCTGCTCGACCATGATCGTGCCACGGGCGGCCATGGGCGTCGTCTACCGCCACTACGTCGACTGGTGGCGCAAGGAGGGGCAGCCGGGCGTGCCGAACATCGGCTACTGGAGCCTCGTGCACGTGGCCGAGACGGACACCGAGGCCGAAGCCCGGGCGGCGGAGCAGGCGACCCGCACCTTCGTCGAGACCCTGCGCTACGGCTCGGTGCGCCGCTCGGCCGACCGGCCCGCCCCGGCGAGCGGCCTGAACACCGCCGACATCCTCGCAGGCTGCCACGACTTCCGGTTCCTGATGGACCACAACCTGATCTTCGTCGGCTCCCCGCGTACCGTCGCCGACCGCATCGCCGAAGCCGCCCGCGAGGGGCACTTCAACACCCTCTTCGGCGAGTTCGTCTTCGGTGACATCACCGGCGACGAGGCGATCGGCTCCATGGAGCTGTTCGCCCGGGACGTCGTCCCGCTGCTGGCCCCGTTCTCCCCCTACCAGCCGCCCGAGATGGCCGAGCCGAGCGTCGCCGTCTCCTGAACCCCCAGGGATCCAGCCTTGACCTCCATGACCGAACGCGACGGCGTGCTGATCGGATTCGCCGACGACGACACCGCCGCCCGCCAGGAGCTCGCCCGGCGCCTCACCGACGCCGTCGCGCGGCGCGGCGCCCGGACGACCGTCCTGACCGGCCCGGCGGTGCCCGCCGAACTGCGCGCCGTCGGCCTCGTCGTCGAGGTGACCGGCGGACCGCGCGGCGCCGAGCCGATCGTCGTCCCGCCCGGCGAGCCCGATCCGCTGCACCTCCTCCTGCGGGAGCTGGAGCGGCACGGGCTGCCGCCGGCACCCGCCGCGCCCTACAGCCCCGACGAGGAGGACGAGGTGGCCCGCCGTCTCGAAGCCCTCGGCTACATCGACTGACCGGGGTCGCCCCATGGTGACGCCCGTCAGCAGCAAGCCGGGCGAGCGGCAGCTCCCCGAGCCCGAGCGCATCGAAGACCTCGTGCGGCGCCTGCGCCAGGTGCCCGACCGGCAGCGGCGCTTTTCGGTCACGCCCGCGCAGGCCCGCCGTGTGCACGGCATCCGCCACGACCTGCTGGCCGCGCTCACCGCCGCCGGCGTCCCGCACGTCGGCGCGGGCGACGAACGGCTCTACGACGCCTATGACCTCGGCAACGCGGCCCTGCACCTGGGCCGACTCTCGGTGCAGAGCCGGTCCATGCGCGCGTGGGCCAAGGCCTGGCAGACCGCGCTGGACCAGGCGCCGGGCCACCGCGTCCAGGTGGTCTCCGCCTGCCCGGCCCCGGGCCACCCCGGCGCCTGCCGCTACGGCGTGCTGCTCGACGGCCGGCGGCGCCAGGTCGAGGGCCCCGCGACAGAGGCCCGCCTCGGGGAGCTGCGTGCGGCCCCCGCCGCTCGCGCCTGGCCCCCGCTTTCGCCTGCCTTGAGGGAGTTGCTCCGGGAGGTGGCGGACATCGGGTTCTTCCTGCTGCCCGAGGCGGTGCGCTGGGACCCGGAGTTCATGTGGCGCACCCGCATGTCGGACTGCGGGGGCGCCGCGGCCTGGCTGGTCCACGAGGGCGGCCGGCGCGGCCTGGAGAGCCGGTTCTCCTTCGGGCTGCTGGTGGCCGCCCCGTATTCCACCCCGCACTGCTGGGCGGAGTTCCGCGTCGACGGGGTCTGGGTGCCGGTCGACCCGCTCCTCGTCCAGGCGCTGAACCAGTGGGGCGGACTGGACCCGAGCGCCTTCCCGCCCGACGGTACCCCCGGCGCCCTCTTTCACCGCCTCACCGACCGCTTCACCAAGGTGGTGAGCCACGGCGGCATCTGGGCGCAGGTGTCACTGCCGACGGAACGGACCGACTGAGCGGGCCGGGCGCGGCGGCGCACCGACGGCGGATCGCGGCACTTCCAGCGCGGTGCCAGCCTTTTTCGGCCATCGTGCCCCGAACCCGGGCGCGTTGGACGCCACGGCCGGAGGGACGGCCTAGGCTGGCGGGCGCCACCGGAGTGCCGGACTCCGTCGGCCGCGTGCGTCCCGGCACGTCGCCGACCCCTCAACGACGAGAGGACGGGCATGACCCCTGAGGAACTGTCGGACTTCGCCCTGGAGCTGCCGAGCACCACGGACGACGAGGCCTTCGGCCCCGGCGCCACGGTGTTCAAGGTCGAGGGCAAGGTGTTCGCCATCCTTCAGGACGCCACCGACGGGGGGCCCGCGCAGGTCACCCTGAAGTGCGAGCCCGATCTCGCGCTGCACCTGCGTGACCAGTACCCGGCGGTGGGGCCCGGCTACCACGTCAACAAGCGGCACTGGAACACGGTCCTGCTCGACTCCACCGTCCCGACGCCCGAGCTGCGGGAGATGGTGGAGCACTCCTACGACCGCGTGGTGTCCGGCCTGCCGAAGGCGGTGCGCGAGCGCCTGCGGCTCCAGCGCGGCTGATCCGCCGCGACCGCCCGCGCACACCCCGACTCGTCCACCGACAAAGGAAAGAGCACCACTCATGGCAGTCCCTCAGCTGTCCCTCTTCGGAATCGTCGTCGACGACATGTCCAAGGCCCTGGCGTTCTACCGCCGCCTCGGGCTGGACATCCCCGCCGAGGCCGACTCGCAGCCGCACGTCGAGACCGTGCTGCCCGGCGGCGTGCGGCTCGCCTGGGACACCGTGGAGACGGTCCGCAGCTACGACCCCGAATGGAAGGCGCCCACCGGCAGCCACCGGTTCGCCGTCGCCTTCGAGTTCCCCGACGCACAGGCCGTCGACGCGAAGTACTCCGAACTGGTCGACGCGGGCTACGTCGGCCACATCGCGCCCTGGGACGCCGTCTGGCGCCAGCGCTACGCCATCGTCCTCGACCCCGACGGCACCGCGATCGACCTGTTCGCACCGCTGGCCGACTGACCCGGCCGCCACCGCGGGAGCCGGTCCGTTGCCGTACCTCGGGATCGACATCGGCGGCACGAAGGTCGCGCTGCTCCTGGAGCGGTCCGGCTCCGCGCGCCCGGCACGGTTCAGGTTCACCTGGCCCCGGGGCGGCGGCGCCGACGACGATCTGGACGCGCTGGCCTCGGCGGTGTCCCGGATCGCGGCCGATGCCGGCCCCGACGGGCTCGCCGGGATACGGGCGGCCGGTCTCGCGCTGCCGGCCACCGTGCGGGAGGGCAGGATCACCACCTGGCCCTCCCGGCCGAGCTGGACCGGGCTGCGCCTCGACGCGCTGCTGGGGCGGGTACTGCCGGAGATACCCGTGGTCCACGAGGACGACGGCAACCTGGCCGCCCTCGCGGAGGCCGCCCGCACCGGCGTGCCCGACCTCGCCTATCTGGGCCTGGGCACCGGAGTGGGCGGCGGCATCGTCCTCGGCGGGCGGCTGCACACCGGCCCGTTCGGCGGCGCCGCCGAGATCGGGCACCTGCTGATCGATCCCGGTGGCGCCGCCTGCGTCTGCGGGCGGACCGGCTGCCTGCAGGCCGTGGCCTCCGGCACCGCGACGCTGGCCCGGGCCGCCGCCCTGCGCGGCACCCCGGTGGACGCGGCGGCCTTCCGCGCCGGGCTCGCCGAGGGACGCCCCTGGGCCACCGGCCCGCTGCGGCAGACGGCGGCGGCGCTGGCGGTCGCGGCCGTCAACCTCGGCGAACTCCTCCAGTGCCGCGAGGTCCGCATAGGCGGCGGCTTCGGCCACGGCACACCAGGCCTGCTCGGTCGGGTCCGCGCGGAGGTCCGGCGGCTGACCCGCCCCGGCGTCGACCCTCCCGCGATCCGCCGCGCCGCCCACGGCGCCGACGCCTCCCTGTACGGAGCCGTCCTGCTGGCCCGCACGGAAGGAACGGCGAAGCCGGCCGGCTCCCGCGCCGACCGGCCTTCGCCCTGACAGGCCCGGGTCCCGAGCCCTTCCGCCTCACCCGGGCAGCCGTCCGCCTCCCGGCAGGCCCAGCAGCTCCCGTAGCGCGGGAGCCACGTCGTACAGCGACAGGTCGTCCGCCCGGCCCGGGGTGATGCCGGGGGAGTCGAGGACGAAGACGCCGGTGTCGCCGTGGTTGGCGTGGTCGGGGCCGGTGTCGTTCTCGGTGGTGTACAGCCCCTGGCCCATGCCCAGGGTGGCCAGCGCGCGCCAGCGCAGGTTGCCCACGTAGACCAGCAGGTCGGGGGCGATGCCGTTGACCTCCGGGTAGAGCTGCTCGGGGCGCAGGGCCCGGGTGCCCATCGGGTTGCCCCGGTCGTCGGGCAGCCGTTCCAGCGCGCTCGCGATCCGATCCAGGGTGTCGTCGTACTCCCGCGCCGGTACGACGCCCTCGGGTTCGCGGCCCTCCACGTTGAGGAAGATCCGGCCGTAGTAGCCGCCCTCCGCCCACGCCGTGGTCCGTTTCCAGTCGACGTGCGCCCGCGCCATCGGCGTCGGCCCGTCCGGTTCCTTCGCCAGGACGAGCAGCCCCTCCCGCCGCAGCCACTCGTTGATGAACAGCCCGCCGACCATGGGCTGCGCCCCGTGATCGGAGACCACCAGGACGGAGGTGTTCTCCGGCAGGCACTCCAGGAAGTCGCCGATGTGCCGGTCCAGCGCACGGTAGTAGTCGCGGAACAGGTTCTCGTAGGGGTTGCCCGGCTCATGGCGCGGGTGCTCCGGGTCGCAGTACTTCCAGAAGCCGTGGTGCAGCCGGTCGGGGCCCATGTCGACGAAGGAGAGGAACTCCCAGTCCTGGCGGGTGGCCAGATGCCGGGCTACCTGGAAGCGCTGCTCGCTCATGTCGAAGATCTGCTGGGAGACCCGGTCCAGCTCGGGCGAGCGGAAGTTCTCCACGTCGAGCGCGTAGCCGCCGGTCAACTTCTCCAGCTCGTCACGCAGCGCGGGCGGCGAGGTGTACTCGGCGCGGGTCGAGGGAGCCAGGAAACAGGAGACCATCGCGCCGCGGATCGGCGTCGGCGGATAGGTGCCGGGCACGCCCAGCACCACGCTGTCCCGGCCCGCGGCCGTCATCTCGTCCCAGATTCGCGGCGCCCTGATGCTGTGCGAGGTGGCGAAGGCCAGCGGCCCGTAGTCGTGGGCCGCGCGGTCACGGAAGCCGTACACCCCGAGTTCGCCCGGCGTCCGGCCGGACATCATGCACGACCAGGCCGGCATGGTGATGGGCGGGTCGACGCTGCGCATCGGGCCCCACAGTGAGCGCTGCCGCAAGGCACTGAGGACGGGCATGTCCTCGGCGAACCGGTCGAACAGGAGCTGCGGCGTCGCCGAGTCGAGTCCGATCACGGCCACCCTGCCGGGCTGGGGCATCGATTCCTCCCTCTCTGGGGGACGGGGGTCGGCGGAGGCGCTCAGGAGGTCGGTCCGGTCCGGCTGCCGGGGGGCACGAGCTGGGTGAGGGCCTGGGCGGCGACGCGGTAGCCGAGTGCGCCCATGCCCATGACCACGCCGGAGGCGAGCGGGGCAGTGACGGACATGTGACGGAAGCTCTCCCGCGCCCAGACGTTGGACAGGTGCACCTCGACCCAGGGCGGCGCGAAGTCGGCCAGCGCGTCCCGCAGTCCCCAGCCGGCAATCATCAACGCCCCGGGGTTGACCAGTGCGCCGACCGCGCCGCCGTGCTGCTGGAGCAGATCGATCAACTCCCCTTCGCCGTTACGCTGTTCGGCTACCAGCTCCCAGCCGCGGGCGGAGATCTCCTTGGCCACCTCGGCCTCGATCCGGGCCAGCGTGGTGGTGCCGTAGATCTCCGGCTGGCGGGTGCCGAGCGTGCCGAGGTTGGGGCCGTTGAGCAACAGCACATGGCTCATTTCCGGTCTCCCTCGCCGGCGCCCAGGACGACCGCGCCGTCGAGCCCCAGCGGCCGGATACCGATCGAGGCGAGCACGGTCGGCGCCACGTCCACCATCTCGAACGGCTCCTGCGGCACACCGGCGGCCTCCCGCGGGACATGGGCGCCGCGCCGGTAGAACACGGCGTTCTCCCGCGTGTGGGTGCCGGTCAGCGTGTCGGAGCGCAACTGGGCCGTGCCCTCCCAGCCGCCGCGCAGCTGCACCCCCGGCGCGGGCAGCGCCAGCAGATCCGCCGCATGGCCGGCCAGCGGACCGTGGTACAGCTCCGCGGACCGGTACACCGCGGAGACCAGCAGGGGACCGTCCACCTCGGCACCGACCCGCTCCCCGTCGCAGCGCAGCGCGGCCAGTTCGGTGGCGATCTCCTCGGCCAGTTCCTCCGCCTCGGAGTCGGTGAGCCCGCCGCCCGGGAACCGCTTCTTGCGGTGCAGGTAGATACGCGCGGGATCGAGGGCGAAGGCCCGGGTGCGGGCGTCGAGTCCGGCCGCGAGCTTGGGCGCGGCGCTCAGCGGGGCCAGGTGCCCGGCCTCCCGCAGCCAGGAGTTGACGTAGAACTGCCGGTCGGCGGGGCCGAAGCCGTGGTCGCTGACGAGGAAGAGCTCGTCGTCGTCCCGGCACAGGTCGACGAGTCGGCCGACGCAGGAGTCGACCAGCCGGTAGAAGTCCCGTACGGGCCCGTGCAGCGGGTCGGCGGGGTCGGTCACGGCCCGCCACAGGAAGTGGTGCACCCGGTCGGTCTCGGTGATGACCGCCACGCCCAGATCCCACGGCTCGTGGGTGAGCAGGTGCTCCATGGCGTCGGTGCGCGCCCGCAGTGCCCGTACCGCCCGGCCGAGGAACTCTTCGGGCGCCTTGGCCACATCGCCGACCTCGACGTCCAGCTCGTAGCCGAAGCCCCGCAGCACCGGAAGCAGCCGGGCCGGGGTGACCGCGTGTTCCATCCGGGGCGCCACGAATCCGGAGACCACGACACAGTCGGCGACCGGCGCGGGATAGGTGCCGGGGACGTTCAGGCACACTGTACGGCCGCCCGCAGCGGCGGTCAGCGCCCACAGCGGGGGCTGGCGCAGCTGCATCAGATTCGGGAAGTGGATCCGGTAGTCCGCGTCGGGCACGAGGTCGGTGAAGCCGAAGATGCCGTGCCGGCCGGGATTGGTCCCGGTCAGGAAGGTGGCCCAGGAAGTGGAGCTGATCTCCGGCACCGGAGCCCGCAGCTGGGCACAGTAGCCCTCGGCGAGCAACGCGCCGATGCGGGGCAGGATCCCCTCCGCCGCGAGCTCGGTCAGCAGGGTGCGCGGCATTCCGTCGAGCCCGATGATCAGGGCGCGCTCGGCCATGTCTGCTGTCTCCGTTCGTCAGGTGGTGGGCGTGCTGCTGCGGTCCAGGCGGTCCTTGACGTAGGCGGCGAGCAGATCGAGATCGTCGATCAGCTTGATTGAGAGGTCTTCATCGGCGATCTCCACCCCGAATTCGCTTTCGACCCAGATCAGGAACTCGATCGTGTTGATCGAGTCGAGTCCCAGCGCTTGCACGAGCCCGTGGTCGGGGACGTCGGACGGCTCGATGGACAGTTCCAGGGAGTCCACGAGCACCTTGCGCAACCGAGCCTTTATCTCTTCCACGGCGGAGCGTCCTTTCAGGGGAAACGCGAACCGGACGAGCGGAGGTGCAGGGGAAGGCGGGCAGAAGGAGAGCGGCAGGGAAGCCTGCGCGGGCACCGCCCTCGGCGCGGGCTGCCGACCGGTCCGGACAACCGCCGGCCTGCGGGGAACCCCGAACGGCAGCATGGGAATGTGACCGGGGCATCGACGGTTTTCCTGCCGGGGCACCACGATAGGCGGAATTGCACGTCGGTTCAGGTGTGCATTCTGGCCATTCCTGTGATGCGGGTGGGACGGCGGAGAACACCGGCCCCGGTGCGGTGTGCAGCGGTGTCCCGGCCAAGGTCCGGTGGCCGTGGGGGTGGCAGAAAAGCAACCGTGCGGACCGCGGCGAACGCGCCCCCTCCGTCGCGGTGTTGACGCCGTTCAGTGGACCTTGCAGGATTTGGACCGCCGGGCGACCCGGATCGCCCGCCACCGTCTGCCCGTTTCCGTCAGCGCAGCTCGACCGGGTCGGACCCGACCCGGACTCCTTCGTCAACGCGACGCCCGGTAAGGCCCCGCCTCGGCGCCGCGAACGACGGGCTCGCCCCGGCCCGCGGCCTCGCCCGCCACCGGACCGGACGCCGCCCCGGGGAGTCGTCGCCGTATCGCGCGCCGCACACCGACCGAGACGACGAGAGGCACGCCTATGTCATCCGCTCCGGCCCAGCCCACCCTGACGTTCCCCGCGTGGCCGCAAGCCGGTGCCGAGGAGCGCGAGGGTCTGTTGCGCGCCCTGGACCAGGAGGGCTGGTGGCGCAACGGCGGCAGCGAAGTGGACGGTTTCGAGCGCGAGTTCGCCGAGCTGCACGGGGCGCCGTACGCCGTCGCCACCACCAACGGCACCCACGCCCTCGAACTGGCGCTGTCCGTCCTCGGCGTGGGCCCCGGCGACGAGGTCATCGTGCCCGCCTTCACCTTCATAGCGTCCTCGCTCGCCGTCCAGCAGCTCGGCGCGGTCCCGGTGCCCGCCGACGTCCACCCCGACACCTACTGCCTCGACATCGAGGCCACCGCACGGCTCATCACCCCGCGCACCAAGGCCGTCATGCCGGTGCACATGGCGGGCCAGGTCGCGGACCTCGACGCGCTGGCGGAACTCGCCGAAGCGACCGGCGTCACCGTGCTCCAGGACGCGGCGCACGCGCACGCGGCCCGCTGGCGCGGCCGCCGGATGGGCGAGTTCGGCTCGATGGCGGCGTTCAGCTTCCAGAACGGCAAGCTGATGACGGCCGGCGAGGGGGGCGCCCTGCTGCTGCCGGACGAGGAGAGCCACCGGCAGGCGTATCTGCGGCACGGCTGTGGGCGCCCGCCGGGGGACCGGGTCTACGCCCACCTCACCCAGGGCTCCAACTACCGTATGAACGAGTTCTCGGCGGCCGTTCTGCGGGCGCAACTGACGCGGCTGGAGGCGCAGATCGCCGTACGCGAGCAGCGCTCCCGCCAACTGACGGCGGCGCTCGCGCGGATCCCGGGTGTGGTGCCGCAGGGCCGGGACGACCGCTGTGACGTGAAGTCGCACTACATGACCATGGTGCGGCTCCCCGGGGTGACGCCCGAGCGCCGCGCCGCCGTAGTGGACGCGCTGAACGCGCACGGCGTTCCCGCGTTCATCGGCTTCCCTCCGGTCTACCGCACCACCGGCTACTGGCAGGGCCCGTACTCCGGCGACGCCGAGGAGATCGGCAAGCGCTGCCCGGTGGCCGAGGAGATCGGCGGCGACTGCGTGTGGCTGCACCACCGGGTGCTGCTCGCCGACACCGCCACCGTGGACCGGCTCGCCGAGGTGTTCGCCGAGGTCGTGGCCCGCACCTGAGCCGCAGGGGCCCGGTCCGCCGCGCACATGGAGACGCTTCTGTCAGGTCTATCAGGGAACGGGGAGCAGATGACGGCTCAGCGTGAGTTCGGCACGGTGGTCTTCGACTTGGACGGGGTGCTCATCGACAGCTTCGCGGTCATGCGCCAGGCGTTCGCCATCGCCTACCGGGAGGTCGTGGGCGAGGGAGAGCCGCCGTTCGAGGAGTACCGTACCCATCAAGGGCGCTACTTCCCGGACATCATGCGCCTGATGGGCCTGCCCCCGCAGATGGAGCAGCCGTTCGTCGAGGCCAGCCACCGGCTCATCGCCGAGGTCGAGGTGTACTCGGACGTACCCCTGCTGTTGAAACGGCTGCGGGAGTGCGACATCCGTACCGGTATCGCCACCGGGAAGTCGGGGGCGCGGGCGCGCACCGTCCTGGAGGTGGTGGGCCTGCTCCCGCTGCTGGACACGGTCGTCGGCAGCGACGAGGTCCCGCGGCCCAAGCCCGCCCCCGACATCGTCCGCGAGGCGCTGCGCCGGCTCGGCGCCGGACCCGAGGACGCCGTGATGGTGGGGGACGCCGTCATCGACATCCAGAGCGGCCGGGCCGCCGGAACGGCCACCGCGGCGGCGCTGTGGGGGGAGACCGCACCGGATCCACTGCGGGCGGAGCGCCCCGACTTCGTCTTGGAGCGCCCCGCCGACCTGCTGGCGCTCGTCCCCGGCGGGGCGGCCCGATGAGCCCCGAAGCCCCACGCCCGCGCTTCAGCGTCGTCGCCCCGCAGGGCACCAACCTCGAACTGGCCGGGCTCGACGGAGCCGGCGCCTGGCGGACCCTGGCCGACACCGCCGCGCTGGCCCGCGCCTGCGGATACGACACGCTGTGGCTGGAGGACCGCACGGACACCCTGCCGCGCCGGGAACCGCAGCCGGTGACCGAGTGCTGGACCGCGCTCGGCGCCCTCGCGGCGACCGTCCATGACATCGGCCTGGGTCTGCTCAGCGCGGCTCCGCCCCACCGCAACGCCGTCCTGCTCGCCAAGCAGGCGGCAGGCGCCGACATCATCTCCGGTGGCCGCTTCACCCTGGGACTGCCCACGGCCCCACACCTGCCGGAACACGTCGCCGCGGGCACTGCCCGCCCCGGAGCCGAGACCGATCCCGCTCTCACCGAGACGATCGAGGCGCTGCGGGCGCTGTGGTCCGGCGCCCGCACGACCGTCGACGGCGAAACCGTCACGCTCGCGGGCGCCCACGCGGTGCCCGTCCCGGTCCAGCCTCGACTGCCCCTGGTGATCCGGGCGGACGCGGCCCGTCCGGACGCCGCCGACCTGCTGCCGGAGGCCGCGGTCCGCGAGTGCGCCGCCGTGCAGTGGCAGGGAGAGCCCGGTGAAGTGGCGCACGCCGTCACGGAGTTCCGGCTACGACAGGAGAAACTCGGCCTGGATCCGGCCCGGACACGGCACGCGCTCCTCGCCGAGTGCCGGGTCTTCGAGGACCGGGTGAGCCGGGACCGATGGCTGTCCACCCCGCATGTGGTGGCGTTCTGGAGCCACCACCCCGACCTGCTGGCCCGGCGCAGTCTGTACGGGACCGTCGAGCAGCTCCTCGAACGCTCCGGGCGCTATGTCGCCGCCGGGGTGACGGAGTTCGTTCTGTGGTTCCGCGACTACCCGGAGACCGAGAGCCTGCGCCGGGTCGCCGAGGAGATCGCCCCGCGGCTGCCGGCGCTCGCCCACGGCACGGACTTTGAGGAGGCGTAGTCGTGCCGACGCTCCCCGCAACCGCCGGCTATCTGTCGGACGCCTGGCTGTCCCTGGCCGCCGGGCTCGATCCCACACCGGACCCCGCCCGGCGAAGCACCGTCGCCCTCCGCCTGACGGTCACCGACCCGCCCCCCGGCGTCCACGCCACGGTCGACGTGCGCGTCGACCTCGAGGGCGGCCGGCTCGCGGTCACCCCGGCGACCGGCGAGCCACCCGGACTGCTGATCACCCTGCCGTACACCGCCGCGTACACCCTTCTGCTCGGCGCCGCGCGGCCACGCGCGGAGCTGCTGGAAGGCGGTGACGTCACGATCAGCGGCAATTTCAGCCTGCTGTTCTTCATCGACGCGGCGCTGCAACGCGACCGCAGCGGCCATGTCGCCGCCCTGCGCGCCGGCACCGCCGTACCACCGGGGTACGTGCCGTGGGACGAGCCGGAGATCGGGGGCGAGGAGACCGGCACAGCCAAGTCCGACCGCGAGGCCCTCGCCCGGGCCGCCGACACCTTGCCCGGCACCCTGAGGGAGCTGCGCCGCGAGGTGGGCGCCTCCACCCCCGGAGCGCAGTTCTACGCCTCCCTGGACGGCAGGGTTCTGGCCGACGTCGGCCTCGGCCTGGCCCGGCCCGGCGTCGCCCTGACCGCGCGGTCCGCACCCCTGTGGTACTGCTGCGCCAAGCCGCTGCTGTCGGTCGCGCTCGGCCAGCTGTGGGAGGCCGGGGACTTCGACCCCTACCGTCCGGTCGCCCACTACCTGCCCGAGTTCGGCACCAGGGGCAAGTCCCGCATCACCGCGATGGAGTTGCTCTGCCACACCGGACCGGTGCCGACGGGCCTGGACCCGCTGCACGGGGTGGTGACGGGCCCGGACACGGAACGGCTGCGGCGCGCCCTCGACGTGCCGGTCCCGCTCACCCCCTCCGAGGACCGGCCGGGCATCAACTACAGCCAGTGGTGGGCCTGGTTCGTGCTGGCCCGCCTGCTGCCCGCCATCGACGGCCGCGACTACGTCCCCTATGTCGAACAGAAGATCCTGCGCCCCTGTGGCATGGACCGCACCAGGGTGTGTCTGACCCCCGAGGACTACGCGGCGTACGGCGACCGGCTCCCGCTCATCCATGTGTCCAACCTGGGTGACGTACCGCAGCCCACCTACTTCTGGTCGACGCGCGGCGCCACCACCCGCTGTGTCCCCGGAGTGAATACCCGTGGCCCCCTCAGTGATCTCGGCCGCCTGTTCGAGATGCTGCTGAATGAGGGGACCGCCCCCGGCGGGCGCGTCCTGGCGCCGACGACTGTGGCCGCCCTCACCGCCCGTCACCGGACCGGATTGAACGACCGGTACGGAAACGCCGACTGGGGCTTCGGTTTCCGTCTCGAATGCCGTTCGCTCGGCCCCGAGTACACGAGCTTCTCGCGCCATGCCTCGCCCCGTGCCTTCGGTCACGACGGGCTGTGGACCGCCGTCGTCTTCGCCGACCCGGAGGCCCGCCTCACCGTGGCCGTCCATCTGAACGGCAAGGTGGAGCACGAGCGGCACCGCGAACGCATCCTCCGGATAGCCGACGCCGTCTACCAGGACCTCAAACTGACCTGAGACCACCGGAAACCCCGACCAGCCCCGTTTTCCCGCCCCTACGCCAGACCAGGAAGGCGCCCGATGGCACAGCAGCCCGCTCCGCCCACTCTGCCCGTCCCCGACGAGGTCGGCCGGCTCTACGACCGCTACACCGACCTCGGCAGTGCCACGCTGGGCGAGAACCTGCACTTCGGGTACTGGGACACCCCGGACAGCCCCGTTCCGCTGGACGAGGCGACCGACCGGCTGACCGACCTGATGACGGACCGTCTGCACCTGCGCCCCGGCTCCCGGGTGCTGGACCTCGGCTGCGGCACGGGCCGCCCCGCCCTCCGGATCGCCGGCCGCACGGGCGCGGACGTCACCGGCATCTCCATCAGCCCCAAGCAGGTCGAGCGGGCCAGGGCGCTGGCCGCCGACCAGGACCTGGCGGGCCGGGTCCGCTTCGAACGGGCCGACGCGATGGATCTGCCGTTCGCCGACGACTCCTTCGACGCCGTCATCGCCCTGGAGTCCATCATCCACATGCCCGACCGCGCCCACGTCCTGCGGCAGGTGGCCCGAGTGCTCCGGCCGGGCGGCAGGCTCGTGCTCACCGACTTCTTCGAACGAGCGCCGATCCCCGACTCAGGGCGGCCCGCTGTCGAGCGGTATCTGCGCGAGTTCATGATGACGATGGTTCAGGCGGAGGATTACCCGCCCCTGCTGCGCCAGGCGGGGTTGTGGTTCGAGGAGCTGACCGACATCAGTGAGCCCACCCTGCGCCGTACCTTCGTCGAGCTGTCCGCGCGGATCAGCGGCTCCGCGCAGCAACTGGCGGCCGACTACGGCGGCGAGCTGGTCCAGCAGTTCAACCCGGCCGACATGACAGAGGTCAAGGAGTTCGGTCATCTGCTCGTGGTGGCGCTGCGGCCCGTTCGCTGAGATGGCGGAATGTGGCTGTCGGCCCGTGAGGCGTTGGCAGAATGGCGGGCCATGTCACAAATGACCTCCGAACCCGGTCCCGTCCGGGCCGAGCAGCGCGGTGGCGGACCCGCGTGGATCGCTGTGTTCGCCGCGTGCGTGGGACAGTTCGTCGTTGTCCTCGACATCTCGGTGATCAACGTCGCATTGCCATCCATCCGTGCGGGGATCGACATCGGTGCGGAAAGCCTGCAGTGGGTCGTCAACGCCTATGTGATCACCTTTGCCGGCTTCCTGTTATTGGGCGGCCGTGCCTCCGACCTGTTCGGGCGCAAGAGCGTCTTCGTCCTCGGGCTCGGGATCTTCACGGCAGCGAGCCTGCTCGGTGGACTGGCGACCTCGCCATGGATGCTCATCGTCGCCCGGGCGGTGCAGGGCCTTGGTGCGGCCGTGCTGTCGCCCGCCACCCTCACGATTCTCACCACCACCTTCCCGGAGGGCGCCGGACGCGTCCGCGCGATCGGAACCTGGACAGCCGTGGGAACGGGAGGTGGCGCGGCGGGCGGGGTCATCGGGGGCGTGCTCACCGACTACCTCTCCTGGCGCTGGGTCCTGCTGATCAACGTTCCGCTGGGGCTGATCGTGATCGTGGCATCGGCGGTGTGGCTTACGGAGAGCAGGACCAAGGAGTCGGGCCGGCGTCGGCTCGACGTTCCCGGAGCCGTCCTGGCGACGCTCGGCGTGGGCAGCCTGGCCTACGGCACCGCCCAGACGGAAACGCACGGCTGGGGCTCGGCGCGGGCCCTGGGGTTCCTGCTCCTCGGCGTCATCGCGCTGGGGGCGTTCCTCGCGGTGGAGAGCCGTGCGGCCGAGCCGCTCACCCCTCTCGGGGTGTTCCGCGTGCGGTCGGTGTCAGTGGCCAACGCCATCACCATGATCAGCGGCATGGCCTTCTACGCGATGTGGTACTTCCTGTCGCTGTACATGCAGAACGTGCTGAAGTACTCAGCCGTGGAAACCGGGCTCGCTCTGCTGCCGCACACCCTGGCCGTCATCCTCTCCGCCCAGCTCGCGCCCCGGATGACGCGCTGGATCGGCGGACGCTCGCTCCTCACGCTCGCCGGTGTGCTGACGGCGGTGGGTTTCTTCTGGCAGGCGGCCATGAGGGCCGACGGCACCTTCCTGGTCAGCCTGCTGGGTCCCGGCATCGCGTTCTCCTTCGGCGCGGGGCTGATGATGACGCTCCAGTCGGTCTTCGCCACCACGGGCGTGCCCCCGGAGCAGGCGGGGGTGGTGGCAGGTCTCGTCAACACCTCGCGCACCATGGGCGGCGCACTCGGACTGTCCGTCCTGTCGTCCCTCGCCGCTGCCCGCACCGACCGGGCCGGGACCGGCCTGGACGCCCTGAACTCGGGCTACGCGAGCGCCTTCTTCGCGTCCGGGGTGGTCATCGTGCTGAGTATGGCGCTGATCGTGCTGCTGCCGCCGTCGGGGCGAAACGCGGCGACCCCGTGATCCCCCGGCCCGCCGGAGCCCGCCCCGGCGATGGCGGTCAGCGTGCGGCGGTATGGCGGTTCCCGGACCGAAGCGACAGCGGGCCCGGTCCGCCGCCCCGGCTGCGCGGGCACGGCCGTCACCGGGCTCTGTGACAGCAGCCGCCCCCCGGCCGTCATGGCTTCGACGCCTGCGCGCCAAGGGCACTCCCTGCCCGGCAGCACGAGCGGCCGGGGCACACGCAGCAGTACGAACCGTACGGCGTTTTTTTCCTCACGGCCGGTCGAACGGCGCCCCGGCACCCCACGCGGCGGGCACCGGCTGGAGGCGATCGGCGCTTCTGTCGTAGGCGATCGGATCGCCGGGGCGCTGTAAGCGCAGGGCCACGCCGGCGCCTTGGCGGTGGGCGTCCAGTCCGGCACGGCAGTACGCCACCATGTCGTCCGGCAGCGCCGCGAGCGGTGCCCATGTCATCTCGCCCTGTTCGGAGGGCAGGTGGAGCAGCCCGCTCGCGTACACCGGACCGGCCCGGCGGGACAGCAGCACCTCTTCGGCGTGGCCGCCGGTGCGGCGCAGGATGAGGTGGACGTCGACGTGGGCGGAGAAGCGCTGCGTCATCGTCCGTCACCTCCCCGTCCGAGGCCGAGGCCGAGGCCGGGGCGCGGGCGCAGCGGTGTGCGGGGGCCCTGACTGCTCGCCGGCGCCCGTCCCGCCCCCCACCCATCTCCGGGACGCGTTGCTTCCGGGCGGGACGTGGGACGACCGCGCACCGGACACGCGTCAACCCGGTCCGCGCCGTGGGCCGCATGGCTCCCGAACCTCCCGGTGCGTTCGAACTCCGCAGGCCGGTTCGCGGGGGTCGGGGCAGGGGCCATCGGGCCCTCCGGATGGGTGTGTCACGGGTTCCGGTGCTCCAATACACGGACCCGACGGGCGCCCGTAACGGGCGAATCAGGGGCAGATTTTGGACAAACGTTCCCCTCATGGGTGCTGGGTGAGGGATGCTCGGGCGGGAGTGGTTGAGTGACGTTCGAACGCGTCGGTTCACTCTTTCGAGGGATTACGGCGCCCCGCCGCCGGAGGCGGATCCGGGCGGGCCCGGGCTGTCAGTACAGCGGACCGGTGGGGAACATGTGATCCGGGGGGAAGGGGTCGTACGGCACCGGCGGTGGCCGATGGGCGTTCTCCGCGTGCCGGTCGGCGAGCCGGGCCGGCCATTCCATGACCCACATGAGCGCGGCGGTCCCCATCAGGGGCCAGAGGCCGTCGATGTGCAGCCGGAGCTCCATCAGGGTGGTGGCCTGGCAGATCAACCACAACGCGACCGCGTTGGCCGCGACGAGGAGGAGCGACGCCACACCGGGCACGGGCAGGGTGAGGGTGAGCCGCAGCCGCAACTGGAAGAGGCACGACAGCGCGGTCAGGGTGAGCGCCTGCCACCGGCCCGGGCCGTCGAGACGTACGCCGTCCAGGAGCGCGACGGCGAGCGCGAGGCCGCCCGCGTTGAGCGCGACGGCGAAGAGGCCGCGTACGGCGGCACCTCTGGAGCGCTTGCGGAGCAGGGCGAACAGCAGACGGGTCACCGTCGCGACGGCGATGACGAGAACGCCGGACACGACCACGGGCCACAGCCCGGTCAGCTCCGCCGACAGCCCCGCGGCCCGACAGACCCGTACCGCGGCCCACAGCGCCACCGGGGACACCACCGCGAACGTCACCAGCCCGACGAGCATGTGCAGCGCCACGAGCACCATGTGCCGGCGCATGGGAGCGAAGAACTCCCAGTCCGAGGCGGCGAAGTCGGGCTCCTGGGCCATGCGCCGCTGATTGCGCCGTAACGCCCGTCCCAGAAGATGCCCGACCGGCCAGGGAACGATCAGCACCGCCGCGCCGGTGAACGCCGCCACCAGCGCCACGGCGGCCAGTTGCCGGTCAGCCGGTCCGTCCAGTCGGAAGCCGACGACCAGGAGCGCGGCGACCCACACCCCGGCCGCCGTTCCGGCGAACCGCCGCCCGGCGGCAACCACCCGTCGCCCGGGCCGTGTCCGGGCCGGTGCCACCGCTCCGCCCGGACGCGACGACCCGGCCGTGTCCGGTGTGCCCGGCGTGTTCTGTGCCCCGGTGTCGTCCACCATCAGCCCGTCCCCCTTGTGGCCCGACGCGCCTCTCGTGGGGCACGCCCCTCCCCGGGTTTTGTCCCGCGGGGGCTGTACGCAACCCCGCCGAGCACGGACCGCGCGCCGAGTGGAGCACGAAGGTCGAAGGCCTGGACGGTTGGCTCGACGCGGCGAGGTCGGTGTCAGGTCGGCGGCCCCTGTGCGCCGTGCCGGCGACCGCCGCGGGTTCTCCCGAAGCCGATGGGCTCGGACCGTCTCTTCCGAGCCGTCGCCCGCCAGGAGGTCTTTTTGCCGGTTGCCGCTGGATGAGCCGTACGGGGGGAGAGGGGCGGGGCGATCGAGGAACGACACTCCGATGGGCGAGCCCGGCGCGCACGGCGCACGGGCGGTCACGCGGGGAGCGGCAGCGATCACCGCGCTGGGTCACGGCCGCCGGACATGTCGTCGCGCCGCACAGCGCGCGACGAAGCGCCGGTGACCGGCCGATGGGACACATGGTCCATCACGCGGCGCGGGGACCGGGCCGGCGGACCCGGTTGGGGCGGATCTGTGACGCCGCGGGGGAAACCATGGTCGTTGCTCTCTGGTGGGGGACCGCTTCGCGGTGTAGCGTCACTGTCAGATGTCGTGGTTCGCGGTACCCGCTCACGCTCCGGCGTGAGCGCTTTGCTGTGTGCAGTGCGGGACCAGGGCGATCACCTCCGGGTCCGCGCGGTGCGGATCCGATATCGACTGAGAGGCACGAGCATGGCCAGCGGAACCGTGAAGTGGTTCAACTCCGAAAAGGGCTTCGGTTTCATCGCGCAGGACGGCGGCGGTCCGGACGTCTTCGCGCACTACTCCAACATCAACTCCTCCGGCTTCCGTGAGCTCCAGGAAGGCCAGGCCGTGACCTTCGACGTCACGCAGGGCCAGAAGGGCCCGCAGGCGGAGAACATCACCGTCGCCTGACGTACCGGCCGACTGACGGGCCCCCTGAGCATGGCGCTCAGGGGGCCCGGACGTTTCCCCGACCGCCCGCCGGGTCCGCTCCGCGCCCCGTCGCGCTGCCCGCCGTACACCCGGGGCCACGGGGGATGGTCGTGATCATCGCCGTATCCCGTACGCCTGCGCGGAGTTGCTGCCCCGGCCGACCAGCCGCCGAAGCGCCTGTCGCCAGTGTTGGCCGCAGCGGTGCTCGCGTCGGGCTGTTCCGCGGGCGGCGGGTCACGAGCCGGACGGCGCGGCGACGCACCCGGGCGCCGGCACACCGCAGGCCCCGCCAACCGGTGCGGCGCCCCCGCCGGACGCCCCGGCACCGGTGTCACCCGCGCGATCGCGGGAGGCGCTGCTCAGCTCGGCCGAGCTGGGGAACCGTTTCGCGAGAAGCCCGAACCCGGACGACCGCGCCGACAGGATCGCGGGCTGCCCTGCCCTGGACCGGGCGCTCGGCGGATCGGCCACGACCGAGGCCCTCGGCAGCGCCGGCCCGGCCCAGCTCGACGCCGCGCTGGTACCGATCGAATCACTCGCCGAGTGCCGGTCGGCCACGTTCCTCACCCCGACGCGCGATGTCGACGTCACCGTCGGCATCAGGACAGCCGCACCCTGAACGCTCCGGCCACGTGGCGCCGTCCTGCCGGCGGCGGCTCGGGCGCAGGGGCTGCGGCGGTCACGGGTGCGGAGAGACGATGGAAGTCGTCACGTCGCCTGCCGTCGGGAGCGGCGTCATCGCCGCCACCGCGGGTGGAAGGAGCGCCGGCCATGGGTGCAGAGGGGTTCCCGCCCGATCCGGCTCCTGCCGGCGGGGTGGAGGTGGGTCCGTCTGCGCGGGGCGGGCTGCTGGACGTGCTGGGCGTGGCGGCGGTCGTCATGGACGCGGACGGGCGGATCGTGTTCTGGAGCCCGCAGGCCCAGGCGTTGCTGGGCTTCAGCGCCGAGGAGGCGCTGGGCCGGTTCGCGGCCCAGCTGCTGGTGGCGGACGAGCACGTCGATCTTGTGCTGCGGTTGTTCGCCGAGGTGATGAGCGGTGAGGGGAGCTGGGCGGGCGTCTTCCCCGCGAAGCACAGGGACGGCGGTACGCGGCTGCTGGAGTTCCGCAACATGCGGTTGCAGGACGACCGCGGTGATCTGTACGCCCTGGGGCTGGCCACCGATCGGGACACGCTGTGGCGTGTGGAGCGGGACCTGGCGCTGTCCGTGCGGCTGGTCGACCAGTCCCCGATCGGGCTGGCCGTCCTGGACACCCACCTCAGGTACGTGATGGTCAACCCGGCGCTGGAGCGGCTGAACGGACTGGCCGCGGAGGAGCACCTCGGCCGGAGCGCGCGGGAGGCGCTGCCGTTCCTGGACGCCGACAGCGTCGAGGCAGTGATGCGTCGGGTGCTGGCCACCGGCGTCCCACAGCTGGACCAGTACACCGTCGGCCGCACCGAGGCCGACCCCGACACCGAGCACGCCTGGTCGGTGTCGTACTACCGGCTGGAGGACCCCGGCGGGACGGTGCTGGGCGTGGGTATCTCAGTGGTGGACGTGACCGACCGGCACCGTGCCGCCCTGGAAGCCGAGCGGGCCCGGCACCGGCTGGCCCTGGTCGCCGACGCCTCCGTGCGCATCGGTACCACGCTGGACCTGGAGCAGACCGCCCGTGAGCTGGCCGATGTCGCCGTGCCCGAGCTCGCCGACATGGCCGCGGTGGACGTCCTCGACTCGGCGCTGACCGGCCACCGCACCACTGTTCCCGCTCACGGACCCGCCCTGTTCAGGGCCCTGGCCGTCGCCGCCGCCTACCCCACCACCGCCGCCGACGCCGCCGACCCTCCGGGGCAGCCGGCCCGTTACGACGCCGACCGCCTGGTGACGCGGTGCGTCAACACGAGCCGGCCCGTCATGGTCCCCCACGTGGGGGAGACCGACCTGTCCCTCATCGCCCGCGACCCGCGTGCCGCGGCCCTGCTGGCCCGGGCCGGCGTCCACTCCTACCTGGCCGTGCCCCTGATCGCGCGCGGTGAAGTCCTCGGCGCCCTCGACCTCGTACGGGCCCGCAATCCCCTGCCCTTCACGGAGGACGACGCCCTCCTGGCCGGCGAACTGGCCGCCCGTGCGGCGGTGTGCATCGACAACGCCCGCTGGTACCAGCAGCAGCGCGACACGGCCCTGACCCTCCAGCGCAGCCTCCTGCCCGATCCGCCGCCGCACCTGTTCGGCCTGGAGGTCGCCTCCCGCTACCAGCCCGCGGGGGCCGCCAGCGAGGTCGGCGGGGACTGGTACGACATCATCCCCCTGCCCGGCGACATGACCGCGCTCGTCGTCGGCGACGTCATGGGCAGCGGCATCAACGCCGCCACGACCATGGGGCGGCTGAGCACCGCCACCCAGACGCTCGCCGGACTGGGCCTCGGTCCCGAGCAGGTGCTCCGCAACCTGGACAGGATCACCGCCGGACTGGATCCGTACATCGCCACCTGCACCTATGTGCTGTACGACCCCCACAGCGCGCAGTGCCGCATCTCCACCGCCGGACACCTGCCCCCCGTCCGTATGCGGCCCGGACACACCCCCGAGCTCCTCGACCTGCCCACCGGCGCTCCGCTGGGCGTCGGCGGCGTGCCCTTCCGCACCACCGCGGTGGACCTGGACCCCGGCGACCAGCTGGTCCTCTACACCGACGGGCTGGTCGAGACCCGCGACCAGGACATCGACACCCGTCTGCAAGCCCTGCTGACCCTTCTCACCGGTCCGCACCGCAACCTGGAGGACACCTGCGACCACCTCCTGACCGCACTGCGGCACCCCGACGACCACGACGACGTCGCCCTGCTCATCGCCCGCATCCGCCGCTGATCCCCGCTCCGGGCGAGGCCCGGTGCGACGAGCGAGACGAGCGCAGCCGCCGCCTCGCGGGTGCGGAGGCCGGTGACGGGCCCCGAGACGGTGCCGGACGGCCCCAGGGGGCCTGCCGGGGCGCACGGCTCCCGGGTCACGCCACTGCCGCCTCCGCAGGGACGGGATCGAATATGCGGTGTGCTGTGGGCGGAGGTGACCTCGGGGGTCGGGCGGTTCACAGGGGCCTCCGGCTGAGAGGGCAGCGGTGCTCTTCCTCCGTCGGCCGCACGGCTCCGCAGCGCTGGCATGTCTGGAGGTTGTCGAAGCCGGTCGCGCAGGCGAAGCAGAAGTCCACCGGGCGTTCCCGGTCAGCCGCCGTCGCCCGCGACGCCGCGTACAGGGCACCGACCAGCGCCCCCGCCGGCAGCGCTGCACATGGATCATCGGTCAGTTGCCGGTGCGCCACCGGTGGTCGGGCAGGTAGCGGACGTCGAAGTTCTCCTCGGCGGCGCGGAACCTGTCGGGGCCGGGGAAGCGCGGCTGGTGGGGCAGGCCGATCTCCTCGGTCGGGGCGCCGAGGTTCTCGAAGAACCGCTCGAAGGTGACGCCGGGGCCGGCGGCCACGCCGACGACCCGACTGTGGTGGCGCTCGATGCGGTAGGCGTGCGGGCAGTTCTTGGGTACGAAGCCGAAGTCGCCGCTGGTGAGCAGCTTTTCCCGCTGCTCGCCCCGGAGGTCCTCGACGAAGAGGCGGACCGCGCCGTCGGTGACGTAGAAGACCTCGTAGGTGTCGGCGTGGACGTGGGCGGGGATCAGGTCGCCCTTGGGGCCTTCGACCGTGAAGAAGTTGAAGCTGTTCTCGGTCTGTTCGCCGCCGGCGTAGACGGTGACCAGGTCGGCGATCAGGTGGGCGCGGTCGCCCATGCCCTTCTCGATGAAGTACGGCGTGCCCGGCTCGGGGGGTATGTGCGAGCGCGAGCGGTAGCGGGTGGCGAACTCCATGGTCATGGAAACCTCCGGGAGTTGGGGCCGACAAGATACGTCAGGCTACCTGACGGTTGAGGGGGGTGGCAGCCGCTTTCGACGCTTGACCGTCAGGAAACCTGACGTTACTTTTCGGTGATCGCTTCCGGAGCCCCGACTGTCGGCCGCGGGACGCCGACGTCCTCCGCCCTCACCGCCGGTGGCACCCGGAAGCCGATGGACCCGCAACCCGCCACCCGATGCCCGGGCCCGCTCGCCCACCCCGGCCACCGTCCTGGAGAACTCCGTGCTCCTCCCGCCCGAACTCGTCGCCCTCCTCACCCCGCCGCCCCCCGCCCGGCTTCCCCTGCCGCCGCCCGCGCACCTCGCTGGGGGCGTCCGGCTGCTGCGCGGCGCCGTCTACTCCGCCCCCGCCGGCATCCGTCCCCTCGAACTCGACCTGTGGCTGCCCGAAGAGCCGCGGGATGAGCCGCACGGTGGATGGCCCGTCATCGTCCACCTCCACGGCGGTGGATGGCGCGCCGGCACCCGCGGGGACATGGGACCGCGCATGCGGGACTGGCGGCCGGGACCGTTCGCCCGGCTCGCCCGGGCCGGGTTCGCCGTCGCCGGCGTCGACTACCGGCTGAGCGGCGAGGCGATCTACCCCGCCCAACTCGACGACGTCACCGCCGCCCTCGCCTGGCTGCACACCCGGGCCGCCGAGCTCGGCCTGGACACCCGCCGGATCGTGGCCTGGGGCGAATCGGCGGGCGCCCATCTGGCCGCCCTGCTCGCGCTGACCGCCCCCACTCCGGTCAGCGGCTGCGTCGCCTGGTACGGACCGATGGACCTGACCACCCTGCCCGCCCAGGCCACCCCGCCCGGCGCCTACGACCCCGCCGACCCCGGAACCCGCGAAGCCCTGCTCATCGGGGCGGCGATCGCCGACGCGCCCGACCGCGCCCGCGCGGCCAGCCCGGTCACCCACGTCACCGCCGACGCGCCGCCGTTCCTCATCCTCCACGGCACCGATGACGCCGCGATCCCCCTGGCCCAGGGCGCCCGGCTCGCGGCAGCCCTGCGCGACGCCGGTGTGGAGGTGGACTTCCGCCCGGTCCCCGGCGCCGACCACGCCTGGGCCGGCCTCTCCGACCGGGAGGTCGAGCGGTGCTTCGACACGTCCTTGAGATTCGCCCGCGCCCGGACGGCGGCGTGATGCACCCGCCGGGGGCCGTCCCCGGCGCCGGACCGGGCCCCGGGCACGGGGCCCGGCCGGCCACCACCCCGCTCCCGCGGAAGGCGTCAGGCAACTGCGCGAGATGACGCGCGCCGCCGCCGCCGACGGCACGGCGAGCGTCCTGGCGGGCCTTCCCGGCGCCGTCATCGAGAGGGGGGCACCGCCGAGGGGCCCGAGGAGCAGCCCGGCAATGGCTGGATCGTCGCCCGTCGCGGCAACGCCGCCGTGGCCCGCGTCGTCCAGAACGGGGGCACCGGCGGTGCCTCCGCCGGCCTCGTCGTCCGCGACCTCCTGGCCGCGGTGCCACCCGGCCCCTCGGGCACGCCGGCCTCGCGCCCCGGCCTCGCGCCACGGATGAGTGGAGGGCGGACGGGTACCCGGGTGGCCGGATCCGTAGGGAGGCCACTGCCGATGATCAATGAGAGCCATGTCCGCGAACTGCTCGACGCGGGCGACGACGACGCCGCGCTGGTCCTGCTGGAGGGGAGGGCACAGGTCGTTGCTCCGTCCGAGCGCGCTTCCGACGCGTACCGAGGTGCCGCGGTACTCCTCTCGCGCGGTGACCTGGTCGGGCGGCTGGGCACCTCCACCCCCTCGGACCATGAGGTACGGACGCTCGCGACGACGCTACGGACCATGGCGGCGGAGATCGGGGCCTGAACCGCGGGTTTCGCCCGGTCACGGTTTCACCGTGCCGCGAGGGGAACCCGTCGTGCGGCGCCCGCCGAGCCGGCGAGGGCCGAGGCACCATCCAGGAGGAGCCATGGGAGAGCCTGGACAGCGGGAAGAGCGCGAGAAGTCGCCGCTGGAGCGTGTGACCGGCGAGAACGACGTCACCCCGGACGAAGAGCGCGAACGCTCTCGCGGAGCACGGCCCGCGCGCGACACCGAGCGCACCGGCGCGGGAGAACCGGGGAAGGCGCACGCCGAAGACACGGAGCGGCCCGACGCACCCTGACGCGCCGCCCACAGCGTCGTACAGCGCGACCACAACGGCCTCGCGACCACAACGGCCCGCGGGTGGAGTGGGGACCACTCCACCCGCGGGCCGATGCCATCGGACCACCATGCGGGGAGGCGGCGGCTCAGCCGTCCTTGCCCATGGCCTTTCGCACCGCGTCCTTCGTCCGGTCCATCAGTGCGGCGACCGGGCCCAGCGCGACATTGGCCGCGGCGGACTCCACGCCCGGATGCGGGCGCGTGGGCGCCATCGCCTCGGCCGCCTTGACACCCTTGGCCATCGCGGCCAGCTGGGTGACGTCCGTGCTGCGCCGGATGTGGATGAACTCGTACCGCTCCTCGGCCCGCGCGTGGGACTGGACGTCCTGGCGCAGCGCCAGGAGCCGGGGAAGGAACTTCGGGTCGTCGGGGTCCATGTCATCGAGCATGGACAGCGTTTCCTTGGCGTCCTTCTCCTCGGCGAGGCGGTCCTTCACCACCTGATCGCCGCCGGCGATGGTACGGCGCGCGAAGGGGTGGACCACCTCCTCCTCGGCCGTCTCGTGGACGGCGAGGAGACGCACGAGGTTCCGGAAGGCCTCCCGGCGGGCGTCCCCGGTGCTCCGCTCGACCTCGTCGAAGAGGTTGCGGATGTCGCCGTGCTGGCGCATGAGGAGCGCGACCACGTCGTTGTCGGGGGCGTTGTCGTCCCCGGCGTGCGGCGTCTTCGTGTCGGACACGTCCGCCCTCCTCACTTCTCGCGCATCGCGGGGTCGGGGTGCTCACCCTCGGTCTCGACGCGGTACTCGCGGCCGAACATCTCGTCGTGCTGGGCCATGACCCGCTCGCTGGGCGGCTCCTCGCCGCCGTGGATCTGCTCCTGCAGCTTCTCGAACCGCTCGTGCGCCTCGCGCACATAACCGGCGCCGAGGGTGGTGAGGTCCATCTGGGTGTCGAGCAGCTCGCGCACGTACGCCTTGTTCGGCTCGAAGGTCAGCACGTTGGGCAGCTCCGGCGCGAGCACCGACTCGGGCTCCCGGCCGTCGTGGCGCCGCATCAGATCGCAGGCCAGGTGCAGGTGTTCGAGCTCCATGTTGAGGTGAAGCTCCCAGATCGCCTTGATCCTGGGGTCGCTCTCCTGCTCCATGAACGAGTAGTACAGGTAGCACTCGTTGTACTCGTGGTTGACGAGCTGCTCCCACCAGGTCTCGCCGGGGTCGACGAGCGACTCGTAGTGGGTGACGTGCTCCTCCTCGATGAGCCCGATCTCCTGGTACAGCTGACGGGCGATCGGCTCCATGTAGGTGGGGCCGGTGTTCATGTAGAAGTTCATCGTCTGCTGCTCGGCCGACATGACGGTCAGCGCGTGCAGCTTCGACAGCGGGTTCGTGGTGGTGCGGTCGTAGGGGTCGCGGACGTTGTCGAACGGGTGACGGTGGTGGTACTTCGTCGGCCGCCCCGGGATGACCTCGGTGAGGTTGTCGACGATCGACTCGGCCTTGCGGTGCTCGATCATCTCGTACAGGTTCGCGTACCGGTACAGGTGGTCGAAGTCCTCCAGGACGCCGAACTGGTACGCCTGCTTCAGGTACGGGTCCGGCTCCATCCGGGCCACCCACGCCGTCAGGTCCACCGCGACCTGCTCGTACGCGATGGTCGTCTCCAGGACCGACGACACTCCGGGCAGCAGCCAGTTCACGACCTTCTGCTGCTGAGCCTCGATGTAGCGGGTCTGTGCCAGCTGCCGCTTGACCTCGGGGTCGATCGTGTTCCGTGCCAGGTTGTGGCTGAACAGGATGGCTTCGACCTCGATGCCGTTCATGGTGATGATCCGGCACCGGGTGTACGGGTCGCAGTGGTCGGGGTCGATCGGGGCCACGTTCAGCTCGCGCCAGTTCCTGATCTGGCGGTCCAGCGGGATGCCTCGCTGCTCCAGCGGATTGAACGTCATGCGTTTGCCTCCATGAAAGCTGAGGGTGAGTGTGACGGTTACCCCCTGAGGCGAAGACGCAACAGCAAGTTCAGCGGGCGTCGAACATTTTGCGCAAGGCGCGGTCCTCGACCGGCGTGTACGCGCTCCTCCCGCCCCGCCTGCCACCTCACCGGCGTAATGCGGCAGCCGTTCCCGGTCCCGGTCCGGTCCCGGTCCGGTTCGCCTTGCGGCACCGTCTACGTGATGGTGCCGGGCGTGGGTTGGACCCGCATCCCGGGGCGACGGCGGTGCACCGTCATCAGACCCGGTCCGGTTCACCAGGCCGCGCGTGGAGCCGTGGGGGGCCCACGCCCGGCTGCCCGCGCGCAGGGGCGTCGACCCGTCGGCGGCGACCGGGGCGCCCTCACCCTCGACGACGAGGAGCAGGACGCCCAGCTCCGGCTCCACGTACGCACCGACCCGCCCCCCCCCGGCGGGGCGCGGACGACATCGGCGTCGAGCTGCCGCCCGGGCTCGGCCGGCCGCCACGGCGCCGCCCCCGCCCGTTCCGGGCCGAACGCCTGGCCGAGCTTCGCTTCCGCATCCGGGTCGGGGTCGGGATGCGTGAGCGCCCGTACATCGCACAAGATCCTCGGCAGCGGGTCCGGGGGGTCGGCGGGAGACCCGGAACCGGGGGAGCCGCTGCTTGAATCAGCCATCCGATGCCACCGTTCGACGCGCCACTTCGTTCCGGGGCCGGACGCCGCGCTGCCGCGACCCCAAATGCGAACGCCACATGCGCATTTGTTAGCGTCGGGACGTGCGGCTGACGAAGTTCACCGACCTGGCGCTGCGCGCCGTGATGCGCCTCGCGGTCCCCGGGACGAGCGAATCCCTGACCACCCGGGAGGTGGCTCAGGCCATGGACGTGTCCTACGCCCATATGGCCAAGGCCGTCGCCCGGCTCCAGGCCCTCGGCGTGGTCGAGGCCCGGCGGGGGCGCGGCGGTGGGCTCGCCCTGACCGAAGCCGGCCGGAGCGCCTCCGTGGGCCGGCTGGTGCGCGAACTGGAGGGCGACGGCGAGGTCGCCGCCTGTGAGGGCGACGCCCCCTGCCCGCTGCGCGGGGCCTGCAGACTCCGCCACGCCCTGCGCGACGCGCAGCAGGCCTTCTACGCCACGCTGGATCCCCTCACCGTGCGCGATCTGGTGGCCTCACCGACGGGTCCGGTGCTCATCGGACTCGTCGGCCGCGCGCCGTAACCACCCCCGCGCACCCGTCGTCCACGGGGACCCCCCCACCCTTTAATGCGAAGATCTTCTACCAATTCAGGAGCGGCTGTGCTCTCCGAGCAGTCCATTCCCGTCATCCGCGCCACCCTCCCCGTCGTCGGCGCCGCCCTCGATGACATCACCGAACTCTTCTACCGGGGCCTCTTCGAGGCCCATCCCGAGCTGCTGCGCGACCTCTTCAACCGGGGGAACCAGGCCACGGGGGAGCAGCCGAGGGCGCTCGCGGGCTCCATCGCCGCGTTCGCCGGCATGCTGCTGGAGCACCCCGGGACGCGGCCCGACGCGATGCTCGCCCGGATCGCCCACAAGCACGCCTCCCTGGGCGTCACCTCCGACCAGTACAAGACCGTGCACCGCCACCTGTTCGCGGCCATCGCCGGCGTACTCGGCGACGCGGTCACCCCCGAGGTGGCCACCGCCTGGGACGAGGTCTACTGGCTGATGGCCAACGCCCTGATCGCCGTCGAGGCCCGCCTCTACCAGGAGGCAGGCGTCCCCGAGGGGGAGGTCTGGCAGCGCATGGAGATCACCGGACGGCATGAGGAGACCCCCGACGCGGTCTCCCTCACCCTGCGCCGCGCGGACGGCCGTCCCGTCGCCCCGGCCCGTGCCGGCCAGTACGTCGGCGTCCAGGTGCTCCTGCCCGACGGAGCCCGGCAGATCCGCCAGTACAGCCTCTCCGCCGCCGTCCCGGCCCACCGGCCGGACCGCGCACAGTGGCGCATCACCGTCAAGCGCGTGCCGGGCGGGCCGGGCCCCGAGGGCGAGGTCTCCTCCTGGCTCCACGCCCACGCCCGCACCGGGGACGTGCTCACCGTCTCCGTCCCCTTCGGCGACCTGGTCCTGCCCGACGGCGACGGCCCCCTCCTGCTGGCGTCCGCGGGGATCGGCGGCACCCCGATGCTGGCCATGCTCGACCACCTCGCCACCACCGCGCCGGCCCGCCCCGTGACCGTCGTCCACGCCGACCGCGCTCCCGCCGACCACGCCCACCGGGACGAGCAGCGCCGCCTGGTCGAGGCGCTCCCGCACGCCGAACTCCACCTCTGGTACGAGGATCCCGGCACCGACCGGCGCGCCACCCGGGGCCGCGTCGACCTCACCGGCCTGGAACTCCCCGAGGGGCTGCACGCCTACCTCTGCGGCCCGCTGCCGTTCATGCGCGCCCTGCGCGGCGATCTGCTCCGGCGCGGCGTGCCCGCACGGGCCGTGCACTACGAGGTCTTCGGCCCCGATCTCTGGCTCGGCGGGCAGGGCTGAGCTCAACCGGCGCCCATGGCCGCGCCCACGCGGAGACGGGTACCGGCCCGGGGCGTCGACCGGATCCCGACGAGGTCGCACGG
This sequence comes from Streptomyces sp. NPDC006368, assembly GCF_040612535.1. Taxonomy (NCBI): domain Bacteria; kingdom Bacillati; phylum Actinomycetota; class Actinomycetes; order Kitasatosporales; family Streptomycetaceae; genus Streptomyces; species Streptomyces sp. NPDC006368. The sequence goes on from NZ_JBEXQK010000014.1 coordinate 79,759, forward strand.
CCGGCGGGCGAGCCACGGTCCACGAGCCCCCAACCGGGTGGGCGTGGGACGGACACGGCCCGCCGGCGGACGTGGTCCGGACCGGCTCGGGGCACCGTCTTCCGCGTTCACCGTTCGACGGCAGCGCCAAGCCCGTGTGCGTGACTGAGGCAGCGCACCGGCACCACGCCCAGGTCGTGTCCTCGAAGTCCCGTCCGTCCGTCGACGCCTGGCACGCACTCCCCCGGAGCTTCGCCCGAGGGTGCCCCGGACGCCCGGCCTGCGGGCGGGCGACGCTGCTTTGCGGACACTCCCCGGGCGTCCCTCCTCCCTTCCGGGCACCTGACGGGCCGTCCGCTGTTTCGATACGCGTCCGCCGACTGCGGCGGGGCTGCCGCTCCCGACCGGGAGCGATACCGAAGGGCGACCGCAATGCCCATAGGGTGATCCCATGTCTGCCACGCTGAATTCCACAAAAGCCGCCGCCGCGCTGCGCACATCGGCGCGTGTCTCCGTTGAGTTGCTGCTCGTCCTTGTGATGACCGCGGTGGCCCTGTGGGTTCTGGGCCGGATGTGGTCGGTGGTCTGGCCGCTCATAGTGGGTCTGCTCCTCACCACACTGACGTGGCCCCTGACGCGTTTCCTCCGTCGGCACGGGTGGCGCCCCGCCCTGGCCGCGTCGGCGGTGACCGTGCTGTTCCTCCTGGTCGCTTCGGGCATCGTGGCGCTGATCGCGGTGCCGGTGGCGTCCCAGTCCGGCGAACTCGCCGACGGCGTGGTCGAAGGCATCCAGAGGCTGCGCGAGTGGGCCGCCGGACCGCCGCTGAACATCGGCGCCGACCAGATCACAGGCGCGCTCGACACAGCGATCGCCCGCATCCAGGACAGCGCCGGCAGCATGGTCACCACTGTCGTCACGGGAGTGGGCACCGTGTTCAACGGTGTGGTCACCGCCGTCCTGGCCGTCTTCCTGATGTTCTTCTTCCTCAAGGACGGCCCGCGGTTCCTGCCGTGGCTCACCCGTCAGCTCCCCGGCCGGCTCGCCACCGACGTCCCGATCGTGGCCGCGCGCGGCTGGGACACCCTGGGCGCGTTCGTGCGGTCCCAGGCGTTCGTCGGCCTGCTCGACGCCGTCCTCATCGGCCTCGGCCTGTGGATCCTCGGGGTACCCCTGGTGCTCCCGCTGGCGGTGCTGACCTTCGTCTCCGCGTTCGTGCCGATCGTGGGCGCCCTGTTCGCCGGTCTGGTCGCGGTGCTCATCGCGCTGGTGTCGAACGGCCTGACGGACGCGCTGATCGTGCTGGCGATCATCGTCGTGGTGCAGCAGCTCGAGGGCAACGTGTTCCAGCCCATGATCCAGAGTCGTGGGCTCGGCCTGCACGCGGCGGTGGTCCTGCTGGCGGTGACGCTGGGCGGCAGCCTGGCCGGCATCGTGGGCAGCCTGCTGGCGGTCCCGATGGCCGCGCTGCTCGCGGTGGTCTGGAACTACCTGCGCGAGCAGCTCAGCGACGCGCCGCAGGAGCCGGAGACCGACGAACCGCGCACCGGCGCCGCCGTCCCGTCGTAACGGCGCGTCCCCGTCGCCCACCCGATCGACGTCATCCGCGGCGTCGCACCGGCGCTGCCGCCGGGAGCCGGGCGGCCGTCGGCGCACCACGGGCGGAGGACGATGCCCCGACGGGGCAACGCGTCGCCACCGATCCGCGTCCTCCTGGGCGTGAGCGCACTCTTCGACCCCACCGGCACCGACGACCCCGAAGGCACCGTGCGGCCCGGCCCACGGAGGCGCCATGCCCTGTGGGTGGCGGGCGTCACCCTCCTCGGCCTCGGCCCGGGATGGGCGAGCGCCTTCTTCCGGATCGGCCCGGAGGAGTACGGGCTGCCGTCCGCCGCTCCCGGCCCCGTCCTGCCCTACCTGGCCCTCTGGGCCGCGACCGGTCTGGTGGCGGCGGCAGCGCTGCGGGCCACCGCCGCCAGGGTGCCGGTCCACGCCGCGGGGCGGATCGCGGCCGGCCTCACCGCCCTGGGCACCAGGCTCTCGCTGGGCTGGCGGCCGGAGGCGCCGCTGCTGGGCGCGATGATCGTGGCGGCGCTGACCGTCGCGGCCGTGTGGTGCGCCCTCGCGCTGCGCTCCGGCCCCCGTGCCCACGCCGGCGGGCGGGTCGCCTCCGGCGGCTGAGCAAGCGACAAAGGTCGTGCGGACGGGCGAGCCGGCGCACTCCACAGGCCGCCGAACGGTTGCGGCCGGGCCGGGAACAGGGCGCGGCTCCGCGTACGGGACGGAAGGCCGCCGGGTACGACGGACTCCTCCCGCACCGGCTGGGCCGCCTCACGGAGGCCGTCGAGCCGCTGCGGACCGCCGCCGCACGCCGGCACGACGACGTGCGCGCCCGCTGCGGCCGGGACGACTGGACGTACCGGCCCCGGATGGCGGACCCGAGGGAGGAACCGGCGGCGGTGGAGTCGGCGCCGGCGGCTGAGCGCGTAGCCGGAGGAACCCCCGGGCACGGCGTGCCGAACCGCAGCCGGGCGGTGTCGGCCGGTGTGGGCCGGCGCCGTCCTCAACCGGGGAAGCGCCCCGTACCGCGCAGCGCCCAGCGCCGTTCCGCGTAGGCGAGGTCGTCGCGCCACAGCCGGCCGGCCGCGCGGCGCATCAGCGGGCGCAGCGCCGGCGCGGCAGCACGCGCCAGCGCGAAGCCGCGCCGGCCGGAGACCGCCACGACGGCCTCGACGACGGCCGTACGCGGACTCGCGGCGCCCGGCGGGGTCAGGGGAGTGGCGTGCGTCTCCACCACGGACGTCGCTCCCTCGCCCTCGGCGATGCGCATGACGACCGTGCGGGGCCCGGGCGCGGTGAACTCCGCACGAACCGGCACCACCAGCCGGCCCGCCACCCGGAACGAGACGTCGACGGTGAACGCGTCCTGCCCGTCGCCGCGCGGGGTGTCCACCACGCGCAGACCGGTGAACGCGTACGGATGGAACCAGGAGCCGTGCCACGGGTCGAGCCGGTTGGCGATCACGTCCTCCGGCTCGCACCGCCCGACCGCGCTGAACACCGCGTCCACCGAGGAACCGCGGTCCGGCCGCACCGGGAGCACCGGACGGTCCAGCGGCGTCTCACCCCCCACCGCGTCCAGACGCACCCACACCAGCACCCCGTCGTCATGCACCGGATACGGCTCCCAGCCGGCGAACGGGCCGCCCGCGAGCGCCAGTCCGTGCCAGCGGCACACCAGCGTTCCGCACACCACCCGGCCCTCCCGCAGCGGAGCCCCGAGGTGCGGACAGGCACCCGGACCGGCCCGCACCTCACCGCTCTCCGTCCGCCACAGCACGACCTCCACGCCTCCCACGGTCCTGCCGTACGGGCGGCCCCCGGCGCCCACGTCGCGAGAGGCACCGACGACGAACCAGTTGCCCGAGGGCCGTGCCGCCGCCCGGCTGAGGGCGTTCGCGATCAGCGACGGCTTCGCCTCCCGCCAGGTGGGTGCCTGTTCACCCCACCGGGGGAAACGGCGCACCCGCAGCGGCGCGCGCCAGGCAGGACTCCGAGCCGGCTCTCTCATCGGACGCGTCCCTCCTGACGGGCGGGCGTGCGAGGTGACGCGGCCGCGCCCCCCGTCCCGGCACGCACGCGGGCGCCGAGGAGCTGCCCGAGCCCGGCGGCGGCCGTCACCGCCCGCCGCCGGAGCGGCACCACGCAACGGTGGTGCAGCACGGCGTAGTCCCTGTCCCGGATCACGTCGAGGATGCCGCCGTACAGCGTGAACGCGGTACGGACGCACGGCCGCACCCGCGGGTCGAGCATCGCGATGCCCGCTTCCGCCTCCCGGTACACCTCACGGGTCAGGGCCTCGGCGGCGGCGAAGGCGGCGCGGATCCGCGGGTCGCCCCGCCCGGTGCGGCGGCTCCACTCCAGCAGCCGGCGGTCCACACCGTGGGCGGCGAGCAGGTCCGCCGGCAGGTACACCCGGCCCCGGTCCAGGTCCTCGCCGACGTCCCGCAGGAAATTGGTGAGCTGGAACGCCACGCCGAGGGCCGCCGCGTGCGGCTCCGCCTGCTCGCGTGGCACGACCGTGCCGAGCACGGGCAGCATCTGCAACCCGATGACCGCGGCCGAGCCGTGCATGTACCCCCGCAGATCGGCGTACGTCGGGTAGTCCGTGACGCTCAGATCGCTGCGCATGGAGGCCATGAAGTCGGCGAACAGGCCGGGGTCGATGCCGTACCGCTCGGCGGTGTCCGCCACCGCCCGCACCACGGGCTCGTCGAGCCGGGCCCGGGCCCCGCCCCCGCGCAGCCCGTGCGCGAGGTCGTTCTCCAGCTGCCGCAGGAGCCGGTCGCGCTCCTCGGGGGTCCGCCGCCGGTCGAGGTCGTCGACGATGTCGTCGGCCCAGCGGGCGAAGCCGTACAGCGCGTGCACGGCGCACCGGCGCTCGGGCGGCAGCAGGCGGGTGGCGAGGAAGTACGTCCTGCCGTGGCGGCCGTTGAGCCGCCGGCACCGGGTGTAGGCGGCGCGGAGGTCCGGGTCGGTGACACCGGCGGCGTCCAGCTCACGACGGGTCATCGGGGCTGCCTTTCGGGGACGGGAGACGGCAGGCGGGACACGCCGTACGGCACGTGACGGGCGCGACGCGCCGGGCGGTCGCCGCCGGTGATCCGGGCGGCGGCCAGCTTGCCGCTGAGCAGGACGGTGGGGACGCCGACCCCGGGTGTGGTCCCGCACCCGGCGAGCACGACGTTGTCGACGCCGCGCACCAGGTTCCGTGGCCGGAAGGGACCGGTCTGTGTGAACGTGTGGGCGACGGAGAACGGTGTGCCCGCCCCGTGGCCCTGCGCCGTCCAGTCCCCGGGCGTGACCAGGAGCTCGTGTTCGACCGAGTCGGCGAACCCCTCCAGTCCCCGGCGTTCGAGCTCGGCCACCAGGCTGTCGCGGTAGCGGGGGCCGAGGGCGTGCCACGCGCCGGCCGGCGGGCCCGTGGTGGTGTTCGGGCACGGAGCGAGGACGTAGTGCAGGTGCCTGCCCTCCGGGGCGAGCCCCGGGTCGTGCGCGGTCGGCCGGGTGATCAGCAGGGACGGGTCGCTCATCAGCCGGCCGGTGCGGGTCAGCTCGTCGAAGGTGCGCTCCCAGGCGGCGCCGAAGGACAGCGTGTGGTGGGCGAGCTCCGGCCACGTGCGGTCCGTGCCGGCGTGCAGGATCACCGCGGAGGGGGAGTGGCGCAGGGGGATCGGGCGCCGGGGCGCGCGCCCCAGCAGACGGTGGGCGACGGGAAGGTCGGGGGTGAGGACCACCGCGTCACAGGCGACCCGTTCACCGGTGGAGAGGCGCACGGCCGTCACCCGCCCGGCGGAGCGCTCCAGCTCCGTCACCGCGGCCGACCAGTGGAACCGGGCGCCCGCCGCACCGGCCGCGTCCGCCATCGCCCGGGGCAGCGCGTGCATGCCGCCGCGCGGGAAGTACACGCCCGCGACGGTGTCCATGTAGGCGATGACCGCGTACGCCGCGAGGGCCCGCGCCGGGGCGACTCCCGCGTACAGCGCCTGGAAGCAGAACACCCGGCGCAGGCGCGGGTCGGTGAGGAACCGCCCGATCCGCGCGTCCAGCCGCCCGAAGCCGCCGAGGGACGCCAGCCGGGCCAGGTCCGGATGGAGGAGCTGGAAGGGGGAGTCGAAATTGCTGTCGATGAAGCGGCGCATCTGGGCCCGGTGGAGCTCCCGGAGCCAGACGCGGAGCCTGCGGTACCCCTCGGCCTCGGCCGCGCCCGCGAACCGCCGCACCTCCGCCTCCATGGCGTCGCCGTCCGTGTGGACGTCCAGGGACGAGCCGTCCGCGAAACGGGCCCGGTAGGCCGGGTGCAGCGGGATCAGCGGCACGCGCGCGTGCAGGCTGTCACCGACGGCGGCGAACGCCTCGTCCGCCAGCTCCGGCATGGTCAGCACCGTCGGGCCGGTGTCGATCCGGTACCCGCCGAGCTCCAGCCGCCCGGCACGGCCCCCGGGGCCGCCGTCCCGCTCGACGACGGTCACCCGGCGTCCGGCACCCAGCAGATGCAGGGCGGCGGCGAGGCCGGAGAGCCCCGCACCGACCACCACGACATGGGCCGCAGGCCCCGGCACCGTCCTCACGGGCGCACCCCGCCCGGCACGGTGCCCACCACTGCCGTCGTCGGCGTCCTCGGCATGCGCGACCCCTTCGGTCTCGGTTCCGCGCACGCCACGTCCTTCGGCCCCCGGCAGCGGTGCGGTCGCGCTTATCCCTGCCCGGTGCCCGGCCCCGCCGGAGCAACCGTCACCGGGACGGCCCAGCGCACGACGGCTCGGGCCGGCCCGCGGCAGGAGAGGGCGGCCCCGTGCCGACGGGTCGGCGGATGCCCGTCCCTCATGGCGGTGACACGCCTCCCAACTGCGAAAACGCCTGCGGGCCCGGCGTTGGCCGGGCCCGCAGGAGTCGGTGGGAGCACGCTGTCAGCGGCGTCCCCGCAGCTTGCCGAAGAGACGCTGAGCCTGGGCCCGCTTGCGCGGGTCGGCGGCAGCGCGTCGCGCCGACGCCGCCGCCCGCTGTCCCTGCGGGCTGCGGCCGAATTGCTTGAGACGGGTCAGCAGTCCGGACATGGAACCTCCTGCGTTGTTACGTCGCCTAACGAGGTGTCTAGCGGAAGAACGCCAGGTAGTAGTCCGCGAGCTTCATGCGGTGGTGTCCCTCCGTGTCGGCTTCGTCGGGCACGAATTCCGGGGCGTTCTTGATCTGCTCCTTGGTGCGGCTGACGAAGACGGTCTCCGTCGCCCTGTCCACGGAGGTGACGATGCCGGCGGGGATCACGACCTGCTTGCCGAGGATCCACGGCCCGGTGTCCACGACCAGGTGACAGCAGCCTACCTCGGCGGAATGCCTGTCGACCTTTCCGATGCCACCGTCCGTCGCCTCGACCCTGTAACCGGTCAGGTCCAGGCCGGGCGCGTAGTTCGCGGTCTCGGGAAAGGACCAGATCTCCGGGAGCATGACTACTTCCTTCCTACGGGGACCACCGGGACGTGCGGCCGGCGCTCCCCTTCCTTGTTGCCCGGTGCGCCCCGTTCACACCGGGCATCGTCCGAACCGCCCAACGGTTCACTCCGCCCACCGACCGGTCCCGGCGAGCGGCGGTGCCGAGTCCAACCCCGCGTCCCACGCCCCGCGCCCGCCGGTGCGCCGGGCGCGACGCGATCCGGGCGGTCGCGGGCACAGGTGTTCTGGCAAGCTGCCTACAACCACGTACGAGACAGGATTGTGACTATGACGCAGCAGGTCCAAGGGGTCATCGCCCCGGGTCGGAACGAACCCGTACGGATCGAGACCATCACGATCCCCGACCCCGGTCCCGGCGAGGCCGTTGTGAAGATCCAGGCGTGCGGCGTCTGCCACACCGACCTGCACTACAAGCAGGGCGGGATCAACGACGACTTCCCGTTCCTCCTCGGCCACGAGGCGGCGGGGGTCGTGGAGTCGGTGGGCGACGGCGTCACCGACGTGGCCCCCGGTGACTTCGTGATCCTCAACTGGCGCGCGGTGTGCGGCCGCTGCCGGGCGTGTCTGCGGGGACGGCCCTGGTACTGCTTCGACACCCACAACGCGCGCCAGCGGATGACCCTGGCCGATGGCACCGAGCTGTCCCCGGCGCTCGGGATCGGCGCGTTCGCCGAGAAGACCCTCGTCGCCGCCGGCCAGTGCACGAAGGTCGACCCGGACGTGGCCCCGTCCATCGCGGGCCTGCTGGGCTGCGGCGTGATGGCCGGCATCGGCGCCGCCCTCAACACCGGGCAGGTCGGGCGGGGCGACTCGGTCGCGGTCATCGGGTGCGGCGGCGTCGGTGACGCGGCGATCGTCGGCTCACGGCTGGCGGGCGCGGCGAGGATCATCGCCGTCGACATCGACGACCGCAAGCTGGAGACGGCGCGGACGATGGGCGCCACCCACACCGTCAACTCCCGTACGGCGGACCCGGTCGAGGCGATCCGCGACCTCACCGGCGGCTTCGGCGCGGACGTCGTCATCGAGGCCGTCGGCCGCCCGGAGACGTACCGGCAGGCGTTCTACGCCCGCGATCTCGCCGGCACGGTCGTCCTCGTCGGCGTGCCGACCCCCGACATGAAGCTGGAACTCCCGCTCCTCGACGTGTTCGGCCGCGGCGGCGCGCTCAAGTCCTCCTGGTACGGGGACTGCCTGCCGTCTCGGGACTTCCCCATGCTCATCGACCTGCACCAGCAGGGCCGGATCGACCTCGGCGCGTTCGTCACGGAGACGATCGGGCTCGGCGACGTCGAGAAGGCGTTCGCGCGGATGCACGAAGGCGATGTGCTGCGCTCGGTGGTGGTCTTCTGATGACGGCCCGCATCGGACACCTGGTCACCTCCGGCACCTTCTCGCTCGACGGCGGCACCTGGGACGTCGACAACAACGTCTGGATCGTGGGTGACGGTTCGGAGGCGATCGTCATCGACGCCGCCCACGACGCCGACGCCATCCTGACCGCGCTCGACGGCCGCACCCTGCGGGCCGTGGTCTGCACCCACGCCCACAACGACCACATCGGCGCCGCCCCCGCGCTCGCCGCGGCCACCGGCGCCCGCGTCCTCCTCCACGCCGACGACCTGCCGCTGTGGAAGCGGACCCACCCCGACCACCACCCGGACGGCGAACTGCGCGACGGCCAGACCCTGACCGTCGCGGGCACCGACCTCACCGTGCTGCACACGCCGGGCCACGCGCCGGGCGCGGTCTGCCTGTACGCCCCGGACCTCGGCACCGTGTTCACCGGCGACACCCTCTTCGCGGGCGGCCCCGGCGCCACCGGCCGGTCGTTCTCCGACTTCCCCACGATCATCGACTCGATCCGCGACCGGCTGCTCACCCTGCCGCCGGACACCGTCGTGCGCACCGGTCACGGCGACACGACCACGATCGGGGCCGAGGCCCCGCATCTGGAGGAGTGGATCGGACGCGGTCACTGACCGCGAGGTGACGGGACGTCCGCCGGTTCGGTCAAGGGTTGGGCCAATCGCCCGCGACCCCGGCGGCGGTCCCGAATCCACCCGCGCGCGGCGCGGTCCCTGCCGCCGGCCGTACGCCGTACTCCGGCCCCGTATCGGCCCGTGTGCGAGCCGCACCGCGCGGGGGTAACGGCTCAGCCCACGCGGAGCGCCGCCAGCTGGTGCTCGAAGGGCACGACGGTCTCCTCCTCGTGCTTCCCCGCGCGCGGCCCGGTGCCGTGCAACAACCCGCTGTACGAGGCGGAGGAGACCGGCGTGACGGCGATCAGCGCGTCCGCCCGGGTCACCGTGTCGACGGCGTCGCGCAGCTCGGGGCCGGGAACCTGGTGACGAGGTTGTGGACGATGCCAGTGGCCAGGTCGCGCGGTTCGACGGTCCAGGCCTCGACGGTCCAGGCTTCGACGGGGCACCCGCCGTCGGCCGGTTGCCGCCGGGGCGCCTCGGCGAGGCGGTCGGCGGGCAGCCGGGGCGAGAACGGCTTGCCCGGTCCTGCCGAGACCACGGCCAGTCTCAGCGGCGTCGTGTGGGCGGCTCCTCAAGGTTCGTGTCGGTCGTATCGGTCGTGCGCGTCGTGGCCGCCAGGCCGTCGGTGACCGCCTGTTCCGCGTCGCGCCGTGCGACGAGCGAGGCGTGGGTGGGCGCGTCCGGCACATCGGCGGGGCGGCCCTTCGCGAACTCCTCGCGCAGGACGGGGACGACCTCTTCGCCGAGCACGTCGAGCTGTTCCAGGACGGTCTTCAGCGGCAGCCCCGCGTGGTCCATCAGGAACAGCTGGCGTTGGTAGTGGCCCACGGCGTCGCGGAAGGTCAGCGTCCGGTCGATGACCTGCTGCGGGCTGCCCACGGTCAGCGGGGTGTCGCGGGTGAAGTCCTCCAGGGACGGGCCGTGTCCGTACACGGGCGCGTTGTCGAAGTACGGGCGGAACTCGCGGACGGCGTCCTGGGAGTTCTTCCGCATGAACACCTGGCCGCCGAGGCCGACGATGGCCTGCTCGGCGGTGCCGTGACCGTAGTGCGCGTACCGGGTGCGGTAGAGCTCGACCATCTTCCGGGTGTGCTCCATCGGCCAGAAGATGTTGTTGTGGAAGAAGCCGTCGCCGTAGTACGCGGCCTGCTCGGCGATCTCCGGGCTGCGGATGGAGCCGTGCCAGACGAACGGCGGTGTTCCGTCCAGGGGGCGCGGGGTGGAGGTGAAGCCCTGCAGGGGGGTGCGGAAGCGGCCCTGCCAGTCGATGACGTCCTCGCGCCAGAGCCTGCGCAGGAGGGCGTAGTTCTCGATGGCGAGGGGGATGCCCTGACGGATGTCCTGGCCGAACCAGGGGTAGACCGGTGCGGTGTTGCCCCGGCCCATCATCAGGTCGACCCGGCCGTCGGCCAGGTGCTGGAGCATCGCGTAGTCCTCCGCGATCTTCACCGGGTCGTTGGTGGTGATCAGCGTGGTGGACGTCGACAGGATCAGCCTCTCGGTCCGGGCGGCGATCCAGCCCAGCATGGTCGTGGGGGAGGAGGGCACGAACGGCGGGTTGTGGTGCTCACCGGTGGCGAAGACGTCCAGCCCGACCTCTTCCGCCTTCAGCGCGATGGTGATCATCGCCTTGATCCGCTCGTGCTCGGTCGGTGCCCGGCCCGTGGTCGGGTCCGCGGTGACGTCGCCGACGGTGAAGATCCCGAACTGCATGGCGTACTCGCCCTCTCCCGGTACTTGAGCGTTAAACTATACCGCTCAACGGGAGGCCGCCGACATCTATTCCCCGCCGTCCCCTCACGTGACCCCAAACCTGCGGCGAAACATCTCCGCAGGTCAGGCGCCCAGAGCAGGCGCGGCCGTCATCAACCGGAAGCGCGGGTCCCCCCACGTTCACACAGCGGATTCACGCCGGGGACCGCGCGGGATCCACGCTGGGACCGCGCGGCCGAAGTCGTCCGTCGCCGGACCCCTCGAACCGGGACTGGAGCCGCGCGCCAGGGCGGGCCGCGACCGGGGCGGGGTCGGCCATGCGCCGGGCGCGCGTTCCGGGAGGACCTGTGCCTGGCCGCGGCCCGGGCGATCGAGGACCGGCTCGGCGTCCTCACCCCGCTCGACCCCAAGGCGGGCGGCCGGGCCGACTGAGCCACCGCAGGGGCGCACCCGGCGGTGGCTCGCCGGAGGGGTGACCGGACGGGCCGTCCGGCCCGCCCGGTCGATTCCTGGTTACTCCGCCATCTCGTAGGCGCCGGAGAGGGCCTCGACGCGCTGCCAGACGCGTGCCGAACGGGCGTCGTCGACGACCGGGCGCCGGACCGCCTCCAGGGCCCAGCGCTGCTGTGCCTCCGTGGCCGAGTCCTTGCCGTGGAGCTCCACGGCGTGCGCGGAGAAGTCGCGTACGAGCACGGCGAACAGCTCGTCGAGCACGTCCTCGTCGAGGCCGGTCAGCCGCGCCTGCTCCAGGATCAGCTGACCGTGCACCACCAGCGCGAAGAGCTGGCCGACGGCGAGGAGGAGGTCGAGGTCACGGCTCTGCTCCTCGTCGGGGGCGGCGGTGGTGACGAAGTCGCACAGGGCGTCCGCCTGCTCGCGGAAGCGGCCGATGTTGGGCAGGTGGGCGTACGAGTCGAAGGCGGGCCGCCAGTCGTGGAAGCGAACGGAACCCAGACCGCGGGCAGGCCCCTGCCGGAAGAGGAACGCGTCGTCGGCGGCGTCGGGACGGCTCGGTACGGGCGCGTACTCGGCCGGGTTCAGCAGGTGGTTGCGCATGAACTTGAGGATCAGCGCGAGGTTGACGTGGACCGTGCCCTCCAGCTTCGGCAGGCCCCGGATCTCGATGGCCGCCTGGGCGAAGTAGTTGTCCTTCTCGAAGCCCTTGGCGGCGATGACGTCCCACATCAGGTCGATGACCTTCTCGCCCTCGGTGGTCACCTTCATCTTCGTCATCGGGTTGAAGAGCAGGTAACGGCGGTCGTCGGGACCGGCGGAGCGGAAGTAGTCGACGGCGCGGTCGCTGAACAGCTTCATCCCGACGAGGCGGACGTACGCGTCGGTCAGCTCGCGCCGCACGTGCGGGAACGCGGTGACGGGCCGGCCGTAGAGGATCCGGTTGTGCGCGTGGGTGACGGCCTCGTACATCGCGTGTTCGCAGATGCCGATCGACGCGGTGCAGAGGTTGAACTTGCCGACGTTGACGGTGTTGAGCGCGGCGTCGAAGGCGGCACGGCCGGTGTGCAGGATGTCATCGGGGCCGACGGGGTAGTCGTCGAGACGGAACTCGCTGACGTACTTCGACGAGTCGACGACGTTCTTGACGAGGTGGTACGCCGGGTGGCGGCTGTCGGCGGCGAAGAAGACGTAACCGTCGGGGCCCTCGATGTCGGTGCGGCGGCCGAAGACGGAGACGAGTCCGGCGGCGTTGCCGTTGCCGATGTAGTACTTCGAGCCGCTCGCCCGGAAGCCGCCGTCACCGTCAGGCTCCAGGAGCATGTCGGTGGAGTAGATGTCGGCGCCGTGCGCCTTCTCGGACAGGCCGAAGGCGAACACCTCGCCCTGGGAGAGCAGTTCGGCGGCGCGGGCGCGGGCGGCGGCGTTGTCGCTCTGCCAGACCGGTCCGAGTCCGAGGATGGTCACCTGCCACGCGTACCAGTAGTCGAGCCCGTAGAAGCCGAAGATCTCGTTGAGGGCGGCGATACGGGCCGTGTCCCAGCGCTTGTCCCGCTGCCCGCCGGCCACGGCGGCCGGGGTGAGGAAGGTCGCGAACAACCCTTCCTTCGCGGAGAACGCCAGGAAGTCCGCCAGCCAGGCGCGGGAGCGGTAGTCCTCGATCAGCCTGCGCTTGCCGCGGTCCTCGAACCAGTCGACGGTGGCGCGCAGCAGCCTGCGCGTCTCGGGGTCGAAGTGCGCCGGGTCGTAGGTGCGCGGGTTGAACAGCAGCGGGTCAGCCATGGATGAGTCGCCTTTCCGGCTTGCGTCGAGAGGAGTGGGATGAGGGTCGGGACGGGTGGGGCGCAGGACGGTGGGGATGCGGGGGTGCGTCGCGGCGCCGGGGCGGCTGGTGCGTCGCTCCGGCCGCGTGTCAGCGACCGGGGCGGAGCCGACGGAGGGTGGCGAGTACGTCGTCGAGCCAGGCGATCATCATCCGCTCGTAGGCGATCCCGCCGCGCAGCACCGCGTGTTGCAGCTCCCGCCCGGCGTCGAGCTCTCCGGATCCGCCGTCACCGGCACCGAAGTCCCGACGCTCTCCCGCCAGATAGTGCGCGAGCCGGTCCCTGTGCATCCGCTGGTGCCGCTCGACCTCGTCGATCAGCGCGGCAGGGTCGTCGAAGGCGGCACCCCGGATCTTCACGGCGAGTTCGTGCCGGACGCTCTCCGGCTGGATCGGCTCCTGCAACCACACGGCCAGCGCGTCGAGGCCGCGAGCGGAGACGGAGTACTCCTTCTTGTCCGGCCGGGTCTTCTGCTCCACCTCACGCACATCGATCCAGCCGTCCGCCTCCATGCGCTTGAGGACGCGGTAGATCTGCTGGTGGGTGGCGGTCCAGAAGTAGCCGATGGACCGCTCGAACCGCCGGGCCAGCTCATAGCCGGAGCCCGGCTTCTCCAGCAGGGAGACGAGGATCGCGTGCTCGAGCGCCATACCGCGATCCTGCTATGCAACTCGTTGCATAGACAAGCGGCACCGCCCGGGTGAGACGCGGCTCACGCGAGCACGCGCCGACGCCGGGTCACGGGCGTGAGGAAGGCCACACCGCTGCCCGCTGCCCGCTGCCCACCGCACCCGCTCGATGGCGAGGCGGCGAGGCGGCGAGGCGGCGGAGTGGCGCGGCGGCGAGGCGGCGAGCAGTTCACCGACGAAGGAGCCCCCCACGAGCACCACCGGCTTGTGCGCGTGTTCCGGGGCCAGTGTCGTCGCCGACACACCGGGGAGCGTGTGTGGGCGAGCAGCCCGTTCCGGATCAGGAGGTCACCGGCGCGCAGTTCCGCCCGGGCGGCGAGGTGGCGGAGTGGCGCGGCGGTGGCCGGTCGCGCGAACCGGGCGGTGTGCCGACGGCTCATGGCCGCAGGACCGGGGCAGCACCGGAGCGCCCGATGCGCGCGGGGTTCGGCCCGAGCGGCCGAACCCCGCGCCCGCGCCCCGCGCGCCGTGGCCGGGCAGATCGGCGGCGGCCGTCAGGGCTGGATTCGAGCGGATCGTACCGAGGGGTGGACCGAGGCGGTCGATTCAGCTCCCCAGCGACCACTTCTGGTTGGCGCCGCCGGAGCAGGTCCAGATCTGGGTCGGCGTCCCGTCCGCGGGGTTGTTGCCCAGGACGTCCAGGCATTTGTTCGCCGGCAGGTTGACCAGATCGCTGGTCGTCGCGTTGTACGACCACCGCTGCGCGCCCGTGCCGTTGCAGTCCCACAACTGGACACGGGTGCCGTCCGCCGTGCCGGCGGCCGCTGCGTCGAGGCATTTGCCCAGGGCCCGTACGGTGCCGTCGGCGCCCACCGTCCATCGCTGTGCCGCTGATCCGTTGCAGCCGTGGAGCTGTACGCGCGTGCCGTTGGCGGTGTTCGCCCCGGCCACGTCCAGGCACTTGCCGGCCAGGCCGCGCAGGGTGCCCGTCGTGCCGGGGGTGCCGGACGTGGTGACGCGGACGTGGTCGACGACCAGCTGCTGCGGGAAGACGGTCGAGCCGTCGGGGTCGCCGGGCCAGTAGCCGCCCACCGCCAGATTGAGGATGAGGAAGAACGGCTTGTTGAACACCCAGGACCGGCCGCCCAGATCGGCGGGCGTGCGCCGCTGGTAGACGGTGCCGTCGACGGACCAGGTGATCGCGTCGGGTGACCAGTCGACGGCGAAGGTGTGGAAGGCGTCGGCGAAGGCCTGTCCGCCCGGCAGGGAGTACGCGGCGCCGATGCCGCCGCTGCCGGAGTAGCCCGGGCCGTGGAGCGTGCCGTGCACGGTGCCCGGCTCGAAGCCGACGTTCTCCATCACGTCGATCTCACCGCTGTTCGGCCAGCCGACCTGGCCGATGTCGTTGCCCAGCATCCAGAACGCCGGCCACATACCCTGGCCGCGTGGGACCTTCATACGGGCTTCGACATGGCCGTAGGTGGTCGTGAAGCGGCCCGCGGTGTTGAGACGGGCGGAGGTGTACTCGCACCGTCCGTACCAGCACTGGTGGTTGCCCGGGTTCTCCCGCCGGGCGGTGATGACCAACTGGCCCTGTCCGTTCAGCGCAGCGTTGGCGGTGCCGGCGGTGTAGTGCTGCCGCTCGTGATTGGCAACGTTGTCGCCGGTTTCGAGCTGCCACTTGCCGCTGTTGACCGCCGACCCGGCGGGGCCGTCGAAGGTGTCCTCGAACGTCACGGCCTGGGCGCCCACCGCGGGTGCGGCGGCTGCGGCTCGTGGGGTGGATGGGGTCGGCGCGGAGGGTGCGGCGGTGGAGCCGGGTGCCCAGCTCAGCGCCGCGGTGAGGATCGCGACGGCCACGGCGGTGCCGCGGACGGTGTGCCGGCGTATCCGTAAGGACATATGACTCGCCTCGGTTCGCGGGGGAGGGGCGACTGCCCGCCGGGCAGGGGTGATGACGGCCGTGCGGGAGCCGCCGGAGGTGTCGATCGGTGCGGCGCGGGTTGGTCCGGACCAGCCCGCCCGCGGAAAGTGAAGCGTCGTTGGCGTGACCCTGTCAATAAGCCTGAGAGCGCTCTCTTCTGCCCCCCGCCAGCGAACGGCGCCCGGTGGGCGGTTCGGTGGCCGTTGGGGAACGGCCCCGACGCGGGGCGTTCGCCCCCCGTACGGCGGGCAGTCATGGAACGTCCGCCGGGCGCTACCCCTGGCACGCTCTCCTTGGGGCGCCCCTCGCCATCCCTGACATCCGCGGAGGTCACGCACCCATGGCAGAACTCAACCGCCGCCGCTTCCTGCAGCTCGCCGGTGGCGCCACCGCCCTCACCATGCTGTCGGACAGCATCGCCCGAGCGGCCACCATCCCCGCCCAGGGCTCCACCGGCACCCTCCAGGACGTCGAGCACATCGTCGTGCTGATGCAGGAGAATCGTTCCTTCGACCACTACTTCGGCGCGATGAAGGGGGTACGCGGCTTCGGGGACCCCCGCCCCGTCACCCTGCCCAGCGGCAGGTCCGTCTGGCACCAGGCGGACGCCGGCAACAAGGTGACCCTGCCGTTCAGGCCGCCGAGCGACGACCTCGGCATGGAGTTCCTCCAGGGGCTCAACCACGACTGGGCGGGCGGCCAGAAGGCCTTCAACAAGGGCAAGTACGACCAGTGGATCCCGGCGAAGACGGCCACCACCATGGCGTACCTGACCCGCGACGACATCCCCTTCCACTACGCGCTCGCCGACGCCTTCACCGTCTGCGACGCCTACCACTGTTCGTTCATCGGCTCCACCGACCCGAACCGCTACTACATGTGGACCGGGTACACCGGCAACGACGGCACGGGCGGCGGCCCCGTCCTCAACAACGCCGAAGCGGGGTACGGCTGGACCACGTACCCCGAGCGCCTGGAGGCGGCCGGGATCTCGTGGCGGGTCTACCAGGACATCGGCGACGGTCTGGACGCCGCCGGCCACTGGGGCTGGATCGACGACGCCTACCGCGGCAACTACGGCGACAACTCCCTGCTCTACTTCAACTCCTACCGCAATGCCCAGCCGGGCACCCCGCTCCACGACAAGGCCCGCACCGGCACGAACGCCAAGAACGGCGACGGCCTCTTCGACCACCTCCGCGCCGACGTCCAGGCCGGGCGGCTGCCCCAGGTCTCCTGGATAGCCGCCCCCGAGGCGTTCTCCGAGCACTCCAACTGGCCGTCGAACTACGGCGCCTGGTACATCGCGCAGGTGCTGGACGCGCTGACCTCCAACCCCGACGTGTGGGCCCGCACGGCGCTCTTCATCACGTACGACGAGAACGACGGCTTCTTCGACCACGTCGTGCCGCCGTACGTGCCCTCCACAGCCGCCCAGGGGCTGTCGACCACGCCGACGGCCCTCGACTACTTCACCGGCAGAACGGGTTACGTCGCCGGGCCGTACGGACTCGGCCCGCGCGTCCCGATGATCGTCGTCTCACCGTGGAGCACCGGCGGCTACACCTGCTCCGAGACCTTCGACCACACCTCGATCATCCGCTTCATGGAGCGCCGCTTCGGGGTGCGGGAGCCCAACATCTCGCCCTGGCGGCGTGCCGTCTGCGGTGACCTCACCTCCGCCTTCGACTTCGCGCGCACGCAGACCGCGCCGGCCGAGCTGCCGCCGACCGCCGGCTACTACCCCCCGGACCGCGAGCGCCACCCCGATTACCGGCCCACCGCCCCGACCGTCGGCACGATGCCCCGGCAGGAACCGGGCAGCAAGCCCACCCGCCCGCTCAGGTACGCGCCGTACGTCGACGGCGCGGCCGACACCGGAGCCGGCAAGTACCGCCTCACCTTCAGCGGCGGACCGGCGGCCGGCGCGCAGTTCCACGTCACCTCCGGTAACCGCACGGACGCCCCCTGGACGTACACGACCGAGGCGGGCAAGTCGATCGCGGACACGTGGAACACGCAGTACTCGAAGGGCGTCACGGACCTGACCGTCCACGGCCCGAACGGCTTCCTGCGCCGCTTCCGCAACCCCGGCAAGACCCCGGGCCCCGAAGTCACCGCCCGCCACAACGGAGCCACCGGCAACCTCGACCTCACGTTCACCAACGCCGGCACGGCCGACGCCCGCCTCACCGTCACCAACGCCTACGGCGGCGCGGCCCAGACCCTCACCGTCCGCAAGGGCGCGACGGTCACCCACTCCGTCGACCTGCGCGCCTGCCGCAACTGGTACGACGTGACGGTCACCTCCACCACCCCGGCCGACTTCCTCCGCCGCTTCGCCGGCCACGTCGAAACCGGCGCCCCCGGCCTGTCCGACCCGGGCATCCTCACCACCTGATCCCGCCTCCGGAGAAGAGGACCGGGCCCGGCGGATCACCGCCGGGCCCGGAATCAGCTCGTCCGGCCACGGGCCGGACGCCCTCCGTCAGGTGCGGTAGGCGTAGTACTTCGCGTTCGGGTAGGACGCGAGGAGGCTCGCCAGCGACTTCCGGTAGGTGTTGTTGGAGTGGTACGTCAGGTACGGCGTACCCCACCGGTCGCGGTAGGAGACGAGCATGGTGTGGTCCTTCGACCCGTCCCGGTTGAAGTCCACCTGAAGCACGTCACCGACGCCCAGCTCCCAGACGTTGGAGAGGTTGGTCGTCCGCTTGCTGGACAGCGCGAACCAGGACCACTCGTTGACGCCCACCCACGAGAGGGTGTTGCCCAGCTTGGGGTCGCTCCACCACTTCCGGTAGTCGTCCCAGGAGCCGGGCGCGTGCTTCCAGCCGCCCGCCTTCAGCGCCTGGCTGACGAAGTTGGTGCAGTCGCCACCGGCGCCGGCGCTGTCGTACGACGGGTAGGCGGGGTTGTAGTTCCGCCAGTACTTCTCCGTGTACGCCGCCATCGCCGCGTAGTTGTAGCCGTTGGGGCTGGTGGCCGGCTTCGCCGCCGGCTTCCGCGCGGGCCGCCTGGTGGAGGCGGCGGCGGCCACGGGCAGCCCGCTGTCGGTGGTCGCCTGCACCTGCGGCGAGGTCAGCGGCGCGTTGACCGCCGGCAGGCCGGTGTCGGTGGAACGTATACCGGTCAGCTCCCACCTGCCGCCCGGTGCCTGGGCGAAGGTGAGCTCGTGGTGCGCCTGGAAGCCGGTGGCCCCGGGCTCGTCGCCGCGGATCTTCTTGTAGGTGAGCGTGGTGGTCTCGGTGACCCGGACCGTGGCCTTGCCGTCGCGCACCTTGGTGCTGTTCACCGCCACCTTGGTGTCGGCGCCGGTGTACGCCTCACCCAGGGCGCGGAGCCGTTGCTTGCGGTCGCTCAGTGAGGACCAGGCGCCCCCCTCGGCGCGGAACAGACCGGAGGACAGGTGCACCTTGCGGTCGGCGGGCGGCGCGGACCGCCGCGTTCGCCGGTTCTCCAGCAGGGCCGCCGTACGCTCCGTCAGCACGGCGTCCGCGACCCGCCCGAAGGATTCGGTGGTGGCGCGGTCGACGGTACCGGGAGCGGACGGAGCGGCGGGCGCGTACCACGAGGCGCCCGCGGTGGTGGGCAGTACGACGGCCGCGGCGGCGACCGCCAGCACGGCACCGACCGTGGCCCTGAACGTCGATTTCTTCACGAAGTCAATCCCCTTGTCACCCGGTCGACGCACGGACCGGGGACGGAATCCTCGCACGAACTCCCGACATGTGAAGACCCCGTAAGTGTCGCAGATTTGCCACAAAGCCAGTCGGCGGGCAACCGGGGGTACCGGTGAGTACGGCGTCCGGGGCGCCCGGGCGCCACCGGTATGCCGACCACGCCTACCATACGAACGCGAAGGCGACCGTGACGGCTGACGCGGACGCGAACCGATCCCGGCCCGGATGGGCCGGGATGGCGGGAGGGGGAGGCCCATGCGGGTCAGGGATTTCGACCACGTCGTGCTGAACGTTCAGGACGTCGAGCGGTCGTTGGAGTTCTACTGCGGACCCCTCGGCCTGGAGCCCGTCCGGGTCGAGGAGTGGCGGGCCGGCAAGGTCCCCTTCCCGTCGGTGCGGGTCAGCCCGACCATGATCATCGACCTTTTCGGCCGGCCCCGCGGCGAATCCAACGTGGACCACATCTGCCTGGTCGTGGATCCGCTGGACTGGCAGGAGGTCATCGACTCGGGCACGTTCACCGTGGTGGAGGGCCCGGTCAGCCGCTTCGGCGCGCGGGGAAGCGCCCAGTCGGTCTACGTGAAGGACCCGGACGGCAACACGGTGGAACTGCGCTGGTACCCGCAGGACGCCGAGCCCCGGGACGAGGCCCGCCCGGCCGACGTCAGGAGCTCGTGAGGACGACCAGGCCGACATCGAGACCCTTCGACAGCTCCGGGGCCGGCGACCGGACGCGGGACGCGGTGTGCCCGCCCGCGGCCGGACGCCCGTCCCCGCGGAGCCCCCCCGCCCCGACGCGGCGCCGCGCCACGTACGGCGGTTGAGCCGGACCCCCCTCGCCCGTCGGCGAGGGAGGTCCGGCCACCCGGGTCGTACCCGGACCCACCCGGTGGTTCCCCGGTTCCGCGGGCCGAGCCTCAGCGGTGGTTCAGCCAGTTCGCGGCCGGGAGCAGCCTGTCGTTGTAGTCGAACAGGGCCTGGTTCTCCCAGCCGTTGCCGGAGGAGGGGTCCGTGGGGTCCCAGCCGTTGCCCGGGACGGCCGTCCAGGTCGGCTCCCAGTAGACGACACCCAGGCCGCGGCCGTTCGGCACCGCCTCGACGACGTTCATCACATCGCGCAGCCAGGCCGCCTGGCCGGCCGCGCTCGCCGGGTAGCCGGAGACCAGCTCCCCCGGGAGGTCGATGATGTTCTCGTGGCTGTCCTCGCTGTCCAGCCGGAAGGGGTAGGCGGTCTCCGCGACCATGACCTGCTTGCCGTAACGGGCCGAGACGTCGTCGAGGTTGGCCTGGAGGTCGGAGAGCGCCCCGTGCCAGTACCCGTAGAACGACACGGCGATGACGTCGAAGTTCACGCCGCGCGCGGTGGCGTTGTCGAACCACCAGCGGTACAGGTCGTTGTCACCGCCGTGGGCCAGGTGCAGCGCGATCCGGGTCGACGAGGACACGGCCTTCGCGGCGTCGATCCCGGACTTCAGGAGACCGGCGGTCCGGTCCCAGTTGTCCGTGGACCCCTCGGGCCAGAGCAGACCGGTGTTGATCTCGTTGCCGATCTGCACCATGTCGGCGGGCGTGCCCTGCGCCTTGAGGGCGTTCAGCACGTCGTACGTGTGGTCGTACACGTCGGTCGTGAGCCGGCTGTACGAGTGCGACGCCCACGCGGCCGGCTTGGTCTGGGCGCCCGGGTCGGCCCAGATGTCGGAGTAGTGGAAGTCGACCAGCAGCTTCATGCCCTGGCCCTTGATGCGCTGCGCCATCTGCAGCACGCGCGCCTTGTTGTTGTAGCCGTCCGCCGGGTCCACCCAGACCTTGAGCCGGCCGTAGTTGGCGCCCGCCGACTTCAGCAGGGCGACCGGGTCACCGGCCACCCCCCCGGCCGTGCGGTAGACGCCGCCGCGGTCCTCGCTCTTCTTGAGCGTGGAGACGTCGACGCCCTTGACGCCGAGCCCGGACGCACCGGAGGTGAAGGTGAGATCGTCGACGTTGATCCAGTTGCCGGCCCCGGCGTCGGAGTTGACGCTGACGGTGCACTGCCCGCC
Organism: Streptomyces sp. NPDC006368; assembly: GCF_040612535.1. Taxonomy (NCBI): domain Bacteria; kingdom Bacillati; phylum Actinomycetota; class Actinomycetes; order Kitasatosporales; family Streptomycetaceae; genus Streptomyces; species Streptomyces sp. NPDC006368. Next base: position 100,990 of record NZ_JBEXQK010000014.1, read on the forward strand.
CGTCACCCTCACCGAGGTGACCAGCCGTATCCACGCCCCGTTGGGGGTCGGCGGCAGGTCGGTCCGCTGCTCCGCCGAGCCGCAGTTGCGCAGGGCGAGGTACGCGGCGTTCTGGCCGCCGCTCGACCGGACCCAGGCGCTGAGCGTGTAGCTGCCGTTGGCCAGCCCCGACAGGTACTGGTACGTCTCCACCTTGTACGCGGACGACGACCAGTGGGTGAGGCGGGTGCTGCCGCTGTGTCCGCCCGCCTCGGTGAACGAGGCGGAGGTCTGGCCGGTGGCGGAGTAGGTGGACCAGCCCGAAGCGCCCGCTTCGAAGCCGGGGTTGGTCAGGGTGGACGCGGCACTGGCCGGCGGCCCCGGCAGGGCGGTGATCAGCAGAGCACCGAGGACGGGCAGGGCGGCGGTTCTGAGCAGCGTACGGAAAGCACCTCTGGGTCGTGCGTGCATCGTCAAAAGTCCCTTCGACGGTGGAGGGCGGTGCGGGACGGTGGAGCGGTGGTGAGGGTGACGCGTGTGGTGCGCCCGGGGGCGGCCGGCGGCTCGACGGCCGCTCCCGGGAGTTCCGGTGGGGGTCAGGCGTCGAGCCGTACGACACGCACCGCGCCGGCCGGGACGGTGAGGTGTCCGGCGGCGCGTTCCCCGGAGAGCAGTTCGGTGCCGGGCCCGGCCAGGGGCACCTTGGCGTCGTGCCCGGTGTGGTTGATGACGAAGACGTGGTCGCCGGCCTCGCCGGAGCGGCGGACCACCTCGACGTCGCGGGGCAGTCCGGTGCGGGGCACGATGCCGCCGTCCTCACAGGCGGCGCCGAGGATCGCGTCCAGCGCCGCCGCGTCCAGGCGGGACGAGACGTACCAGGCGGTGCCCCGGCCCAGGCGGTGCCGGGTGACGGCGGGGCCGCCGGCGGCCGGGCCGTCGGCGTACGTCCACACGGTCTCGGCCCCGCGCGGTACGACGAACTCGGTCCACACGTCGGCGCCGAGCGTCCGCCCGTCCGGTCCGGTGAGTGTCACGGTCTCGCCGGCGCCGAGCGGGGACCACTCCTCGACCGTCAGTCCCAGCACGTCGCGCAGCGCGCCCGGGTGGGCGCCGGGGTGCACGGCGTCGTGTTCGTCGACGATCCCGGAGAAGTAGGAGACGACGAGGGTGCCGCCGTTCTCGACGTACCGCCGCAGGTTGGCCCCGGCGGCCTCGGTGGTGAGGTAGAGCGCGGGCACGACGACCAGCGGGTAGGCCGACAGGTCGGCCTCCGGGTGGGCGAAGTCGACGGTCAGGTGCCGGTCGTAGAGCGCCTCGTAGAAGCTGTCCGCGCGCTCGCGGGCGTCGTGGTCCTCGCTGGGCCGCCACTCCAGGGACTGCGCCCACCAGGACTGCCAGTCCCACACCATCGCCACGTCCGGGACGGTACGCGTGCCCCGCAGCCCGGCCAGCGAGCCGATGTCGGCGCCGAGCCGGACCACCTCGCGCCAGACCCGGGAGTCGGTACCGGCGTGCGGGACCATCGCCGAGTGGAACTTCTCGGCGCCGCGCCGGGACTGGCGCCACTGGAAGAACATGGCGCCCTCGGAGCCCCGGGCCACATGGGCGAGGGAGTTGCGGGCCATCTCGCCGGGGCGCTTGGCGGGGTTGCGGGGCTGCCAGTTGACGCCGCTGGTGGAGTGTTCGAGGAGCAGCCAGGGCGCGCCGCCCGCGACGGAGCGGGTGAGGTCGGCGGCCATGGCGAGGTTGACGTGGGTGCGCCGGCCGTCGGTGATCAGATAGTGGTCGTTGGTGACGAGGTCGACCTCGCGGCCCCAGGCCCAGTAGTCGACGGAGTCGCACTGGCTGAGCGCGGTCATGAAGTTGGTGGTGACCGGAGTGCCGGGCGAGAGCCGGTGCAGGGTGTCCCGCTCGCTGATGAAGTTCTCGCGCATCGTGGCGTCGGCGAAGCGGCGGTAGTCGAGCTGCTGCGCCGGGTTGCCGACGGTGGGCGTCAGCCGCGGCGGGTCGATCTGCTCGTACGCGGTGTAGCGCTGGCCCCAGAACGCGGTGCCCCACGCCTCGTTGACCGCGTCGACGGATCCGTAGCGCGCCTCCAGCCAGCGGCGGAAGTGGGCGGCACAGGTGTCGCAGTAGCAGGCGCCGACCGGCACGCCGTACTCGTTGTGGACGTGCCACATCGCGAGCGCGGGGTGTGCGGCGTACCGCCCCGCGAGCTCGGTGGTGATCCGGGCGGCGGCTTCCCGGTAGGCGGGGGAGCTGTGACAGATCGCCCCGCGTGAGCCGAACGCGTACCGCGTGCCCTCGCGGCTGACCGGCAGCGCCTCGGGGTGGGCCCGGTAGAACCACGCGGGCGGGACCACCGTGGGCGTACCGAGGTCGACGCGGATGCCGTGCTCGTGCAGGAGGTCGAGGACCCGGTCGAGCCATCCGAAGTCATAGGCCCCGGGCTCGGGTTCGAGCAGCGCCCAGGAGAAGATCCCGACGCTCACCAGGGTGACGCCGGCTTCCCGCATCAGCCGGACGTCCTCCTGCCAGACACTTTCCGGCCACTGCTCGGGGTTGTAGTCCCCACCGAAGGCGAGCTGGTGCAGGCCCTGGGGAGTGGTCTCCGGCATGAATCTCTCCTGAAGCGTGGGATTTCGACCATGTGGGAACGTGCACACACATCGATCGATGCGGTAGCGCAACATAACCGCACACGAACAACCATTGACAAGTGTCTGGAACGTTTCTCTACTGTGAACGCTCACAGATGCATGGCCGGTCGCCGCCCTCGGAGCGGAGACCCCTTCGGTCAGGGAGAAAGCCCCATGTCCCACACGTTCCACCGCCGCCTCGCGGCCACCGCCACCGCCGTCGCGCTCGGTGCGTCCGCTCTCACCGCGTGCGGATCGCCGGACAAGGACGACGCGGCGGACTCCGGTCCCGTCTCGCTCCGCTACTGGGCGTGGGCACCGGGGATGGACAAGGTGGCGGCCCTCTGGAACAAGGAGAACCCGGACATCAAGGTCACGGTGCAGAAGCAGGCATCCGGCGACGACCTGGTCACGAAGATCATCACCGTTTCCAAGGCGCATCAGGCCCCCGACCTCGTCCAGGCCGAGTACCAGGCCCTGCCGACCCTGGTCAGCAACGACGCCCTCGCCGACATATCCAAGGAGGTCGGCGGCGCCGAGGACAGGTTCGCCCCGGGCATCTGGCAGCAGACCACGCTGGGCACCGACGCCGTCTACGCCGTCCCCCAGGACTCCGGACCGATGATGTTCTACTACCGGGCCGACCTCTTCCGGCAGTACGGGCTGACCGTCCCCACCACCTGGGACGAGTTCGCGCAGACGGCCCGCACGCTGAAGAAGAAGGCCCCGGACAAGGCCCTGACCACCTTCTCCTCCAATGACGCGGGTCTCTTCGCCGGGCTCGCCCAGCAGGCCGGCGCCAAGTGGTGGACCATCGACGGCGAGAAGTGGAAGGTCGGCATCGACGACGCGGCCACCAGGAAGGTCGCCGACTTCTGGGGCGGTCTGGTCGAGGAAGGCGCCGTCGACAACCAGCCCATGTACACCCCCGCGTGGAACAAGGCCATCAACACCGGCAAGCAGATCGCGTGGGTGAGCGCGGTGTGGGCTCCCGGCACCCTGACCACCGCCGCCCCCGACACCAAGGGCAAGTGGGCCATGGCCCCGCTCCCGCAGTGGTCCAAGGGCCAGAACGCCACCGGCAGCTGGGGCGGCTCCAGCACCGCCGTCACCACCGACTCCCGCCACAAGGCGGCTGCCGCCAAGTTCGCCACCTGGCTCAACACCGACCCGCGGGCCCTCGCCGCGCTGGTGAAGGAGAGCGGCGTCTACCCGGCCGCCACCGCCGCCCAGACCAGCGGCGCGCTCAGCAAGGCCCCCGGCTTCTTCGCCAACCAGCCGGACTTCTACACCCGCGCCGCCGAGATCGCGAAGACCACCGCCCCCGCCTCCTGGGGCCCCAACGTCAACGTCGCGTACACCACCTTCAAGGACGCGTTCGGCACGGCGGCCAAGGAGAAGTCGGACTTCGGCGCGGCGCTTCGCACGATGCGGGACGCCACCGTCGCGGACCTGAAGAAGCAGGGCTTCGAGGTCGCTCCGTGACCACGACCCGCCGCACGGCGCGCGGCCGGAAGGCGTACGGGGTGAAGGCCGCCCCGTACGGCTTCCTCCTGCCGGCCGCCGTCCTCTTCACGGTGTTCTTCGCCCTGCCGATCGGCTACGCGGTCTGGCTCAGCCTCCACAAGGTCGAGGTCAAGGGCCTCGGCCTGGGCAAGGGAGCCCGTGAGGAGGTCTGGGCGGGGCTGGAGAACTACACCGCCGCCCTCACCGACACCGAACTCGGCCACAGCGCCCTGCGCATCCTCGGCTACGGCGCGATCGTCGTGCCCGTCATGCTCGGCCTGGCCCTGCTGTTCGCACTGCTCCTGGACGCCGAGCGGGTCCGGGCACGCTCCTTCTCCCGGCTCGCGATCTTCCTCCCGTACGCCATCCCCGGCGTCGTCGCCGCCATGATGTGGGGCTTCCTGTACCTGCCGGACGTCAGCCCCTTCCACCACGCGCTCGACCGGCTGGGCCTGCCGCGGCCGGACCTACTCGACGGCGGCCCGCTCTTCCTGTCGCTGGCGAACATCGCGGTCTGGGGCGGCACCGGCTTCAACATGATCGTGATCTACACCTCGCTGCGGTCCATACCGGCCGAGGTGTACGAGGCGGCGAAGCTGGACGGCGCCACACCGCTGCAGATCGCCCTGCGGATCAAGATCCCCATGGTGGCCCCCTCCCTGGTGCTCACCTTCTTCTTCTCGATCATCGCCACACTCCAGGTCTTCAGCGAGCCCACCACCCTCAGGCCACTGACGAACGGCATCTCCACCACCTGGAGCCCGCTGATGAAGGTCTACAACGACGCCTTCCTCGGCGGGAACATGTACGCCGCCTCGGCCACCGCCGTGGTCCTCGCCCTCGCCACCTTCGCCCTGTCCTTCGCCCTGCTCAGGACCTCCGGCGCGCGCACCAAGCAAGGGGGAACCCCATGAGCACGCCTGCCGCCCCCTCGTCGGCCCGCAGGACCGCCCCGGCCGCCGGCACCACCCCCGGCACCTCCCAGGGACCGCCGCGCCCGCGCCGGACCGCCCTCCTGCCCACCGCCGCCCTGCTCCTCGGCGCGCTCTACTGCCTGCTGCCGGTGGCCTGGGTCGTGGTGGCCTCCACCAAGTCCGGCCCGGAGCTGTTCTCGACCTTCACGTTCCTGCCCGGCAGCGGGTTCGGCGACAACCTCGCCGACCTCGGCGCCTACCGCGACGGCATCTACTGGCGGTGGATGGCCAACTCCGCCCTCTACGCGGGCGTCGGCGCCGCCCTGTCGACCGCGGTCTCGGCGGTCTCCGGCTACGCGCTGGCCGTCTACCGCTTCCGCGGCCGGGAAGCCGTCTTCAACGTCCTGCTCGCCGGCGTGCTCATGCCCCCGGTCATCCTCGCCATCCCCCAGTACCTCCTGATGGCGAAGGCCGACATGACGGACACCCACCTGTCCGTGCTGCTGCCGCTGATCCTCTCCCCGTACGGCATCTACCTCGGCCGCGTCTACGCCGAGGCCGCCATCCCCATGGAACTCGTCGAGGCCGGCCGGATGGACGGCGCCGGGGAGTGGCGGATCTTCCTCCGCATCGCCGCCCCGATGATGTCCCCGGGACTGGTGACGATCTTCCTCTTCCAGTTCGTGGCGATCTGGAACAACTTCCTGCTGCCCTACATCATGCTCAGCGACGACACCAAGTTCCCGATGACCGTGGGGCTGTTCACGCTGCTCGCCCAGGGCAGCAACACGCCCGCCCTCTACACCCTGGTGATCACCGGCGCCCTGCTGGCGATCGTGCCGCTCATCGCCCTGTTCCTCGTCATCCAACGGTTCTGGAGCCTCGACCTGCTCTCCGGCGCCGTAAAGTCCTGACGCGGGAAGGGGAACGAGACATGAACCGCGGTACGGACGGCAAACGGCGATCGGTGACGATCCACGACGTGGCGCGTGAGGCGGGGGTCTCGCGCGGCACCGTCTCGCGCGTGCTCAACGGCGGGCACTACGTCAGCCCGGCGGCGCAGACGGCCGTCAACGCCGCGATCCGCAGGACGGGTTACGTCGTCAACCGGCACGCCCGCTCGCTGATCACCGGCAAGTCGGACTCGGTGGCGTTCCTGCTGACCGAACCACAGGAGCGGTTCTTCGAGGACCCCAACTTCAATGTGCTGCTGCGGGCCTGCACCCAGGCGCTCGCCGACCGGGACATCCCGCTGCTGCTCATGATCGCGGGCACCGAGGCCGAACGGCGGCGCAACCTGCGCTACATCCGGGCCGGACACGTCGACGGCGTACTGCTCGTCTCCAGCCACTCCGGCGACCCCGTGGGCAGCGAGCTGGACGCCGCGGGCGTCCCCGTCGTCGCCTGCGGCAAGCCGCTGGGACAGAGCGCCAGGGTCAGCTACGTCGCGGCGGACGACCGGGACGGCGCGCGGTCGATGGTGCGGTACCTGTACGAGTCCGGGCGCCGCCGCATCGCCACGGTGACCGGCCCACCGGACACCCCGGGCGGTGTCGAGCGCCTCGCGGGCTACCGCGACGTGCTCGCCGAGTACGGCCTGCCCGCCGACGAGTCGCTGATCGTGGCGGGCGACTACAGCCGGGCCAGCGGTGGGACGGCGGCCGAACTGCTCCTGGAGCGCGCACCGGACATGGACGCGGTGTTCGTCGCCTCGGACCTGATGGCCCAGGGGGTGCTCGACACCCTCAGCCGGGCCGGGCGCCGGGTACCCGACGACGTGGCCGTCGGCGGGTTCGACGACTCACCGGCCGCCCTGTCCGCGCGCCCCGCCCTCACCACGATCCGTCAGCCCTGGGAGCGGATCAGCGGCGAGATGGTACGGATGCTGCTCGCCCGGATCGGCGGGGAGGACCCGGCCGCCGTCATCCTCCCCACGGAGCTCGTGCGCCGGGACTCCGCCTGACCGGCCCACCGGGGTGGCCGCCCGGCCGGGCGGCGGGGGACTCAGCCGTGCAGACGGGCGTAGGCTCCCTCCCGCCGCAGCAACTCCGCGTGCTTCCCCACCTCCTGGACACGCCCCTGCTCCAGGACGACGATCCGGTCCGCGTTCCTGACGGTGGACAGCCGGTGCGCGACGATGAACACCGTCCGGCCCGCGACCAGCCGCGCGAGGGCCTGCTGGATGAGCGCCTCGGAGCGGGTGTCGAGCGCCGAGGTCGCCTCGTCCAGCACCAGGACGCGCGGATCGCGGATCAGGGCGCGGGCGATGGCCAGGCGCTGCCGCTGGCCGCCCGAGAGCCGGGCGCCGCGTTCGCCCACCACGGTGTCCAGGCCCTCGGGGAGCCGGTCGACGAACTCGGCCGCGTTGGCGTCCCGCAGGGCCTGGCGGATGGCCGCCTCGTCCACGTCCGGCAGGCCGTAGGCGACGTTGTCCCGGACGCTCTCCTCGAAGAGGATCGACTCCTGGGGCACGACGGAGACGAAACGGCGGTAGCTGCGCAGATCCAGTTCGTTCAGGTCCCGGCCGTCGAGCAGGACGCGCCCGCCGGTCGCGCGGTGGAAGCCGAGGACGAGGTTCAGTACCGTCGACTTGCCGGCGCCCGAGCCGCCGACCAGGGCGACCGTCTCCCCGGCGGGGACGGTGAGGTCGACGCCGTCGAGCGCGGGCCGCTCCCCGCCCTCGTACGCGAAGGTCACCCGCTCGAACCGGAACTCGCCGCGGACATGGCCGACGCGCTCCTTGCCGTCGTTCTCCTCCAGGTCCGGGGCTTGCAGGATCTCGCCGATGGAGCGCACGGACTCCAGGGCCCTGCCGGTGACGGGGGCGAGGGTGAGCAGCGTGGTCACGGACCCGGTGAGACCGGCGAAGTACGCGCTGAGCATGACCACCGCTCCCGGGCTGACGCCCAGCCACCCGTGGTACGCGACGAACGCGGCCCCCGCGAGGCAGGCCATGCCGAGGGTGTTGAGGACCATCCAGGACAGTGAGCCGAAGCGGCCGTTGAGCAGGTCGAGGCGGGACCCCTCGCGCAGCACCGTGTCGAGGTCGCGGTCGACCCGGTGCAGGGCGGTGTGCTCCAGCCCGTGGGCCCGGGTGAGGGGGATGAGCGTGGTCATCTCGTTCACGCTGGTCGACAGCCGCTCGACCGACCGGCGGAAGGACGCGTTGCGGTCCCGCAGCCGGGAGCGCAACGCCACCACCAGGAGGGCCGACGCCGGGACCAGCACGAGGAAGACGGGAAGGAAGGCGGGGGTGACCACGGCGATGACGGCCAGTCCGCCGGTGAGGGTGGCCGCCGCGGTCAGCCCGTTGTCGGCGGTCTGCTGGACGCCCGTCTCCAGCGTCTCGACGTCGCGGATGACCTTGGTGTGCAGGACCGAGGAGCTGGTGCGGGCGTGGAAGCCGATGGACAGCTGCTGCATGCGCTGGACGAGCGCCATGCGCACGTCGCGGCCCGTGCGGCGGATGGATCCGTGCATCCAGTGCACGTAGAGCAGGTGGAGGGGCAGGTTCAGCGCCAGCACCACGAGCATGAGGGCGCAGTTCCACCACAGTTCGGACAGCGGCCGGTGTTCCACGACGATGTCGATGACGTTCGCCGTGATGGGCGGCAGCAGCCACACGGGGGCGTGCTTGCCGAAGAAGACCACCACCGCTCCGGCCAGGCGCGCGCGGTCGGGACGGAAGAGGTAGCACAGCGTGCGGACGGGGTGCTCACCGCGGTAGCGGTGGTCGAGCGGGCTGTCCGGCGTGGCCATCGGGGATTCCTTGTGCGGTGCGGTCGTCGGGGGCAGGTGTGCCCGGGGCACGGTGTGGTGGCGGGCCGGCGGCCGGGGCGCAGCGGTGGCGGCCGGGCCCCCGGCCCGCCGACCCGGGGTCGTACGCCGCGGCCCCGGCAAGGCACCAGGGGTCACTTGGTCGCGCCTTGGGCGAACCCGTTGTAGATGTAGCGCTGGAGGAACAGGAAGACGACCAGGGTCGGGACGATGACGAGGATCGCTCCCGCCGAGATGTTCTCCCAGTGCGCCCCGAAAGGCCCCTTGAAGCGGAACAGGGCGGTCGAGATCGTGCCGAGGTCCTGGGAGGGCATGTACAGGAAGGGGATGTAGAAGTCGTTGTAGACGGTGATCCCCTTGATGATGACGACGGTGGCGACGGCCGGCTTCAGCAGCGGGAAGATGATCCTCCAGTAGATGGTGAAGGCGTTGGCACCGTCCAGGCGGGCGGCCTCGTCGAGGGACGTCGGGATCCCGCGGATGAACTGCAGGAAGATGTAGACGGAGACGATGTCCGTGCCCATGTACAGCAGGATCGGCGCCCATCGGGTGTCGAACAGGCCGAAGCTGTTCACCACCTGGAACGTGGCGACCTGCGTGGTGACGCCGGGCACGAGCGTGGCGATGAGGAACAGCGCCATGACCGGCTTCTTCGCCCGGAACCGGAACCGGTCGACCGCGTACGCGGTCATCGAGCCGATGAGGACGGTCCCGGTGATCGAGAACAGCAGGATGAAGGCGGTGTTCCCGAACGCCGTGAGCATCTTCCCGTCGGTGAACGCGGTCGCGTAGTTGCCGAGGTTCAGCCAGTCGCCGGGCAGCGAGAGCGCGCCGCCGTCGGCGACCTCCTCCGACGTCTTGAGCGAGGTCAGGAAGACGACGGCGAGCGGGACGAGGACGACCAGCGAGGCGACGATCAGCGAGAGGTACGTGAGGGCCGGGCCGAGCATCCGCCGGCGCCGGGAGGGCAGGGCCGTGGTCATACGAGGTCCACCTTCTCATCGGGCACGAGGCGGCGCTGGATCCAGGTGATCAGGAGAATGATCAGCAGCAGCACCACGGCCGCCGCCGAGGCCAGGCCGGTCTTGTTGAACTGGAAGGCGAGCTTGACCGTCTGGATGACGAAGGTCGACGTGCCGGTCGCGCCGCCGGTCATGATCCACGGGATCTCGAAGACCGAGAGGGAACCGGAGACCGCGAGAATGACGCTCAGGCTCAGCACGGGCTTGATGCTCGGCGCGATGATGTGCCGGAACTGCTGCCACCTCGTCGCGCCGTCCAGCTGGGCCGCTTCGTAGAGCTCGCCGGGGATGGACTGGATCGCGCCGAGGAACAGCACGAAGTTCAGTCCGGTGAACCGCCACACCGACACCCCGGCCAGTGACGTGTTGGCCGACGCCGGGTCACCGAGCCAGGCGTGCCCGGTGTCGGCACCGAACCAGGACAGGACCGAGTCGAGGGTGCCGCCGTCCTGGAAGAAGTACAGGAAGACGAACCCGATGGCGACGCCGTTGATGAGGTAGGGGAAGAACAGGATCCCCTTGAAGAAGTTGCGGAACCTGAGGTCGAAGCTCAGCACGCTCGCGAAGTACAGGGCGGCCACGATCTGCACGACGGACGCGGCGAGGTAGTAGAAGCTGACGAAGAAGACCCGGAACAGCTCGGGCCGCGTGAGGATCTGCACGTAGTTGTCGACGCCGGTGAACTCGCGGTCCGGGCTGACGCCGTCCCAGTCGGTGAAGCTGTAGAAGACCATGTTCGCCACGGGGACGTAGGTGAACGTGATCAGCAGGGCCAGGGGCGCGGCCAGGAAGAGCCAGGGGGTGGCGCGGCGGAGCAGTCCGCCGCGCCGGGCGTTCGCCGGCCGGCCGGGCGCGGAGCGCTCCGTCCCCGGGCGCGCGCCGGCGGGGGCCCGCGGCGGGTGCGCGGGCGCCATGTCGGTTGTCTTGGTCATGTCGGCCTTTCGTCGTCCGCTGATGCGCGGCGGCGGAACACGGCCCCGGCCGCTGTCGGCACGGCCGGGACCCGCGTGCGCCGTCCGTCAGGAGCCGGTGCTCCTCGCCGCCTCGTCCCACTTCCTGTCGAGGCCGGCGAAGAAGTCCTGGAGGCTGCCCTTCTGGGCACCACGGGCCACGTCGACCAGCTGCCGGCGGTAGTCGGGGGCGTTGAGGCCGATCTCGGCGGCCTTGTCGATCGCGTTGACCTCCCCGGTCCTCGCCTCGGAGCGCTCCAGGAACGCGACATCGTTGTCAACGAAGGCCTTGAGTGTGTCCGGCATCGGGGCCGTCCTGACGGCGGAGACGGCGCCCTCCTTCAGCGCGTATCCGGACTTCTCCGTGAACCAGTCGATCCAGGCCCGGGCGGCGGCCTTGTGCTCGGAGTGGACGTTGACGGCCTGCTGGTAGTCCGAGAGGAGCGTGGCGCAGAACTTCCCGTCCTGTTGCACCGGGAACGGCATGAAGCCGATGTCGTCCGGGTCGGCGCCGGCCTTCTTCGCGGCGTCCCGCATCTGCGTGATCGCCCAGGATCCCAGCTGCATGGAGGCGATCCGACCCTTGGCGAGCATGCCCTTGGAGGCTTCCCAGTTCGTGGTGGAGGGGTCCTTCTCGGAGAGCCCGCCCCGCACGATGTCGTGGAGCAGCGTGTCGATCACGTGCAGTTCGGAGCCCTGCTTCCACGGGGACACGGCGCCGGCCAGCTTGTCACCGGCCTTGACGTCACAGGTGACGGAGCCGATGTTGTTGCTCCAGGACGTCAGCGGCCAGCCGTCCTTGAAGTTGGTGTAGTACGGGATGGCGCCGGTCTTGGACTTGATCGCCCGCAGGTCGTCCAGGAACTCCGCGGGGGAGGCGGGCCACTCGGTGATGCCGGCCTTCTTCCAGACGGCCTTGTTGTAGACGAAGCCGTTGACCGTGCCGAACTGCGCCACACCGTAGACCTTGCCGTCCACGTCCGTCTTGTCGCTGAAGCGGTACTTGCCGCTCAGCTCCTCCGTCGTGCCCAGCGGGGCGAAGAACTTCGGGTAGTCGTTCTTGGCGATGGCGCCGGGGATCATCAGGACGTCACCGTAGTTCTCGGTGTTCATCCGGATCCTGACCTCCCCCTCGTAGTCGGTGAGGGCCTCGAAGGTCACCTTCACCTTGGGGTGGGTCTTCCTGAACTCCGCCGCGTACGCCTCCATCGCCCCGCTCTGGACGAGGTCGGTGCGGGCCGTCAGGACCTTGATCTCGCCGGAGGCCTCACCCGGATCGTCCGGCGCCTTCGCCGTCTCGGTCGAGGCCGCGCCTCCGCCGCTGCACCCCGCGACGGTCAGTATCGCGGCGGTGAGAAGCACGCCCGCGAGCGCCTTCTTCTTCCCCATGTGCCCAACTCCTTCAGGGTTACGGCTCAGGTCTACGGGTGGGATGTCGGCACTATGTCAGGCTGGATGTGAACCGGTAAAGCTCCGATTTCACGCACGATGCCCAATCGTTACCCAGAAGCGAATGTGAGGCGGTCCGCTCTCATCGCAGTGCGACAGCAGCATCAACGGTGCGTTACAGATGGGCACTAGACCGGTTTATGGACAGGGTGCCCGCAGAGGGTTAGGTTGTGCGGCGTCGTACATCCACCGGGCCTGAGTCAGGCGATTGGAGCCGCACCATGAAGGACGTCACCCAGCTCAGTGAGGGCTGGAGTCTGCGCCACGACGAGGCGCTTCTCCCGGCCGGGGTGCCGGGCTGCGTCCACACCGATCTGCTGGCGGCCCGGGTCATCCCCGACCCCTTCCTGGACCGCAACGAGACCGAGGTCGCCTGGGTCGGCCGGCGTGCGTGGACCTACGTCACCCACCTCGCCCACGACAGCGCGCACGAGCGCACCGACCTCGTCTTCGAGGGCCTCGACACGGCCGCGGAGATCACCCTCGCCGGCGAGGCGGTGGGCAGTACCCGCAACATGCACCGCGGCTACCGCTTCGACGTCACCGGGCGCACCGGTGAGCTGGAGGTCCGCTTCGCCTCCGCGTACGACGAGGCCGCGGCCGTCCGGGCCGTCACGGGGGAGCGGCCCAACGTGTATCCCGAACCGTCGCAGTACATCCGCAAGATGGCCTGCAGCTTCGGCTGGGACTGGGGCCCGACGCTGGTGACCGCCGGCATCTGGCGCCCCGTACGGCTGGAACACTGGTCCACCGCGCGGATCGCGCGCGTCCGCCCGCTGGTCACGGTCGAACAGGGCACCGGCCGCGTCGAGGTGCGGCTCGACGTGGAGCGCACCCGCCGGGGACAGGGCCGACGGCTGGTGGCGCGCGCCTCCGTCGCCGGAGCCGAGGCCGAGGCCGTCGTGGAGGGCGACCAGGCGGTCCTGGTGCTGGAGGTGTTCGAGCCGCGGCTGTGGTGGCCGCGCGGATACGGTGAGCAGGCGCTCCACGACCTGGAACTGACCCTGTCCGACGACACCGGCGCGCTCGACACCTGGCACCGCCGCATCGGCTTCCGCACCGTCGAGCTGGACCGCTCGGCCGACGAGCACGGCACCGGTTTCACCCTCGTCGTCAACGGCGTGCGGCTCTTCGTCCGGGGAGCCAACTGGATCCCCGACGACGTCCTGCCCTCCCGCGTCACCCCGGAGCGCTACCGGACGCGCCTGGCCCAGGCCGCCGACGCCAACATCGACCTGGTACGCGTATGGGGCGGCGGGATATACGAGGACGACGCCTTCTACGACGCGTGCGACGAACTCGGTCTCATGGTCTGGCAGGACTTCCTCTTCGCCTGCTCCGCCTACCCGGAGGAGCAGCCGCTGCGCGGAGAGGTCGAGGCGGAGGCGCGCGACAACGTCGTCCGCCTCATGCCGCACGCCAGCCTCGTGCTGTGGAACGGCAACAACGAGAACCTCTGGGGCTTCCGCGACTGGGGGTGGGAGCCCGAACTGGCCGGTGACTCCTGGGGCGAGGGCTACTACCTGGGCCTGCTGCCCCGCGTCGTCGCCGAACTCGACCCCACCCGCCCCTACACCGCCGGCAGCCCCTGGTCCGGCTCCTGGGACCACCACCCCAACGACCCCGCGCACGGCACCCACCACTCCTGGGAGGTGTGGAACCGGCAGGACTACGCCGAGTACCGGGCGAGCGTGCCGCGCTTCGTCGCCGAGTTCGGCTGGCAGGCACCCCCCGCGATGGCCACCCTCCAGCGGGCCCTGCCCGGAGAGCGGCTCGCACCGGACTCCCCGGGCATGCTCCACCACCAGAAGGCCGAGGACGGCAACGGCAAGCTCAACCGGGGCGTCGCCCGCCACTTCGACCTCCCCGAGGACGACTTCGACCGCTGGCACTACCTGACCCAGGTCGTCCAGGCGCGCGCCGTCGCCACCGGGATCGAACACTGGCGCGCCCACTGGCCCGTCTGCGCCGGAACGATCGTCTGGCAGCTCAACGACTGCTGGCCGGTCAGCTCCTGGGCCGCGATCGACGGCGACGGGCGGCTCAAGCCCCTCCACCACGAGCTGCGCCGCGTCTACGCCGACCGGCTGCTGACCGTGCAGCCCGGCGCCGACGGCCTCACGCTCGCCGCCGTCAACCAGTCCGGAACGCCCTGGCGGACCTCCGTGCTGCTGCGGCGGCTGGAGGCGGACGGCACCCTCCTGCACGAGACCGTCCTCGACATCGCCGCCGAACCCCGCTCGGTCCTCCGCCTCCCCGTGCCCGAGGACCTCACCCCGGCCGAGCGGTCCGCCAAGGAGTTCCTCGTCGCCGACGCGGACGGGCTGCGCGCCCTGCACTTCCCGGTCCCGGACAAGGCATTCGCCTATCCCCGGCCCCGGTTCGACGTCGCCGTGGAACCGGTGGCCGGGCAGGGGGATAGAGTCGATGTCGTGGTGACCGCACAGACCCTCGTGAGAGACCTCCTCCTGCAGGCCGACCGGCTCGGTCCGCGCGCCGGCGCCGACCGGGGGCTGCAGACACTGCTCCCCGGCGAGCGGACCCGCATCCGGGTCAGCGACTGCGGCCCCGTGGACGCCGAGGCCGTACGGTCCGCCCTGTTCAGCGTGGACGTGGTGTGAGCGGCTCCACGGAACGCGTCACCATCAAGGACGTCGCCGCCCGGGCCGGAGTGTCCAAGGGAGCGGTGTCGCTCGCCTTCAACCACAAACCGGGCGTCTCGCAGGCCACCCGCGAGCGCATCTTCGAGGCTGCCCGGGAACTGGGCTGGGCACCCAACCTGACCGCACGCAGCCTCTCCAGCCAGCGGGTCGACATCGTCGGCCTGGCGCTCTGCCGACCCGCGCGGCTGCTGGGCCTGGAGCCCTTCTACATGGAGTTCATCTCCGGCATCGAGAGCGTCCTGGTCGAACACTCCTGCTCCCTGCTGCTGCGCCTGGTGCGTGACCTCGACGAGGAGACCGCCCTGTACGAGAGCTGGTGGCGCGGGCAGATGATCAGCGGTGCCATCCTGGTCGACTTCCACCAGGACGATCCGCGGGTGCCCGCCCTCCAGGCCATCGGGCTGCCCGCCGTCGCGGTGGGCCACCCCTCGCTCACCGGCGCCTTCCCCTCGGTGTGGACGGACGACGCCACCGCGGCGGCCGAGGCGGTCCGCTACCTGGCCGCGCTGGGGCACCGCCGTATCGCCCGTGTCGGCGGCCCCGCCGGCCTGGGCCACAGCGCCATCCGCGCGGCGGCCTTCGAGGCCACCATGCGGGAGCTCGGCCTGGGCCCGAGCCGTCAGGTCTCCACCGGCTTCGCGGGCGAGGAGGGGGCGCGGGCGACCCGCTCCCTGCTGCTCTCCGCCGACCGGCCGACCGCGATCGTGTACGACAACGACATCATGGCCGTGGCCGGCGCGGGCGTCGCGGCGGAGATGGGCCTCGTCGTCCCCGACGACCTCTCGCTGCTGGCCTGGGACGACTCGCAGCTGTGCCGGCTCACCCACCCGACGCTGTCCGCGATGAGCCATGACGTGCACCACTTCGGCACGGAGGTGGCGCGCACCCTGTTCAAGGTGATCGAGGGGACCCACACCGGCTCCCTCCAGGTGCCGACACCGTCCCTCACCCCGCGCGGTTCCACGGCCCCCGCGCCACGGCAGGTGTAGACACGAGCGACGGTGTGGACACGAGCGACGCGGCGGGGCCCCGAACCGAACGGTTCGGGGCCCCGCCGCGTCGTGCCGGTGCGCCCTGTGCCGGTGCGCGTCGTGCCAGTGCGTCGCCCGGCGACAGTCCCCAGTCGCACAGCCGGCGCAGGTGGTCGCGCGCCCTGGTCCCCTGGCCGCCCCCGCGGTCCGCGAAGGGGCGGCCGGTCAGGGCCTGCTCGCCCGCGTACGCGTGCCTGAGTGGGTCCGGGTGCCTGAGTGGGTCCGGGTGCCTGAGTGGGTCCGGGTGTGGGCGTGGGTCCGGGGGTGTGGGGCCGGGGCGAGGGCCCCGGGGGAGTCGCGGTGAGGCGACGCCGGGGAAGGGACATGGCGGACGGCCCCCCACCCGGGGCGGGAGGCCGCGAGTGGCCCGCGAGGGGCCGGTGTCACGCCTTGGCGCAGACGGCGCCGTTGAGGGTGAAGACGGCGGGGACGCCGTTGGTGCCGGTCGAGGAGCCGCTGATCCCGAAGCCGACCGTGCCGCCGGCGGGGATGGTCTCGGTCCAGGACTCGTGCGTGGCGCGCAACCGCGTGCCCTGCTGGGTGACCCTGGCGTTCCAGGACGAGTCGAGCGTCTGGTCACCGGGGAAGGCGAAGTCGAGCTGCCAGCCGTTGACCGCCGTGGTGCCGGTGTTGCGGATGGTGACGTCGGCGTTGAACCGGTTCCCCCAGTCGCTGAGGCGGTAGGTGACCGCGCAGCTGCCCGCGGCCGGTCCGCCCGTCGTGGTCACGGTGACCGGCGCCGAGCGGGGAGAGCGGTTGCCGGCGGCGTCACGGGCGTACACGGCGAACGTGTAGGCGGTGGAGGCCGTCAGGCCGGTCACCGTGGCGCCGGTGGCCGTGACCGTCGTGACGGGAATCTCCTGCGTGCCGGTGAGGCGGACGACGTCGTAGGCGGTGACCGCGGTGTTGTCCGTGGCGGCCGCCCAGGAAAGCCGGAGGCCGCCGGAGCTCACGTCGGAGGCGGCCGGTGTGCCGGGCGCGGTCGGGGCCTGGGTGTCGCCCCCGGTGCCGCCCGCGAAGACGCTCGCCTCACGGGACGTGCGCTTGATGCCGTCGGTGCCGTCGAAGAGCCGCTTGCCCCAGGGGGTCAGCCGGGCGGCGTCGAAGCCGGTCGCCATGTCGAGGTACTCGACACCGCCGCCGTTGCCGCTCCACGACCAGCCCAGGTAGCCCAGGCCCAGCTGCTGGGAGGTCGCCATGATGGCGTCCTCGTCGGGGTTGCCGTCCGAGTGCGCGTCACCGAACTCGCCCACGACCAGCGGCAGTTTACTGGATACGAACCGGTTCAGGTAATCCCGCACCTCGGCCGCCGTGTCGAAGACACCGTACATATGGATCGAGAAGACGGTGTTGCGCTTGGGGTCGGCCGCGAAGATGGCGGCGGCATTGTCGCGCATGGTGAAGGACCAGTCCTGCCCCCAATTCGGCGCGTCGACCATGAGCGTGTGCTCGAATCCCGCGCTGCGCATCCGGGCGATCGCGCCGGCCGTGTCCGACTTCCATGCCGTGTATCCGGAGTTGCCGTGCGGCTCGTTGCCCAGGTTCAGCAGGATGTACTTTTCCTGCCCCTTGACCGCGCTCCGGACGTCCAGCCAGTAGTCGACGGCCCGGGACAGCGACACCGCGCCCTCCTGTTCGCCGTACCCGGTGGTGTCATGGGCTTCCAGGACGCAGACCAGGCGGTTGGCCTTGCAGGAGGCGACGACCGCGGCGACATCGGCGGTGTCGTTCCTCGTCCAGCGGTCGCCGGTGCCGAGCACCACGCGCACCGTGTTGGCGCCGAGCGTCTTCACGTCCTTGAGCGCCTGGTTCGTCCTGGTGGGGTACCAGGCGTGGGCGTGGTTCACGCCCCGCATGACGAAGTCGTTGCCGTTGGCGTCCAGCAGCCGGCCGCCGCCGACGTGGAACCCCGGTGCCGCTTCCGCCGCCCGGGCGGCGGTGGGGGCGGCGAAGACCGAGGCGGCCACGGCCAGCAGCGCTGCCGCCGCGGTGGCCAGATTCTTTCTCATCCCAATGCTCCCAACATGGTCGCGCGCACACCGGCGGGCGGCTCGCCCCCGGCGCGCGGCATGTCCCTTCACTTGCGGGTGCTGTGCCCCCGGCTCCGTTGGGGATCCCGCCGATCGCGGGCCCGGGTTGTCCGGCCGCCGGCATGCGGTTGGAATGCCGGAAGGGAACGGAGCGTGGAGCCGGGTGGTTTCCCGCCGACCGCCGCTGAAATGCGGCTCACGGCGATCGGCGGGAAGACGCGTCACCCAACGGATTCCGGCCACGCCATGAGTAATGACGTCAACGGTGGCCGAACAAAGGGAGTCCGACATCCCGTTCGGTGACTGAAAAAGAGGCTAGAGCCAGAGACTCGCCGCGACAACACCCGGAGCGAAACCGGTTAAGTTTAGTGGGAGTTCAGGAGGCCGGGGGCGTCGGAAGGGCGCTTTCGGTGGCGTTCCGCCCGGCCGCGACGGTGGCGCGGAACACCGTGCCCTCACCCGTGACGGTCACCCGCTCGCCGGCCGGGACGTAGAGGGCGCCGCCCGCCTCCAGGTCGTACTCCTCCCGCCGGCCCGCCAGGCGGGCCACGCCGTGCGTGCACAGGAGGAGTTGGGGCGCGTCCACGTCGAGGACGACACCGGACCCGCCCGTACGCGGCGTCAACCGGGACAGCCGGAAGTCGTCGACCGGGGCCGGGTAGACCTCCTCGCCCCTGTCGCCGGGCCGGGGGCGCAGAACGCGTACCGGGGTCGCGGAGAACCGGACCACGCGCAGGAGTTCGTCCACGTCCACGTGCTTGGTCGTCAGCCCGCACCGCAGCACGTTGTCGGAGGCGGCCATGATCTCCACGCCCAGACCCCGGAGGTACGCGTGCGGGACGCCGGGGCCGAGGAAGAGGCCCTCACCCGGCTCCAACCGGACGTGATGGAGCATCAGGGCCGCCAGCAGCCCCGGGTCACCGGGGTGGGCGCGCGCCACCGCGTCGTAGGCCGCGAAGGCCGCCCGGTGCTCACCGTCGCCCCGGGCCTCGCGCGCCACCGCTGCGGCGACGTCCGACACGAGCCCCGGATCGGGGGAGAGGAAGGCGGAGAAGACCTCGCGCAGTGCCGCCTCCTGCGGACCGCGGCGGAGCGCTTCGGCGTACGGGGCCAGACCGGGCACACCCAGGCCGTCCAGGAGCGCGGCGCACTCCCGCGGCGGGCGGAAGCCGCAGAGACCGTCGAACGGGCTGAGGGCGACGATCATCTCGGGCTTGTGGTTGCCGTCCTTGTAATTACGGTGGGGAGCGTCGAGCGGTATCTCCCGGGCGTTCTCCGCCGTGTAGCCCGCGGCCGCCTGTGCCAGGTCGGGGTGGACCTGGAGGGACAGGGGCGCGTCGGCCGCGAGCAGCTTGAGCAGGAACGGAAGCCGGGGCCCGAAGCGCCGTAGCGTCATCCCGCCCAGTTCCGCGGCGGGGGCCGCCTCGATGACACGGTCCAAGGGCTGGAGCCGGCCCTCGCGCAGGACCCGGGAGGGAGCGGCCGGATGGGCGCCCACCCACAACTCCGCCTGCGGGGTGCCGTCGGGCGCCGCGCCCATGAGGCGGGGGAGGGCGGTGGTCGAACCCCACGCGTAGGGGCGGATGGTGTTGGTGAGGCGGTCCACTGGGTGGCTTCCTTTCGGCCCGGCCTGTCGCCGGGTGGCTGCCCGCGGCGGCTGCGAGGGGGAGCGGAGGGGCGGGGAGGGGCGGCGAGGGGTCGGTCTACGAGCGGGGTGTCAGCACGGGCGCGACGGCTTCGGTCGCCCGTGCCGCCGCCGCGGCGGCGCCGATGAGGCCCGCGTCCAGGGCGAGTCGGGCCGGAACGACCGGCACGTCCCGCGCGAAGTCGAGTACCGCGTACTCCGCCAGACGGCGGCGCAGCGGCGCGAAGAGCGTGTCGCCCGCCTGGGCCACGCCGCCTCCGATCACCACCAGATCGAGTTCGACGAGCGCGATCGTCGCCGCGATCCCCGCGGCCAGTGCCTGTGCCGCCCGGTCGTACGCCGCCTGTGCCCGGCTGTCCCCGGCCCGCGCCGAGGCCGCGACCGCCGCGGCGGTGGCCGCGACCCCCGCCGGAGGGGCCCAGCCGGCGGCCTGCGCGTGGGTGGCGATCGCCGTACCGCTCGCGAGACCCTCCACGCAGCCGCGGGCGCCGCACGGACAGACGGAGCCGTCCAGGTCGACCGTGATGTGACCGATGTGCCCCGCGTTTCCCGACCTCCCGGCGTGCAGCGCGCCGTTCAGGATCAGCCCGCCGCCCACACCGGTGGACACCACCATGCACAGCGCGTTGTCCACCCCCCGGGCCGCGCCCATCCAGTGCTCGGCGGCGGCCATGGCGACGGCGTCGCCCACCAGCACCGGCCGGACGCCCAGGGGCATCCGCGGATGGGTACGCACCCGCTCGACCAAGGGGAAGCCGCGCCACCCCGGGATGTTGACCGGGCTGACCGTGCCCGCGGCCGTGTCGACCGGGCCGGCGCCGGCGATCCCCATGCGCGACAGCGCGCCCCACGCCGCGTGCGCGGACAGTTCGTCGAGTACGGCGGTGACGGCTCCCATCAGCTCCTCGGCCGGCCGCCGGGCGGGCGTGGGCCGCTGGGCCCGCGCCACGAGACGGCCCTCCGCGTCCACCAGTGCCCCGGCGATCTTGGTACCGCCGATGTCGAGTGCTCCGTACACCATGGCGTCAGCCCTTCCCTGAACAGGCGGAATACCTCACCCCGCGCGGGAGACACTGTGCACGCCTCTGACAACGTTGTCTAGTAAACGGTTTAGTCGAGCAATGGTTTAGCAAAGAAGCGATGCCGGGAGCACGCCGCCCCTCAGCGGGAGCCCAGGGCCTCCCCGCCGGAAGCCCCGTCCACCGGCTGTTCCGTCCAGACGGTCTTGCCGTCGCGCGTGTAGCGGGTGCCCCAGCGGTCGGTCATCTGCGCCACCAGGAACAGACCGCGTCCCCCCTCGTCCGTGCTGCGGGCACGCCGCAGATGCGGGGCGGTCGTCCTGGGGTCGGACACCTCGCAGATGAGCGACGTGTCGCGGATCAGGCGCAGCTGTACCGGCCCGGCCGCGTACCGGTACGCGTTCGTCACGAGTTCACTGACGATCAGCTCCGTCGTGAAGGACAGGTCCTCCAGCCCCCACGCCGACAACTGCGCCGCCACCAGCCGCCGCGCCCGCTGCGCCGCGGTCGGGTCCGCCGGCAGCGTCCAGGTGGCCACCCTCTCCGGCGCCAGCACACGGGTACGGGCGATGAGCAGAGCCACGTCATCGGTGGGATGGTCCGGCAGGACGGTCCGGGTGACCGTGTCGCAGATGTCGTCCAGGCCGCGCCCCGGCGGCCTGAGCGCCTCGCACAACAAGCGGAGCCCCTCGTCGATGTCCCAGCGCCCCGACTCGATGAGACCGTCGGTGTACAGGGCGATCAGGCTGCCCTCCGCGAGCTCGAACTCCTCGTTCTCGAAGGGCAGTCCGCCCAGGCCGAGCGGCGGCCCGGCGGGCAGGTCGACGAGCGTCGCGTTCCCGTCGGGTGTGACCACGGCCGGCGGGGGATGGCCGGCCCGCGCCATGACACAGCGGCGCGAGATCGGGTCGTAGACGGCGTACAGACAGGTGGCGCCGACGATCTGCTCACCCGTGGCCGTGTCCGGGGCCTCCTGCTCACCGGCGAGACGGCCCACGAGGTCGTCGAGCTGGGACAGGACCTCGTCGGGGTCCAGGTCCAGACCGGCCAGCGTGTGGACGGCGGTGCGCAGCCGCCCCATGGTCGCCGCCGCCGGAATGCCGTGACCGACGACGTCACCCACCACCAGGGCGACGCGGGCCCCGGAGAGCGGGATCACGTCGAACCAGTCCCCGCCGACGTCCGTGGCGGCCCCGGCCGGCAGATAGCGGTGGGCGACCTCCACCGCCGGGTGCTCCGGCACGTCGGCCGGGAGCAGGCTCCGCTGGAGGGACAGCGCCGCCTCCCGCTGCTGTGTGTAGCGGCGGGCGTTGTCGATGGAGACGGCGGCCCGCGCGGCGAACTCCCCGGCCAGCGTCAGGTCGTCCTGCTCGAAGGGCTCGGGCCGGTCCGTACGCCAGAGGCTGACCACCCCCAGCGTGACCCCGCGGGCCGCCAGGGGCACCGCCATGAGGGAGTGCGCCTCCGCACCCGGAGCCGTCCCCGCCGCCTCCCCGCTCGTGCGGAGCGCCTCCCCGCCCGCCTCCTCGTCCCCCGCTCCCGCCGCATCCCCGCCCGTACGGCGCGACTCGTCGCCCGTACGGAGCAGTCCGCCGGGCCCTTCCGCCACCGGTTCGAGGACCGGCCGCCGTTCCCTCAGGCATCGCGCCTGCGGGGTCACCGGCGCGAAGGCCACCGGGCCGTGCTGCCGCTGCGCGCCCCGCGGGGGCCGGGGCGAGACGCTGCGCCACGCCACCCGGCACAGCGCCCCGGACGCCTCCGGCAGCGGTTCCCCTCCCCGGACCACGGGCTCCAGGAGGTCCACGGACACGCAGTCGGCGAGACCCGGCACGGCCACCTGCGCCAGCTCCTCGGCGGTGCGGGTGACGTCCAGCGTGGTGCCGATCCGGGTGCTGGCCTCGTTCAGCAGGGCGAGCCGCCGCTGAGCCCGTTCCCGGGCGGTGACGTCCTCCACCATCTGGGTGACCCCGAGGACCTCGCCGGCCGGGTCCTCCATCCGGAAGGCGGAGATGGACACGGTGCGCTCGTGGCCGGGCGGATCGGTCAGCAGCCGTACCGGTTGCTCGGTGAAGATGAGCGGGCGTCCGGTGTCCAGGACGTGCCGCAGGCTCCGCCCCGCGGTCTCCGCGTCCGGTGGGATCATGAAGTCGGTCATGCGCAGCCCCCGGATCGCCTCGGGGGATACCCCGGCGAACCCCGCGATGGTCCGGTTGACGCGAAGGACGGACAGGTCCGGGGCGTGGACGGAGATGCCGATGGGGCAGCGGAGGAACAGCCCGTCCAGCAGGGAGCGGTCGATCTCCCACTGGATCACGTCCTCGGCGGGCGAGCCGACGAGGAACCATTCCTCACCCCGGGCCGACCGGAGGACCAGACGGGCCCGGAAGCCCAGCCGCATACGGTGCCCGTCCCGCCGGCGCACGGTCACGATCCCGAACCAGCCGCGCGCCCTCACGCACTCGGCGACCGCGCGCCGCGCCGCGCCCCGGTCCGCCGGGTCGACCAGGACGTCCAGCGCCGCGCGGCCGATCACGTCCTCGGGCCCGTAACCGAGCAGCTCCTCGGCCAGCACGCTCCACCCGACGATCGTCCCCCGCTCGTCCAGGACCGCCGTCACGGCACGGTGGAGCGCGAAGGGATCCTCCGGGCTCTCCCTGAACGTCCTCAACGGCGTGTCCATCGCCATCACCCTCGTACTCGGGGGAGACGTGGCCCGTGCCACGTCAGCTTCCGCACCGGACATGCCTCGGGAGTCTCTCATTCCAGGACCGACACGGCGAGCGTGACCGAACACCCATAGGGGTCACGTCACGACATCCAGCGCGTCACCTGCGGCGTGCCGCGCGCTTCGGCCCGCCACACGCGATGCGCCGGACGGGTTTCCCGTCGATGGGACGCGAGTTTCGCCTGTGTCATACTCGGCCGCGCTCTTCGCACCTTCCGGAGTCGGGGGATCATCGTTGCCTTTCCAGCTCGCCGCGGTCTGCGCGGCGCCGGTCACCGGTGTGCCCGCCCGCGGCCGGACGCCCGTCCCCGCGGAGCCCTCCCGCCCCGACGCGACGCCCTGCGGGGCCGGATGAGCGGCATAGCACTCGTCACCCCGTTCGTGGACACCGACGCCGACCAGCTCTCGTTCGCGCTCGGACACCCCGCCCGTGAGGCGCTCGCCGTGCGCGACCTGACGGTGGACGGCATCGACGTGCAGCTCAGGCTCCTGGGCGCCTCCCACCAGGTGTTCGCGGGCCCCGTCGGGGAGACCGTCGCCTGCCTGCCCGGCGTCGAGGACGGCCTGCCCGACACGCTGGCGAGGGGTTTCGACGACTGGGACTACCGCTTCGAGGCCCGCGTCCACCGCTTCACCGCGAAGGAGTTCAGCGCGGAGGTGGCCCGCGTCCGCTGCCTGGCGGACGGCCCCCGGGCGCTGTACGGCATCTTTCCCGGTTCCCCGGAGGCGATCACCGCGCTGACCGTCGAGCGGGAGGACGCGGGGCTGAGCTGGCGCACCTGGCACACCTACCCGCGCAGCCGCCGGATCGTGGCGACGCGCACCTCGCTGGAGGCTCGATGAAGCCCGCCCGACGCGTCGGCGTGATGTTCCTCGCCGCGGTCGCCCTCACCGCGTGTTCCAGCGGCGAGGACGAGCCCAACGACGTACCCACCGGGTGGATCCAGCGGGAGTACACCGCGAGCGGCGCCGACCACCTCGACGGCAGCGACCCGACGTCGCGCGTCGCGGACGAGATCCACGGCAACACCGCGGCCCAGGACCGCCTCGACGACGACGGCATGGTCTTCCTCCGCTACCGCGACGACATCGTGGCCATCAGCCCCCACCGGGGCGGCAGCAGGATCGAGATCGCGGACTACGAAAGCGGCTACCGCCGCTGGAACCCGCACCTGCGCAGCGCATGGCCCGACCCCACCAGCGCCCAGTTCCGCGGCGGGGGCCCCGGCTCCGGGAAGTGACCCCACCCCCTGTTCCGCGCCCGCCCTCCCCCGTACTCCCCGACGACGTTCCCGAAAGGCTCTTTCCGTGGCAGAGATCCTCGAGTCGGCAGGCACCGCCCTGCTCTACGGCCTGGTCGGCTTCCTCGTCATGGCGGCCGGCTTCATCGCGCTCGACCTCGTCACCCCAGGGAAGCTCCTCCACGTGGTGTGGACCGAGCGCAACCGCGGTGCCGCGGTCCTCCTCGCCGGTCAGACCATCGCCATCGGCCTCGTCATCGAACAGTCCATCAGGGCCAGCGAGTCCGAGCAGGGGCTCGGGCTCGGCCTGTTCAGCACGCTGCTGTACGGCCTCGCCGGGGTCGCCGTGATGACCGTCATCTCCTGCGTGGTGGGTCTGCTGACGCCCGGTCGGCTCGGCGCCGCCGTGCTCGACGACGACGGTGACCGCCCCCATCCCGCCGCCTGGGTCCAGGCGGCCATGTACATCGGTACGGCCTTCATGGTCGGCGCCGCCGTCTCCTGACCTCCCCATGAGCACCACCGTCCCGGCCCGGGAGGCTCCCGCCACCGCACGACCGCCGGCGATCCACACGCGCGGGACCCGCCTGCTGTTGCTGCTCGCCGTGTTCGTCTGCGCCGCCTGCGGCCTGGTCTACGAACTGGCGCTGACGGCCCTCGGCAGCTACCTCATCGGCAACTCCGTGACGCAGACCTCCGTCGTCATCTCCGTCATGGTCTTCGCCATGGGCATCGGCTCCCTCGCCGCCAAGCCCCTCCAGCGGCGCGCGGTCGGCGCCTTCGCCCTCATCGAGATCCTGCTCGCGCTGGTCGGCGGCCTGTCGGTGCTCATCCTGTACGTGGCGTTCGCCTGGCTGCGGCTCTACATGCCGGCCATGGTGGTGATGTCCTTCGCCGTCGGCCTCCTCATCGGCGCCGAAATCCCGCTGCTGATGAATCTGCTGCAGCGGATCAGGCGTCAGGAGGCCGGCAGCGCGGTGGCCGACATGTTCGCCGCGGACTACGTCGGCGCCCTGGTCGGTGGCCTGTGCTTCCCGCTGCTGCTCCTGCCCGTGTTCGGGCAGCTCAAGGGGGCACTGGTGGTGGGCGCGGTCAACGCCCTGGCCGGCGTGGTCGTCGTCCTGTGGATCTTCCGCCGTGAGACGCGCCGCGCCGTGCGGATGGCGCTGCTGGCCGCGATGGCCGGCGTCCTCGCCGTCCTCGGCACGGTGTACGTCCTGGCGGAGGACATCGAGGTCACCGCCCGTCAGCAGCTGTACCGCGACCCGATCGTCCACGCCGAGACCACGCCCTACCAGGACATCGTCGTCACCCGGTCCACCGCCTTCACCGGGCAGCCCGACACACGGCTCTTCCTCAACGGCGACCTTCAGTTCTCCTCCGTGGACGAGTACCGCTACCACGAGGCGCTCGTCCACCCCGCCCTGTCCGCACGGCGCTCGTCCGTACTGATCCTCGGCGGCGGCGACGCGCTGGCCCTGCGGGAGGTGCTGCGCTACGACGGCGTCGACGAGGTCACGCTGGTCGACCTGGACCCGGCGATGACGCGGCTCGCCCGCTCCTTCGCCCCCTTGCGCGCGCTCAACGACGACGCGCTCGCCGACCCCCGCGTGACCGTGGTCCACGCCGACGCCTTCACCTGGCTGCGGGACGCCGGGCGGCGCTACGACGCGGTCCTCATCGACTTCCCGGACCCGGACACCGCCGCGCTGGCCAAGCTCTACAGCGTCGAGTTCTACCACCTGCTCGGCCACGTCCTGAAGCCCGGGAGCCAGGTCGTCGTGCAGGGTGGCTCGCCCTTCTTCGCCCCCAAGTCGTACTGGTCCATCGCCACCACGATCGGCAAGGCCGGTTACACGACCACCGCCTACCAGGTGGACGTCCCCAGCTTCGGCAACTGGGGCTACATCCTGGCCACCCCCGGCGCGGGCGGCCCCCGGCCCGCCGTGCGGCTGGCCGAGGACGCCCCGCCGCTGCGCTTCCTGGACGACGCGGTCCTCCGGGCCGCCACCGTCTTCCCCGTCGACCGCCGCGCCCAGGACGTACGGGCCAGCACGCTGATGGACCCCGCGGTGCTGGAGTACACCAGCCGCGAGTGGCGGAACTACTGACCCCGCGACCGCCGGCGTTCACGCGGGCTCGCCGTCCACAAGCCGGACGCCGGCCTTCCGCCGTACGGCGTCGGTGACCGACAGCACGGCGCGGGTCGCCGACCACGGGACGAGGGGACTCTGGGTCAGCCCCGCCCGAACGCAGCGCATCGCCTCGCGCGCCTCGTGGGTGTAGCCGTGGCCGGTCGGCGGCAGCCGCCACTCTCGGGGCGGGCCGCCACCTCCGGCCGGGTGCAGCAGGACGCGATCCGCGCGGTAGAACGGCGCGGGCAGTTCGAGGCGGCCCCCGGTGCCGGTGAGCTCCGCGCGCGCGGGCAGATCGGCCGCGAAGGAGCACGACAGTTCGGCCATGGCGCCGGACGGGTAACCCAGCAGGACCGCCGTCGTGTCGTCCACGGGCGGCGTGGTCGTCACCGAACGGGCGGCGACGTACCGCGGACTGCCGAGGAACAGCTCCGCGAGGGCGAGCGGATAGACGCCGGAGTCGAGCAGGGCGCCGCCACCGTCCGGATCCCGCAGCCTGCGTACGGCGTGCGGCGGGGCAGGACCGCCCGTCGCCGCCCGCAGAAGATGGGGCACCCCCACCGCGCCCGCCTCGACCAGCCGGGCCGCCTCCCGCACCGCCGGCAGGCATCGGGTCCACATCGCCTCCATGAGCAGCAGCCCACGGCCGGCGGCCAGCCGCATGAGGTCCTCGGCGTCCCGGACGTTCGTGGTGAGGGGCTTTTCGCACAGGACGTGCTTGCCGGCTTCCAGACAGGTCCGTACGGCCCGGTGGTGCGCCGAGTTGACGGCCGCCACGTACACGATCCGCACGTCGGGATCGGCGGCGACCTCCTCGTATCCGCCGTAGGCACGCGGAACGCCGTGGCGGGCCGCGAAGGACCGTGCCGACGCGGCGCTGCGGGAACCGACCGCCACCAGTTCGGCCTCGTCGAGCAGCGCCAGGTCCTCGACGAAGGCAGCCGCCTGCCGTCCCGTCGACAGCACGCCCCACCGGACGGCCCCCGTCATGGCACCGCCCCCGACCGTGCCGCGGCCTCCGGGCCGGCCATGACGCGCGTACGGCGACGGTCGGCGAGCCGCGAGAACACCACCACGAGCGCGACCACCCCGCTCACGCACCCCAGGGCCAGCGACAACGACGTGGCGTGGGCGAGCCCCCCGATGGCCGGCGGTCCGGTGACGAGGCCGACGTAGGCGACCGACGACACGAACCCCACCTCCCGCTCGCCGCTGGTGCCCAGCGACCGGCCGTGCTCCCCGGCCTGCCCGATGGCAACGGGGAAGACCAACGCGAAGCCGAGGCCCGCCAAGGCCAGTCCAGCGTACCCTGCCGCCGCCCAGGGCAGCGCGACGGCGATCAGCAGCCCGCCCGCGGCGGTCGCGCCGCACAGGGCGAGCAGCAGGTACGGGCCGAGCCGCTCCTCCAGCCGCACGCCGAGGAACCGGATCACCACGGTGGTGAGGGAGAAGACGGTGTACCCGGCGGCGGCGGCCGACGCCGACATGCCCCGCTCCGCGTCGAGGAAGAGGACCGACCAGTTGGCCATGGCACCCTCGCCGATGGCGGCGCAGAAGAGGGTGAACGCGATCAGCCACAGCATCGGCTGCCGGAACGGGCGCGGCGCCGCCGCCGTCCGCCCCTCGTCGGCTTCCGCGCGCTTCCCGGTCTCCTCCGCACCGACCTTGGGCAGGCGCCGCCCGAAGACCGCCACCAGCACCAGCGTGACGCCGGTGACCAGCAGGAAGTGCGGCCGGGTGCCCCAGTCGGCCCAGGCCGCGAGGGCGGCACCGGCCGAACCGGCGACCGCCCCCGCGCTGAACACCGCGTGGAAGAACGACATCAGGGGCCGTCCGACCTGCGCGGTGACGAAGACCGCACAGATGTTCATCGCGACGTCGAGCGTGCCCACGGTGAACCCGATGAGGAAGAACGCGGCCCCGAGCGCACCGTACCCGCCCGGCAGCGACAGCACCGCCAGGGCCAGGCACATCGCAGGCAGCGCGGCGAGCGTGACGCGGCGCGTGCCGAGGGCCGCGCACGCCCAGCCGGCGAAGGTGGCGCCCGAGAGCAGGCCGGCGACCTGACCGAGCAGGGCGAGCCCCAGCGCGCCCTCGTCGGCGCCCACCTGGTGGGCCAGCGCCGGTACCCGGCCCACCCATGAGCCGTACACCATGCCGTTGAGGACGAACGCGGCCGAGACGGCCGTACGGGTGGAGATCATGCCCCGTCCCGCTCCCTCCGGTCCCCAAGGGCCTTCTCGTCCTTGGTGAAACTCGATGTGATCGAGGGCAGTTCGGGGCACTCGCCGAGTTCACGGGCCAGCGCCGCGATGCCGTCGTGCAGGGTGACGCGCGGGGTGTAGCCGAGCGCCCGCGCCCGGGTGATGTCGCCGACGAGCGCGTAACTGTCCTCCAGGACGGTGGCGTCGGCGACCAGCTCGGCCGGGGTACCGGTCACCTCGCCGATGACCTCGGCCAGCCGGCGCAGCGAGGTGTCGGTGCCGCTGCCGACGTTCACGGCCTCGCCGGGATCGGCGCGCCCGGCGACGTACAGCAGTCCGCTGACCATGTCGTGCACGTGCACGAAGTCGCGGCTCTTGCGGTCGATGTCGCCGACCGCCGGAATGGGTTTGCCGTTGAGGTGCCAGCGCAGGAACTGGGACACCTCGCCCTCGGCGCGGCGCGGGTCCTCGCCGGGGCCGTAGATGACGAAGGGCCGGGCGATGGAGGCGGGCAGGTGCCACGTCTTGACCAGGCCGCGGATGATGGCCTCGCCACAGAGCTTGTGCGCCCCGTACGGCAGGATGGGGTCCTTGGCGTGGGCCTCGTCGGTGGGGCTGTACGTCGGGGGGCCGTAGACGGACGCGGCGGACTGGTGGACCAGGCGGGTGCCGGAGTGGGCGCACGCCTCGGCGACGTTGAAGGTGGCCTCGACGTTCATCCGGAAGTCGAAGCGCGGGTCGAGCAGCGAGCGCGTGCCGCTGGGGTTGCCCGCGAGATGGAACACGACGTCGGCGCCGTGCAACGCCTCGGCGGTGGCGGCCGGATCACGCAGGTCCGCCTGGCGGAACTCCGTTCCCGGTAACGGCTCCCGGGGCGCCACGAGGTCCACCACCCGGACCGTCTTTCCGTGGTCGGTGAGCGCGGTCACCAAGTGGCGGCCGACGAAGCCGGAGCCGCCGGTGACCGCCGCGGTGGTGAAGGGGGCGAGGACGTCCTCGGGGACGTGGGCCCACGCGGGAGTGGTGGCGGTGCGGGGGGCATCAGAGGGACGCATACGTTTCTCCCTTGGGTGAGGAGGGACGCGTGTGGAGGAGATGGTGGACCGCGCCGGCCAGGCCCCGGTACGCCCCGGCCGGCCGGTCGGGCAGCAGGTGCACGTGGAGGCCGGCGGCCACGGCGGCGCCGTCGTTGACCGGGTCGTCACCGACCATCAGGGCTTCGTGCGGTGGGGTGCCGAGACGGGCGCAGGCGGTCCGGAACAGGCGGAGCCGGGGCTTCTCGGCGCCCTCGTCGCAGGAGAGGACGAACGCGTCCACGTACCGGTCCAGGCCGTGGGCGGCGAATGTGGGCCGGATGTCCCAGCCGACGTTGCTGACGACCGCGACCGGCACGCCGCGCTCCCGCAGCGCTGCCAGGACCGCGGCGACATCGCCGTACGGGATCCAGGCCGCCGGTGACAGCAGGCGCGCGTACAGCGCCTGTGCGAGCTCCGCGTCCGCCCCGGCCTGCCCGAACCACGACAGGTGGGCGCGGCGGTGCGCGGAGGTCGAACGCTGGCACCCGCGCATGCCCTCCTCGACCGGCGCGGACCGGCGTACCGCCCGCATCCGCGCGTACAGCGTCCGGGCCGCCGTCTCGCCGGTCTCCCGGCCGGTGGCACAACAGGCGTCCAGCACCCAGCGGTGGCTGTCGTCATGGGCGAAGAGGGTGTGGTCGTAGTCGAACAGGACGGCACGGGGGGACGGCGCGCCGGCGCCGGTCACGGCAGCCTCATCCCCTCGCGTACGACGTCCTCGCTTACGGCGCCCCCGGCCGCACCGTGGTGCGGCGTCGCCGTCGCCCGCGGGAATCCGAGCGCGGACGGGGCCCGTCCGGCCCGTACCGCACGCACGTCCGCGAGCTGGTCGTGCAGCCAGTCGACCGGATCGGCACACCGGACCGCCGCCCGGGCCCGGGCGGCCATCGCCCGCCGCCGCTCGGGAGGCAGGGTCAGCGCCCGGTGGAGGGCGTCGGCCGTCGCCGTTACGCTGCGCGGCTGCTCCAGCGGCACGGTCCCGTCCCGGGGGAGCAGATCACCGGCACCGGTGCCGGTGGACAGCACGATCACACCGTCCCGCTCGTTGACCAGGGCGCCCTCCTGGGCCACCAGGTTCATGCCGTCGGCGACCGCGTTGACGAGGAGCACGTCGTGGGCGCGCAGCACGCCGAGGGCGCGTTCGATGTCGTCACCGTGGTGGACGGTCACCGCGCCGGGGTGGCGGGAGTTGAGGGCGTCCACCGTGCGCAGGACCCGGTCCCGGTAGTCGCGGTAGGCCGGCACGGTGTCCCGGGAGGGCACCAGACAGGCCACGAAGCGGACCCGGTCGGCAAGGTCGGGATGCCGGTCCAGCAGGGTGCCGAACGCCTCGAAACCGCGCAGCGCGTTCTTCGCCGGGTCGAGCCGGTCCACCCGGGCGATCACGGCCCGCGGGTCACCGGCCCTCGTCCGGTCGGCCCAGTCCGTGACACGCGGCACCCGGGCGCGGGCGGCGAGCGCGGGCCCGTCGACGGTCACCGGATAACACCGCACCCAGGTCGCCCGACCGCGCCCCGTGCTCACCCGGCCGGCCTCGTGGTCGACGTCCAGCCCCAGGACCGCGCAGCACTCCAGGAACCGCCGCGCCCACGCGGGACGCTGAAAGCCCAGCACATCGGCGCCGAGCATGCCCTGGACCAGCGTGGGCACGAGCGGGTGCGGCAGCCGCGACCACGACTCCCGGGCAGGGAACGGGGTGTGGCTGAAGTGGGTGATCCACACGTCGTCGCCGCGCCGCCTGCGCACGGCACCGGGCAGGAGCAGCAGCTGGTAGTCGTGGCACGCCACCACGGCACCGGACGGCGTGGTGCGGGCGATGTGCGCGGCCAGGGCCTCGTTGACCGCCCGGTAGCCGGCGAGGGACCGCAGCGGGTCACGTGGGTCCACGACAACGGGCACGTCGTCCTCGATGCCGTGCCAGGCCGTCCACAACAGGCTCACCCCGGCGTCGTAGTAGTACCCGTGGTACGCGTCCGGGTCCACCGGCACGGCCTCGTAGCGGTAGCCCAGGTCGGCGGCGAGACCACCGAACAGGCCCAGCCGCGCCGCGCGCGCGTCGCCGTCCGCGTCGGAGGGCGCCACCCAGCTGATGCGGGCGGTGCGGGGGTCGACGGCGCGCCCGACCCGGTCCAGCAGGGCCGTCACGCTGCCGTTGCGGCGTACCGGCCGCAGACCCTCCGCCCGTTCCGTGAACCGCACCGGCCCCCGGTCGGAGACCAGCACGACCTCCTCGGGCCGCGCCGCCGTCACGGCGTACGCGCCGTCGCGGTGGCGCCGACCGGCCCGGGGGCGGCGCGCAGGACATCGGCGAAGGCGTGCACGATCGCGATGTGAGCCGTCTCGATGACGCCGAAGTCGTCCGAACCGACTATCAGAGGGATGTCCACGAGGTCCACGGCCGTCCCGCCGCCGCAGCCGAGCATGCCGATGGACAACAGCCCCATGCGGCGCGCGGCGCGCAGCGCGGCGATGATGTTCGGCGAACGGCCGCTGGCGCTGATCGCTATCACCGCGTCACCAACCTCCGCGTTGTTGGTCAGCTGGTGGACGAACGCGTCGGCGTAGGACATATCGTTCGCGTACGCCGTGAGGACGGCGATGTTGTCGGCCAGCGCGAACGCCCTGAGCCCCGGCTCGGAGGGCCGCCGCGCCGTCTTGACCAGGTCGCACACCAAGTGGGTGGCCGTGGACGCGCTCCCGCCGTTGCCCATGGCGTAGACGCGGCCGCCGCGTCGGCGCACACCGTCCAGCGCCTCCGCCGCGTCGGCGACCGCGGACAGGGACACCGTGCGCAGTCCGCTGACGGTCTCGCTGAAGAACTTCTCACTCAACCACTGGTAGTGCTCCACAACAGGCCTCCTGATCCGGTGGGTTACGGAGGTCCACAGCGTGCGCGTCACCCTGACCGGACCGCGCCCAGATCGCGCCCATCCGCCGCCCAGCGACCACGCCGACCTGCCGTGGAGGTGTTTCGCGTCAGCACGTGGACCGCTTCCGGACAAACTCCGAACGCGGGTGTGGAAGGTGGGAAACGTGACACTCGCGTCCCGGGATATATGTCGAAGGCACCGACCGGAAGGTCGCGAGATGCGCTATGGACTGCTCGGTCCTCTCGAGGTGTACGAGGACGACGGCGCCGCGCCGTTACCGCTGGGCGGTCCGCGACAGCGGGCCGTCCTCGCCTCGCTGGCGCTGCGGGCGAACGAGACCGTGAGCGTCGACTACGTGGCGGACGCGGCCTGGGAGGACCCGCCCGCCTCCCCGGGCTCCAACATCCGCACCTACGTCAACGGGCTGCGCCGCCGGCTGGGTGACGACGCCGCGCACCCGAGGCTCCTCGTCACCCGCCCGCCCGGCTACCAACTGCGCACCCGCTCGGGCGAGGTCGACGTCGAGGTCTTCGAGGACCTGGCGGCCCGCGCCGTGTCGGCGGCGCGGGAGGGGGCGCTGTCCTCGGCTGCCCACCACAACGGGGAGGCGCTGGCCCTGTGGCGGGGCCGCCCGCTGGAGGGCCTCGCGGTCGGCTCGGCACTTCAGGCCCAGGCCGTGCGGTTGGTGGAGCGGCGGCTGGCGGTCGCCGAGCAGTACGTGCAGGTGCTGCTGGCCATGGGGCGCCCGGCGGAGGCGGTGGGAGTCCTGCGCCCGCTCGTCGCCCAGTACCCGCTGAACGAGAACCTGGCGGCGCACCTGATGCGGGCGCTGCACCGGGCGGGGCGCCGCACGGAGGCGCTGGAGGTGTACCGGCAGGTGGGCAGAGTCCTCACGGACGAGCTCGGCGTACCGCCGGGCGAGGAGCTGAGTGCGGCGCGGCGGCACATTCTGCGCGGGTCGATCCCGGCGCCCGCGCCGACGCCCCGTCGTGCGGCGCGCGGCGGGGGCACGGCCGACACGATGCCCGTGGGGGCGCCGGCCGGCAGCCTGCCGCCCGACGGAACCGTGTTCGGCGGCCACCGGACCGGGGCCGCGTGGCCGCCGGCCGCGCGCCCCGCCGTACCGGAGCTCCCGGGCTTACCGGACGCGGCGGCCGTGTCGGTCCCGTCCGTCCTCTCCGTCCCGATGGGTACGGCACTGGCCCGTACGACGAGCTCCATGACCGCTCCGCACCCCGCACGCCCTGCCGAGCCCATCGCGCCGGCCGCGCTGCCGCGCGGCCCGGCCCAGTTGCACGGAATGCCCGCGGACATCGCGGAGTTCACGGGCCGCGAGGCCGAACGCGCGCGGGTACGCTCCTGGGTGCGGGCCGTCACCGGGGCGCCCCGGACGGCCACGGCACCGCTCGTCCAGGTCATCACCGGGATGCCCGGCGTCGGCAAGACCAGGCTCGCGGTCCGCCTCGCGCACGAGCTCGCCCGCGAGGGCCACTTCGGCGACATACAGCTCTTCGCGGACCTGCGCGGCCACACGGCCGGGCACGAACCACTCGATCCGGGCACCGTACTGGCGCGGTTCCTGCGGATGCTGGACGTGCCGCCGGACCGGATGCCGTGCGGCGTCGAGGAGCGGGCGGCGCTCTACCGGGACCGGCTGCACGGGCGGCCGTCCCTCATCCTGCTGGACGACGCCACCGGCCCCGGCCAGGTCCACCCCCTTCTCCCCGGCCACCCGTCGTCGCTCGCCCTGATCACCAGCCGCCGCGGCGGCTGGGCCCTGGACGGCGCGAGTACGCTGCCGCTCTCCCCGTTCACCGTCGAGGAGTCCGTCGCGCTGCTGGCCCGGGTGGTGGGCGACGGCCGGGTGACGGCGGAGCCCGAAGCGGCCGAACGGATCGCGCGCCTCTGCGGCCGG
Organism: Streptomyces sp. NPDC006368; assembly: GCF_040612535.1. Classification (NCBI taxonomy): domain Bacteria; kingdom Bacillati; phylum Actinomycetota; class Actinomycetes; order Kitasatosporales; family Streptomycetaceae; genus Streptomyces; species Streptomyces sp. NPDC006368. Next base: position 135,780 of record NZ_JBEXQK010000014.1, read on the forward strand.
CTCCCTCTGGCCGTCGCCCTGGCGGCCCTGCGGCTGCGCGCCCGCCCGGTCCGGCGGCTCGCCGACTTCGCCGCGCGGCTGGCTCCCGAGGACACCCGGTTGGACCGGCTGAGCGTCGGCGGGCGTACGGTCGCCACCGCCTTCGACGCCTCCTACCGCACCCTGCCCCCGCACCGGCAGCGCGTGTTCCGCCTGCTGGCCGGCGCGCCCGGCCCGGTCCTCGGCCCCGGCCGCGGCGCCTGGGCGAAGGACGCCGACGAGGCCGAGGACCTGCTGGAGCAACTCCTCGACGAGAGCATGGTGCGGCAGACGGCCTCGGGCGCGTACCAGGTCCATGAACTCCTCCGCGTCTACGCCCGCAACCTCCCGCCCGGCTGATACGGCGACGACGCGCACCGGAGCCCGCCGGGCCCTCACCCGGAACACCGGGCACACGGCGCGCCCGTAAGGGGTTTTCGTCGCGGCGCGCCGGTAAGACGCACCACCATGACAGACTCAAACAAGGGCACAGCCACCACCGAGAAGGCAGCAACCACAGCAGCCAAGACGGCCGAGACCGGGAAGTCGGCGGCGGGCAAGGCGACCCGTGAGTCGTCCCGCTCCGGCGCGGATGCCGCCGGCAACGCCCGGGAGCGGACGGCCGCGGTCGTGTCGGGCCCCGCGCGGGCGGTGGCGTCGACGCTGAACGGCGTGTCGCGTACCGCGGTGAGCTCGGCGGGCGCGGCCTGGGTCTTCCTCCGGTCGAACGTCCGTGTCGCCACGGGCGTGGCGGCCGGAGCGACGGCCGTGGCCGTGACCGCCTACGCCGGAGGCCGCCGGTCCGTCCGTCGGTCCCACGGCCCCGTGACCCGGCTGACCGGCGGAAGGTTCTGACACACCGCCAGGGCGGCCGCGGGAACGCGCCCGTGCGGTGCGGCGTACGCGCCGCCCGACCGGGCACGCCCCGCGGCCGCCGACGTGTGCGTCCGAGCCGCTCACCCGGCTCCCCCCCGTCCGGCGCGGCCCGGTGGCGGCTTACCGCGCGTTCGCCGGCTCACCGACCAGGCGGCTCATGCACGTCGCCGCCTCGACCGCCGCGTCCGCACAGCAGTTGTTGAACAGCACGTGTACCCGGGCCGCCCGTTCGGCCATCCCGCGGACGCGCGGCACCCACTCCGCCAGCTCCCGCGCCCTGTACGTGTGGCGGAACCGGTCCTCCTTGCTGCCGGACAGCCAAGCGGTGCTCCGGCCGTGGAAGCGGACCACCGCGAGCCCGGGCGCGGTGACCGGCGTGACAGGGGGTATGGACGCGGGCAGGGCCTGCGTCATGTCGACGGCCACGGCCGCCATACGAAGGCGCGTCAGCAGCGCCTCCGTCGCGGACCGCTGCTCGCCCTGCCACCAGGCCGGGTGCCGGAATTCCACGGCCAGCGGCCAGTCGCCCGTACGCTCCCCGCACTGTTCGAGGTACGCCTCGGCCGCCGCGCCGGGGGCGAACCACGGCGGGAACTGGAACAGTACGGTCCCCAGCCGTCCCGCCTGCCGCAGCGGTGCGAGCGCCGCGCTGAACCGCGCCCAGACCTCGTCGAGCAGCGCGGCGTCCGCGCCGCCACCGGCGGCGGGGCGCCGCCCGCCCCGGGCGAGCGCGGGGCGCAGATCCGCCGGCATGGCCTCCGGCCGCGTCGGATGCCCGGTCAGCAGGGAGAAGGCCTTCACGTCGAAGAGGAAGCCCTCGGGGGTGCGTTCCGCCCAGAGCGCGCTGTTGCGAGCGCTGGGAAGCGCGTAGTACGTGGCGTCCACCTCGACAAGCGGGAACTGTTCGGCGTAGTGCCGCAACCGGCCCTCCGCGTCACGCCGTCCAGGCGGGTACCAGCCGCTCGACACGAGAGCCTTGTCCGTCCATGAGCATGTCCCGATCAAAATGTCACCCATGGCCGCTCGTCTACCCGGGATCACCCCCGCACACCTGCGGCGGGGGCCTTCGTGCACGCCGGCCGCACGCAACCGGTACGGTGAGGCGGATGAGCATGAGGGAAGAGCCTGCCCGGCCGACGGAAGGCGAGGGCGCGGACGGCGGGCCGGACGCGTCGTCGCCGGACGCACTGCCGACGGGCACGGCCTCGCTGGACGCGTCCCGGCCGCCGGACTGGCCCGGCCTGAAGGTGAGCGGGGAGATCAGCGCGAGCACCGTCCCCGCGTGGCAGGAGGTACTGGAGCAGCTCGTCGGGCAGCCGGGAGAGGTCTGCCGGGCCGATCTGTCACAGGTGACCTTCGTCGATGTCGCCGGCGTCACCAACCTCGTGCTCACCGCGCAGAGCCTGCCGTCGGGGCGGCGGATCGTCCTGCACCGTCCACCGCCTCAGCTGCCCCGCATACTGGAACTCTTCTGGCCCGGACTTACCGAGATTGAGGTGGCATCGTGATGACTGAGGCCACCATCAGCGATCCGTTCGTGCATCCGGCGCTGTTCTACCGCGGCGACCAGCAGTACGTGGCGGGCACGGTCCCCTTCATCCTGGACGGCCTGTCCGCCGGGGAACCCGTGGCCGTCGCTGCCCCGCCCGCCCGCCTGAAGGTCCTCAAGGGGGAGCTGGGGGACCGGGCGAGTGACGTGCACTTCGTTGACATGACCCAGGCGGGCCGCAACCCCGGCCGGATCATCCCCGGCGTCCTGCGCGCCTTCGCCGACGCCCAGCGACCCGGCCGCGTCCGCATCATCGGCGAGCCCATCTGGCCGGGCCGCACGGAGGCGGAGTACCCCGCCTGCGTCCAGCACGAGGCACTGATCAACGCGGCCTTCACCGGCCGTGACGTCACCATCCTGTGTCCCTACGACGCCGACGGCCTCGACCCGCACGTGATCAGTGACGCGCTGGCCACCCACCCGCTCATCATCGACGAGTCCGGTGAGGCGGCCTCCACCGCCTACGCCCCCGAGCAGGTCATCGCCCGCTACAACACCGCGCTCCCCGCCCCCGCGGACGCCGCGACGTACGCCTTCACCGGCGAGGGACTGCCCGCTGTACGACACTTCGCCACCGCCCACGGGGAGCGACTGGGACTCGCCGCCACGCGGCTGCAGGACCTCGCCCTGGCGGTCGCCGAGCTCACCACCAACAGTGTGATCCACGGCGCCGGGCACGGGACCCTCCGGATCTGGGCGGAAGACGGCCAGGTCGTCTGCGAGGTCCACGACGCCGGGCAGCTCACCGACCCGCTGGCCGGCCGGCGCCCGCCGGTCCCCAGCCGGCCGGGCGGTCGCGGCCTGCTCCTCGTCCACCACATCGCCGACCTGGTACGCCTCCACACGGCGGGCAGCGGCACCACGATCCGCTTCTACCTCACGCCGTGACGGCCGGCCGCCCCGTACGGGCCTGACCGGGCCCGCCCGGGTTGGCCGCGGCCCGAGGAGGAGCGGTGACCCGTCCTCGGACCGGGGATCGCCGGACCGTTCAGTCCGTGGCCAGCAACTGTGCCCGCAGCCGCGCCAGGGTGCGGGTGAGCAGGCGGGACACGTGCATCTGCGACATGCCGAGGCGCTCACCGATCTGCGCCTGCGTGAGCTCCTCCACGAAACGGGCGTGCAGCAGGAAACGGTCCCGCTCGTCCAGCCGCTGGACGAGCGGGGCGAGGGAGTGGACGGTGTCGACGCGTTCGATGCCGGGGTCCTCGGTGCCGAGGACGTCGGCGAACGCGACATCGCGGTGCTCGCCGTCGCCGTACGCCGCCGCGTCCAGTGAGGCCGCGCTGTAGCCGTTCGAAGCCAGGCGGACCTCGCGGACCTCGTCCTCCGAGACGGCCATCAGGGCGGCCAGCTCGCCGACCCGGGGCGCGCGGCCCAAGCGGCCGCTGAGCTCCTCCGTGGCCCTGGCGAGCTCGGTCCGGCGCTCCTGAAGCCGGCGGGGCACATGGACGGACCACGAGGTGTCGCGGAAGAACCGTTTGATCTCGCCGACGATGTACGGCACGGCGAAGGTGACGAACTCGACTTCCCGGGACAGCTCGAAGCGGTCGATGGCCTTGATCAGGCCGATCATCCCGACCTGGACGACGTCCTCCGCCCTGTCGGCGCGGACGCGGAACCGTCCCGCGGCGTAGTGGACCAGGGACATGTTCATCTCGGCCAGCGCGTTCCGCGCGTACTGGTACTCCGGCGTGCCCTCCTCCAGAGCGGCCAGCCGGTCGAAGGACAGCTTGGTCAGCGCTCTGGCGTCCTTTGGGGCCGCCTCCTGCGGATGCTCCGCCGCCGGCCGCCTCGCCGCACCGCCGTACGGGACCGTCTTCCTGGACGCCGCAGTTGTCACGGTCTCTCCTCCCGCCTGTCGCTGTTCTTCGGATCCCCGGCCCGTGGGGCACGTGTCATCGGCTTCTCCGCCCCGCGCGCCCCGGCGGATGCCGCCATCTTCGGTCACCGCGTGGGCCGCATCCGGCCACAATTGCCCTGTGTACCTGCCGACGGGTAATCTGCGCCGGATTTGCGTGTGGCAATGGGGTGCCCCGTGGACGGAACGAGGTTGCACATGACTGAGGCTCCGGTCGACAACGCGCGGACGCGGACGGCGGGGAGCGCCGATCCGGCCGGCCGGCCCGACGCGGTCGGTGAGCCGGAACTGCGGCAGCTGCTGGCGGGCCTCACCGCCGTACGCGACGGGGACTTCGGCACCCGCCTCCCCGCCGAGGCGGGCGGCCTGCTCGGCGAGATCGCCACGGTCTTCAACGGCATGGTGGACCAGCTCGCCTCGGTCACCTCCGAGGTGACCCGGGTGGCGCGCGAGGTCGGCACCGAGGGAACGCTGGGCGGGCAGGCCCGCGTACCCGGGGTGTCGGGCACCTGGGCCGACCTCACCGACTCGGTCAACGCCATGGCGGGCAACCTGACGAGCCAGGTGCGTTCGATCGCCCAGGTGGCGACCGCGGTCGCCAAGGGGGACCTGTCGCAGAAGATCCGGGTGGACGCGCGGGGCGAGATCCTGGAGCTGAAGACGACCATCAACACGATGGTCGACCAGCTCTCCGCGTTCGCCGACGAGGTGACGCGGGTCGCCCGCGAGGTCGGCACCGAAGGACGCCTCGGGGGACAGGCCGACTTCAAGGGCGTCTCGGGCACCTGGCGGGATCTCACCGAGTCCGTCAACGTGATGGCCGACAACCTGACGGCCCAGGTGCGCTCGATCGCCGAGGTCACCACCGCGGTGGCACAGGGCGATCTGTCGCA